>DASYSM010000030.1:0-43446 GCA_036003325.1 Candidatus Limnocylindrales bacterium
CGGCCTGTGGGCACACGTCGTGACGATGAACCGGAAAGGCGAGCCGCACGTCAACCTGTGCTGGGCCGGCTTCGACGGCGACGAGATCGTCTTCGCGTCGTTCTTCGACGCCAAGCGGGCCGCTCGCCTCAGGCGCGATCCGCGCGTCACGCTCTCCTTCCAGGCGAAGGAGTACGACGGCGCCGCCCTGTATCCGTACCTGGTCGTCACCGGCAGGGCGAGCGTCGCAGAGGGTGGCGCGCTCGCGGTCATGGACCACCTCGCGCCGTCGTACATCGGCCCGGGTGCCACCTACCCGGCTCGGGACATGCCGTCCGGCTGGACCTTCCGGGTCGCGATCGACAAGATCTACGGCCAAGGACCATGGAACGATCGCTGGGTCGAGATGGACCGGGCGAGCCGCGAGGCGTCCGCGAGATAAGGCCTGGCGACCTCGGCCCGAGGCAGATCCCGACGGCCATCGCCAGGTCGAGCGATGCCCGCCTTGCGCAGGTCCGCGGGGCGAATAGTGACTTTAGAGGACAGGTATCAGGGGCGAGCTCCTACAGCAATGTCCACAGCACCACGCCGAGCCGATCATTGGCGGCGTTGGAGAGGACTCCCATCTCCACGATTTGGGAGTCCAGGATCACGACGCCGACAAACCCCCAAACGGCTGCATCCATAGACTGCAGCGTCCTAGCCCGAGTCGGCCCGAACGAGCTGGCCACATGAGGCGAGTTCGCGAGTCCGGGACCGGGGCCGAGGCGGTGGTCAGGCTAGGCGCTCACCGTGGACGGCGTCGCGGCACGACGAGGAGCGTCACGCTGATCGCGGCCAGAGCGAGCAGGATGAGCGGCATGGCCGAGCCGTGGTCGGTGGTCTCCGCAGGTTGCGCGGTGTCGGAGGGGGGTCCCGTCGGATTGGTCGGCATGACCGTGGGCATGGTCGGCGTAGGCGTCGGCGTCGGCGTGGGCGTGGGCGGCGCCGCCACGGCAAAGGTGACCGTGTTGTCGGTGCTGGTCGAGACGTCGTTCGGGTTCACGCCGGCACCGAAAGCCGCCCCGGCCGGGATGGTGGCTATGACGGTGCCGTTGGTCGTCATTCCGCTGACCGCCACCTGGTAGGTCGGCCCGCTGCCCGAGACGGTCGCCGTCGTTGCCCCGGCCGTCCCCGAGAGGACCACGTCCGCGGCCGTGAACCCGGTCACCGGCTCGCTGAATACGACGTCAAACAGGATCGGTCCGCTCCCGGTCGGGTCTGCCTGTGCCGCCGCCTGGTTGATGGTGACCGTGGGCGGCGTGCAATCGACCGTAGTAAACGGCTGGATAGGTTGCGCGAACCCTACCCCCGACGGTACCCCGTTGTACGAAAGGCTCCATGTGATCGGCTCCACCGCGGAGGTACCAGGGGAAGTGGCGGTCACCGTCGCCTGATATTGCATCGTGTCACTCGACAGGGTCCCATCGGGCTGGCTCGTCCAGTCGTTGGGCAAGACGATCGTCGGATCCAGCATCGTGACCACGACCGTGGCGTTCGCGGGCTGGCCGACGGAGTCAAACAAGAAGGTCAGGGTCGCGCCGGCGGGAAATTGCGGAACACCGGCCGAGCGCCGGGCCTGGACCGTCACGACGATGGTCGTCGATTGCCCGACACAGAGTGGTACGGGACCAAGGTCGACGCCGCCCCCGGAGATGCCGTCGGCAAAGGCTGTCCCGGTGCAGGCCAGCGCGATCAGCGTCGCCGCCCCGGTGGCGACCAGGAGTGAGCTGCCGCGCATGTTGGAACTCCCTTTTCACTCGGTTCCGCGGACGGCAGCGCTGGGGAAGGCCCCAGCTTCGTGGGCCGTGTCGTTAGGCGGAGCATAGGGGACGCGAACGTCCTTCGCGCGTCGTATAGGTGACTCGGTGCAGCGGCGCACCGGGCAGTTCGAGGTCGGATCGAAACTCCCCAATGCGTCGAAGCTTCGCAGTGTGGCCCGGGGTTCGCGGGGGTGACGCAGGTCTTCTATTTGTGAGAGGAAGCGTTCGCCTCCGTTGCCGAACGGGCCCGACGTTCGCGCGGAAAGCTTTCAGCGAAGCTACTAGGCCACGTGCCCCGGTCGGCGCGGTGGAGCTGGCCGCAACTACATAGCGTCAGGCCAGCGCTGATGACGTCATCGAAGGGCCGCGAGACGGGCGTGTACGTCCTCGAATGTGGGGTCGACCGCGTAGATGCGCTCCAGGTCGGCCTTCGACTTTGCCTTCTGGCCCGCCGCCTCGAAGGCCAGAGCGCGGTCGTAGCGCACGACCTTCAACAGGTCGGCGTCACGACCTGCGGTCTTGGCGAGCGCCTGGGTGAAGGCCGTGAGCGCGCCGTCGTTGTGCCCCAGGGCGGCCATGGCCGCACCCCTCATGTGAAGCAGCGCAACGCCGACGTCCGAGTCGTTCTCCGCCGTCGACGCGGCCTCCAGAACCGCTTCTAGGTCGCCATCAGCGAGGTACAAATCGGCGAGTGAAAGTCGGATGACTTGGTTCGGTGGGTCGGCCTCGTGAAGTTGCTGGACGATGCCGATCGCATCCTCCACGCGGCCTGCTTCCTGGTAGAGCTCGGCGAGCATCAATGCTGCCCCGACCGAGTCGAACGGCGCTTTCCCCGAAATCATGTCGGTGATGTTCACGCCGAGCTGGAGGTCGACGAAGCCGGCAGGCAGATACTTCTGCTGGAGCCGGTCCGGTATCGGGTCGGCGCTCGCCACCGCAGCTTCGAGGTGGGTTATTTGCTCCGAGTCCGGCCCCTCCAGTTTGCCCACGCACAGGGCCGCGAACAGGTGCGCCGAGACCGCCCGAGATTCGGCCGCCAGGCAGGCGCGGAACGCCATGAACGCCTTTGCGTAGTCGCCGGTCAGGTATGCCTGGACGCCTTCGTAGTAGCGCTTGTCTGCAGCGGAGGCAAGCCAGCCCGGTTTCGGGAGTAGGTGCAGAGCTTGGGCGGCAGGGATCGACATTAGCCGCCGGCGTCCGGTCGATGCCCGTCCTGCCGATGACCCCTGACCGCCGCCTCCGATGGTCGATCGGCTGTAGATACCAGTGCCGGGCAGACTAACGGTTCGGGTAACCCGACCCGACGGACCGACCCCTACCCGGAACCCCGGGATGCCTGCCGACACCCCGAAACCGGATTTCGACGCGTTGAGCCGCACGCCGCCACCGAGCCTGATGCTCTTCCGGTACCGGACGCCCATCAGGGACGATCCTGTCGCGCCGTCGCCGCTCGGCTCGTGATACTCACGGACGCACTCTACCGTGCGAACCAAGCCGTCACGATGCCCGCAGCCTGGGTCGACACCCGAGCCATATGCGAACTGCCGACCAAACGAAGACCCGCTGGTCACCCAGCGGGTCGTTTCGTGCTCAGAAGGTGGAGGCGACGACCGGATTCGAACCGGTGAATAGAGGTTTTGCAGACCTCCGTGTTGAGCCACTTCACCACGTCGCCATGTGCATTGTCCCGCGGACGGGCTCACGCCGTGATGCTGGCTGCCCCTCGAGGATTCGAACCTCGGTTCACGGATCCAAAGTCCGCTGTCCTACCACTAGACGAAGGGGCAGCGGTCCGAGAGGGAGGGATGGAGCGGAAGACGGGACTCGAACCCGCGACCCTCACCTTGGCAAGGTGATGCTCTACCAACTGAGCCACTTCCGCCCGAAGATCCACCCACCGCGTGGGTGGTGCCGAGAGCCAGATTCGAACTGGCGACACCGCGATTTTCAGTCGCGTGCTCTACCAACTGAGCTATCTCGGCCCGATGGTCAACCAGCCGTCGGCTGCCCGTCGGCGGGTCGGAGGATACCACGGGCCTCGACGGGCCATCAACGCGATGGCTCCCGCGAGGCTCAGTCCAGCCCGGCCAGAGCGGCGGCGTCGGCGGCCGGCAGCGGCGGGTCGCCGGTCAGCTGCCGCAGCCGATTGATCCGGTCGAGGATCGGCGGATGGGTGTCCATCAGCCCCGACGAGCGAGCCTCGAACTTCTTGATCGGGTTGGTGAAGTACATGTGCTGGGTGCCGCGATTGGCGACCTCGAGGACCTCCTTGTCGGTCGCGATCTTGGCCAGCGCCCGCTCCAAGCCGTACGGATCACGGGTCAGCTCCACCGACGACGCGTCGGCCAGGTACTCGCGCTGGCGGGACACGGCGAGCTGGATGAACCGGCTGATGATGGGGGCCAGGATGGCCAGGGCGATGGCCACGACCATGATGATGGCGGCGATGCCGTTGCCGCCGCTGTCGCGGTCCGAGCGGCGACCGGACATGCCGCCCCAGAACGTGAACCGCAGGAAGAAGTCGGCCAGCAGCGCGATCGATCCGACCATCACGCCGACGATCAGCGAGAAGCGGATGTCGAAGTTCCGGACGTGCGACAGCTCGTGGCCGATGACCCCCTGGAGCTCCTCGCGGTCGAGCTTCTCGAGCAGGCCGGTCGTGATCGCGATCGACGCGTGGGCCGGGTCGCGGCCGGTCGCGAAGGCGTTCGGTGCCGTGTCGTCGATGACGTAGACCGCGGGCATCGGCAGGTTCGCCGCGAGCGCCATCTCCTGGACGACGTTCATCAGCTGCGGCGCGCTGGCCGCATCGACCGGTCGTGCCTGGCTGACCGCGAGCACCAGCTTGTCGCCGCTGAAGTAGCTGCCGACGCCGGTGAGGCCGCCGATGGCCAGGGCGAACACGGTCACCCCGGCCGCACCGGCCGCGCTTCGGGTGATGGCGTAGCCGATGGTGAAACCGAGCGCGGCGAAGACCACGATGACGAATGCCGCGAGCAGGAACGACTCGCGCTTGTTCGCCGCGATCTGGCTGTAGAACGATTCTCGGGCCACGGTCAGGTCCCGCGGCGACCCGTCAGCTCAGGCTGAGGTCGACGTTGGGCACCGTCTCGGCCTCAGGCTCGGCGTCGAAGAAGTCACGCTTGGTGAAGCCCAGCATCCCGGCGATCAGCACCGACGGGAAGGTCTGGATGTTGGTGTTGTAGTCGAGCACGGTCGCGTTGTAGTGCTGGCGCGAGAACGAGATCTGGTTCTCGGTGGTGGTCAGCTGCTCCTGCAGAGCCAGGACGTTCTCGTTGGCCTTGAGCTCGGGGTAGTTCTCGACGACCGCGAACAGCGAGCGGAGGGTTCCGGTCAGGGCATTCTCTGCAGCGGCCTGCTGGGCGGGTCCCTGTGCGCCGGCGGCGACGGCCGCGGCGCGAGCATTCGTGACGTCGGTCAGGACCTTCTGCTCGAACCCCATGTAGCCCTTGACCGCGTTCACGAGGTTCGGGATGAGGTCGTGGCGGCGCTTCAGCTGGACTTCGATCTGGGCGAAGGCCTCATCGATCCGCAGTCGCTTCTGGACCAGTCCGTTGTACAGCGCGATGAACAGGACGACCAGGGCGATGACGATGATGATGACGATGATCACTGCTGGGTTCATGCAGCTCCTCCGATGGGGCCAGACGGGTCCGGTCCGTACGGCATGAGTCTAGCAGCGGCGACGGCATGCACCGTCGATCGGATGACCTCCTGCCCTAGGGTGCGAGAGTGGCCGTGAAGACTTCTTCGCGCAGGCCGAGGTCGATGACGCCCTGGCGCCGGTCGGTCCAGACCGGACGCACGGTGCCGTTCCATGCGGCCAGCCCCTCGTAGTCGCCGTACTGGTCTCCGAGGTTGACGCTGGGCGCGCAGCACGTCTCGTCGGTCGGTGCCGTCGCGATCGGGCTCGCGGTGTAGGTGACGCCGCCGTCGGTCGATCGGGCGAGGGTGTAGATCGTCGGTGCCGCGCCGTGGCTGCCGGTGGCGTAGTACGCGACGTTCACGGCGCCGGTCGAGGCGTCCACCGCCAGCCACTGGTTGAACTGATCCCCGCCCGCTGGCATGGCGGTCGACGTCCACGACGCACCGCCATCGGTCGACTTGGCCACGGAGACGGTGGTCGACGCGGCGCTGCCGTCCATGTACGAGCAGTACAGGGCGGTCCCGAACGAACCGCAGGCTGGATAGACCAGGGCGCCGCGCACATTCTCGGCGGCCACGTCGAACGCGAAGCCGCCGACGCTGGTGATCGTGTGCGGTGCCGAGAACGTCTGTCCGCCGTCGGTCGAGGCAGCCTCGACGATCCGGCCGTGGGCGTAGTCCTGCCACGCGACATGGACCGTCCCGTCGCTCGTCACGAACGGATCGGCGCCGATCCCACCGGTCTTGCCGGTCACCTGACCGCTGACCGAGACGGGCGACGAGAAGGTGGCACCGCCGTCGTCCGAATAGGAGAGGAGCACGTCATTGCCGTTCTTGGTCGAGGACGAGTTGCCTGTCGCGTGATCCCATGCGACGTAGACACGGTCGTGATGAGCGGTACCCCTGTCGACCGTGATCATCGGCTTGTCGTTGAACTGGCCGCTCCCGGTCTCAGGGAGGAAGTACGTGGCGCTCCAGGTCGCGCCGTGATCCGTCGAGTGCGCGACGGCCATCTCGGTCCCGTTGACGCCACCGCCCTTCCCGAAGAAGACGACGATGTACGAGTAGTAGGCGTTGCCCGCCGAGTCGAACGCGAGACCCGGGTCGGACCCGAAGTCGAAGCCAAGGTTCGTTCGGGCGGCCGGCAGGGGCAGATCCACGCCGGTGAAGGTCGTCCCGCCGTCCGTCGAGTACATCGCTCGCATCGGCAGCCGCTGGATCTCGTTCGCCCCCGCGATCACGTTCCGTGGGTCCGCCGGGTCGATGGCGATCGAGGTCTCGCTCTGTGACCCGCATTCGTGACTCGCATCGACGTTCGCGCCGAACGGCGGCTGGGGCACGGACCCGCTGTCGGTCGAACAGAGCGACGCCGTGGCAGTCGAGACGACGAGGTACTTCGGGTACCAGGACGCATCCTGATAGGCGTTCGAGTTCGGGCTCGCTCCGAGCGCGGGAGGCGCCGATGCGACGAGAGCGACGGCTGCAGCCGCCATCAGGAGCTTCCGGTTCATCGTTGCCTCCGATGCGTCAAGGGAGCATACGAGCGGGCAACGACTTCGGGTAGTCCGGTGGGGAACGGTTGGGACGACTCGTGGTGCGAGCGCGCACCGACCTCCGTCCCTTCGCCCCTCGACGATCCATGGCAGCGGTCGGCAGGCACCGTCGTCCGGCGCGGCCGGCGTGGTGGGCGGTACAGGGTTCGAACCTGTGACCTCCTCGGTGTAAGCGAGGCGCTCTGACCAGCTGAGCTAACCGCCCCGACGACAGCATAACGGCCGTCGCATCGGCGACGGCCGTCGGGGTCGAGAGCGTGGTGCCCAGGCCGGGACTTGAACCCGGATGAGTTGCCTCATACGCCCCTCAAACGTACGCGTATACCAATTCCGCCACCTGGGCTAGAGGTGTCGCCGACTCGCTGGATCCACGGGGAGGGGTGGTACCGAGGAAGGGATTTGAACCCATACGCCCTTGCGGACACTAGCTCCTGAAGCTAGCGCGTCTACCAGTTCCGCCACCTCGGCGTGGACCGTGCACGACCGGCCTACCGGTCGGCGGCGAGGCGCCATGTTAGCACATCCCAAAATCGGTCAGCCGGGTCCCCGACCTCGCGGACCGACGGTCCCTGGACCGTGTCGCGGACGACGACGGACTCGTCGGCGAAGGCCAGCGGCAGCAGGTAGACGCCCTTCACGAGCTGCTTCTGGAGGGCCGCGTAGGCAGCCGCCCGCTCCTCCGCCGTGCCGGGTTGCCGGGCAGCGACGAGCAGGGCATCCAGGGTCGGATCCTGGAGCCCGATGATGTTCGAGGCGCCGCGCACCGTCTGGCTCGAGGCCAGCAACGGGTACAGATCCGGATCGAGCCCGATGGTCACGTCACCGACCGCCGCGCTGAACGTGCCCGTCGCGAGCCGATCGCTCGCGAACTCCCCGGGCGACAGCGCGACATGGTGGACGCCGATGCCGATGGCCTTCCAGTCGTGGGCGACCGCTTCGGCCGCGTCGAAGGCCGGAGCGTTCGAGGCGCGGTCGGGGCTGATCAGCTCGATGTCGATCGGCGTCTTGACCTTGGGCAGGTGCCAGCCGTCGCTCGCGAGCGACCAGCCGGCTGCCTTGAGCGCGGCCGCCGCGGCGATCGGGTCGTACGGGACCGGCGCGCCCGCGGCGCGGTCGAACAATGGCGAGGACGGCGGGATCGGCGTGGTGGCCAGACCGGCGGCCATCGAGAAGGCGCCGCGAACGAGCGTCGGGCGGTCGATCGCCGCGAGCAGCGCCGCGCGGACCGCCGGGTCGGCGAATTCGGGGTGGCCGGGACGGAGATTGAGCAGCACGGCCGTCAGGGTCGAGCCCGGATAGTGGAGGGCGCGGCTGTCCGGACCGGAGGCGAGCTGGCTGGTCATCGCCGGCGACAGCCCCGAGGCCGCGTCGATCGCGTCCGCGCTGTAGGCCTGGGCGAGGGCACCGGGATCATCGAAGAAACGGAACTCGATGCCGGTCAGGTACGGGACCGGGCTGCCCGGGCGGGGCGTCGCCGCCGGCTCAGCCAGCGAGTCGTTCGATGGGGCGGGCGACGTGGACGCGTCCGGCGCATCGAGCACGGTCGCGGCCGGGATGAGCTCGGCCGTGTCCTGGTCGAGACTCGCGACCGCGAATGGTCCGGACCCGACGGGCTGACGGCCGAACGGCGCCGCGGCGAGTCCCGAGACCGGGACCTCCGCGAGCAGATGAGCCGGGGCGATGGGCTGCGTGGCCGCCTGGAGGAACCCGCCCAGCGGCGTGGCCAGCGTGAAGACGACGGTCCGTGGGTCGACCGTATGGACCGAGACCTCGTTCCATGATCCGGCACCCGGGCCGGTGTAGGTCGGGTCCTGGAGGACGCGGATGGTGAAGGCGACGTCCTCGGACGTGACGGCCTCACCGTCCTGCCAGCGTGCGTCCCGACGCAGCACGAATGTCCAGATCGAGCCCGACGGGTCGACCGACCAGCGCTCCGCCAGGTCCGGGACGATGGTCCCCGCGGGACCATTGCGGACGAGGCCCGAGAAGACGAGAGCCACCAGGTCGCGGTCGGCCTGGCTCCGCGCCGAGAACGGGCTGACCGAGACGGGCCGGCCGAGGACGCCCTCGCGGTACGGTCGCGCCAGCGGCGTGCCCGCGCCCGGGGTGGCGAGGGCTGCCGTCGCCGCACCGGGCAGGACGGACGGGATCCCGACCAGGCCCGCGATGAGGGCGAGCAGGACGACGAGGGTCCCGACGACGAACGAATCAGTACGGGTCATCGAGCTCCGTGTGAACGATCGGTCGCGGCGCATCGCCGCGATCCGGGTTCAGGCTGTGGCGACCGGGGCGAGGATGAACGCCGCCAGCGAGAAGACGATGAACAGGACGAGGAGGATGATCGTGAACTGCCACAGCCGGCGTTCGACGCCCCGGCGGCTGCGGTAGACGGCCGAATCGCCGCCGAAGGTCCCTGACAGGCCGACCCCCCGGGCCTGCAGCAGGATCGCGATGATGAGCGCGATGCTCACCAGGATCTGGCCGATGGCCAGGAGCGGATTCACGACGTGGACTCCTCTTGGACGCTAGCCGACGGATGCTATCACAAGATCCGCGACCGACCGGTCATCCCGTCCCAGCGCGGGATGCCCGCGAACGTCAGGAGGGTCGGGGCGACATCGGCCAGCACGCCGTCGGCAAGGAGCAGGCCACGTGCGGCACGACCGACCAGGACCAGCGGCACCGGGTTGAGCGAGTGGGCCGTGACCGGGTGGCCGGCCGGGTCGCGCAGCTCGTCGGCGTTGCCGTGGTCCGCGGTGATCGCGAGGAGCGCGCCGGGCCCGCCCGGGTCGTCGGCGTCGACGGCATCGATGGCGGCCACGATCCGGGCGAGGCAGCCGTCGAGGACCTCGAGGGCGGCGATGGTCGCGTCCCACACGCCGGTGTGGCCGACCATGTCGGGGTTGGCGTAGTTGGCGACGATGAAATCGTATCGACCGGAGCCGATCGCCTCGACCAGCGCGTCGGTGATGCCGGCGGCGCTCATCGCCGGCTCGAGGTCGTAGGTCGCCACCCGGGGGCTCGGGATGAGACGCCGATCCTCGCCCGGGAAGGGCGCCTCGACACCGCCGTTGAAGAAGTACGTGACATGGGCGTATTTCTCGGTCTCGGCGACATGGAACTGCCGCCAGCCGGCCTCCGAGAATGTCTCCGCGAGCGAGCGGGTCTGCTCCGGCGGGAACGCCACCTCGACCGGCAGGCCCGCCTCGTACTCGGTCATCGTGACGACCAGCAGATCGGTCGGGGCAGCACGGCCGTCGGGTGCCGCGCGATCGAACCCGGCGAAGTCGCGATCGGCCAGGGCGTGGGTCAGCTGCCGCGCGCGATCGGCCCGGAAGTTGGCGTGGATGATGGGGTCTCCCGAGCGGACGGTGCCATCGACGCCGTCGATGACCGTCGGCGCCACGAACTCGTCGTTCTCGCCGCGGGCATAGGCCGCCTCGACCGCCGCCGTCGCGCTCGGTGCGCGCTCCCCCACCCCATAGACGATGGCGTCGTACCCGCGCTCGACCCGGTCCCAGCGGCTGTCACGGTCCATCGCCCAGTAGCGACCGCCGACCGACGCGATCCGCGCGTCCGGGTGCACGGCCGCCAGTCGCTTCTCGACATCCGCGATGAAGCCGAGCGCCGACCGAGGCGGCGTGTCGCGCCCATCGAGCAGCGCGTGGACGCGGACCGCCGGCACCCCGTGGCGCGCGGCAAGGTCGGCGAGGGCCACGAGGTGTCGGTCGTTCGCGTGGACGCCCCCCGGGCCGATGAGGCTGACGAGGTGGAGACGACCGTCGGGTCGCGCGGCGCGGGCGCAGGCGGCGAGGAGGGCCGGGCGCTCGAAGAACGATCCGTCGGCGATGGCCGCGTCGATGCGCGGGAGATCCTGGAGCACCGGGCGACCGGCGCCGAGGTTGAGGTGCCCGACCTCCGAGTTGCCCATCTGTCCGGCCGGGAGTCCGACCGCATCCTCGGAGGCGCGGAGCGTGGCGTGCGGCCAGTCGCGCCAGAGCGTCCGCCAGGTCGGCATCCGTGCCGCCGCGATCGCATCCGCGGCCGGGTCGTGCCCGATCCCGAACCCGTCGAGGACGACCAGGACGATCGGTCGCGGGCGTCCGGTCACGCTGCGGCGCGGGCGGCGGCGGTCAGACCCGCGCGGGCCACGATCCCGGCCATCTCGTCGGGCTTGAGCGAGGCGCCACCGACCAGGGCGCCGTCGATCGACGGCTCGGCGAGGAACTCGCCGATGTTGGCCGACGTCACGCTGCCGCCATACAGGATCGGGACGTCCGCGGCGGCGGCCGCCCAGCCCGACCCTGACAGCACATCGCGGATGGCCGCCGACATCGCCGCGGCATCACGACCGCTGGCATTGCGGCCGGTGCCGATCGCCCAGACCGGCTCATAGGCGATGACCATCCCGCCCGCCGCCAGCCCCGTCGGGTCGTGTGCCGCAAGCGCCCCGGCCAGCTGGCGGTGGACGACAGCGTCCTGGCGCCCCGCCTCGCGCTCCTCGAGCCGCTCGCCGACGCACAGGATCGGACGCAGGCCCGCGTCGATCGCTCGCCCGAGCTTCTTGCCGATGATCTCGTCCGTCTCGGCGGCGTCGCGCCGCCGCTCCGAATGTCCGACGATGACCCAGCTGGCCAGACCGACCAGCATCGGCGCGGCGATCTCGCCGGTGTACGCGCCCTGCAGCTCGTGATGGACGTTCTGGGCGCCGATACCGACGTCCGGATCCGAGCTGGCGAGTGCGTCGCGGACGACCGCCAGGCTCACGAACGGCGGGCAGATGACCCGGGTGACGCCCGACACACGGGTCCGGGCCGCGATCGTCGACGCGAGGTCGCCCGCATCGGACGGTGTCGTGTGCATCTTCCAATTGGCGGCCACGATGACGTCGCGCATCGACCCATCATGACAGAGCGCTCCCGCCGCGGGCCGCGACCCGGACGACACCCCGGGGTCGCGCCGGGTCCGCCTCCGCCAGGCGCTCGAGCCGCTCCAGGGCGCGCTGGACGGCGGAGCGATGGAGCGCGAGGCGCTCGGCGAGCTCGCTCAGGCTCGCTTCCGGTGTCTCGCGCCGGGCGTCGGCGACGACCCGGACGGTGTATGGCTGCTGCCCCAGGCGACCGTCCGCCTCGAGCGTGTCGATCGCGTCGAGCTGGCGTCCCGCCGCGCTGACGGCACGCTGGAGGTTGGCCGATTCGGCGTTGAGCACGCGATTGAGCTCGCCCCGCAACGCCCGCGAGACCTGGCGCGCCTCGATCTCGAGCAGCGTCCCCGCGGCGCCGACGCGACGCAGGAAGGTGCCGACCGCCTCGCCGTTCTTCGAGGTCACCACCCCGCGGCCGCGGCGGATCCGCCATGACACCGGGAGGCCGTACGCCGCCAGCCGTGCGGCCAGCTCCGCCGCATCGTCCGGCCCGACGACGAACTCGAGATGCGTCCGCCCGCCGGCCAGGCTGAGCGACCCCCGCGACAGGAAGCGGCCGCGCAGCCATGCGGCGCGGCAGTGCTCGGCGGCGGTCGACCAGCTGAATCCGACGCTCCCCACCGCCGTGTCGCCCGATCGGTGCAGACGGTGGGCCAGCCGGGCGACCGAGGCCTCGCGGCCGGTCGGCTCCGGACCCAGCCCGTCGACCTCGGCCGCGACATCGCACGGCCGCGACGGGTCGATGGCGGCCAGCTCGTCGCGCAGCGCCGTCACGAGGTCGCGCTCGGAGCGGCTCACCTCAGGCCGTGCGGCTGGCCGACCGGCCGGCGTGTCGTCGCCGGAGCGCGACCTCGCCCTCGAGCGCGGCCATCACCGCGCTCGCCAGCCGGGCCGGGTCGTGGTGATGCGTGTGGTCGGAGTCGATGACCTCGTCGAGGATCAGCCGCGGCGCCGGGACGACGGCCGGCGGCCAGCGCAGCACGACCGGTCGCGGTGCGGCAGGCAGGTCGTCCGCGACGCCTGGATCGCGCTCGCCGGGCGCTCCATCGATCAGGTGGTTGTTGGCCAGCACGAGGTCCACGAGGTGCGGGCTGGTGTGCGCGAGGAGAGCCTCGACATGGGCCGCCAGGTCGAACCCGGTCGTCTCGCCCTCCTGGGTCGCGACGTTGCAGACATAGATCCGGGGCGCGCTCGCGGCCAGCACCGCGTCGCGGATGGCCGGGATCATGAGGCTCGGCAGCAGGCTGGTGTACAGGCTGCCCGGGCCGAGCACGATCAGCTCGGCGTCGGCGATCGCGGCCAGCGCATCGTCGGAGGCGTGGACCTCGCCCGGCGTGATCCACACGCGCTCGATGCCGGTCGTCCGCATGACGTGTGACTGCCCATCGACGATGTGGCCATCGGTCGTCAGCGCGTGCAGGGTGATCGGCGTCGGCGACACCGGCAGGACCTGGCCCCGGACAGCGAGGATCCGGTTCATCAGCCGGATGCCGTCCTCGAAGTCGCCGCCTTCGACCGCCGTCATCGCCGCGATCAGCAGGTTTCCGAGGGCGTGCCCCGCGAGCCCCTGGGCAGCGCCATCCGTGTCGGGGAAGCGGTACTGGAGGACGTCGCTCATCAGCGGCTCGGCATCGGCCAGCGCCGCGATGCAGTTGCGGATGTCGCCGACGGGCGGGATGCCGAGCTCCTCGCGGAGCACGCCCGACGAGCCGCCGTCGTCGGCGACGGTCACGATCGCGGTCAGGTTGCTGGTGTGCTCCTTGAGCCCGCGCAGCAGTGTCGACAGCCCGGTCCCGCCGCCGATGGCCACGATCCGCGGCCCGCGCGCCAGGAAACGCTTCTGGTAGATCAGCTCGACCAGAGGCTGGTCCGGATCGGCGACCCGGAGCGGATCGGTCAGCACATGCAGCAGCCGGTAGGCGCCGAGCACGACCAGCGCGATCCCGACCGAGGCCGCCGTGAAACCGCGCAGCGCGAACGGGAGGAACTGGAGGGTCAGCAGGTCGATCAGCGCACCGGCGGCGCCGGTCGGCTCGAGGTCACGGGTGATCTGGCGCAGGAAATGGGCGAACGCGACGGCCAGCAGAAGGAGGCCCCCGAAGACGACCAGCAGCCAGCGCTTGATCCCGATCCCGGGCGTCAGCCAGCGGCGCAGGTTCATGCCCGGTCGAGCTCGCGATGGAACACGGCGACCGGGCCGTAGTCCTGCTCGCGCAGCCAGGCAGCGACCTCCTCGGCGATCACGATCGAGCGGTGGAAGCCGCCGGTGCAGCCGATGGCGATCGTCAATCGCGTCTTACCCTCGCCGATGTAGGCCGGGATGGTGAACGACAGGAACTCCTCGAGGTACTCCAGGAAGCGCGTCGCGACGGGTTGCCCCAGGACGAAGGACCGGACCGGATCGGTCAGCCCGGACTGTGGCCGCAGCTCGGCGTCGTAGTACGGGTTCTGCATGAACCGGACGTCGAACACGAGGTCCGACTCGAGCGGGATCCCGAACTTGAAGCCGAAGCTGATCAGCTGGAACGCGAGCTGGTCGGCACGGACGTCCGTGGCGAGCGCCGCGAACAACCGCTCGCGCAACTGGCGGAGCGACAGCTCCGACGTGTCGAGGACGACGTCCGAATCGGCGCGGACGGTATCGAGCCGGCGGCGCTCCTCGGCGATGGAGTTGGCGATGCCGCGCTCCTCGCCGAGCGGGTGGCGATGGCGGGTCTCGCTGTAGCGCCGGATGAGGACGTCGTCACTGGCCTCGAGGAAGACGACCCGCGGCCGGATGCCACGACCCTCGAGCGCGCCGCGCATGGCCGCCAGCGCCAGCGTCGCATCGCCCGCCCGGACGTCGAGCACGATCGCGACGCGCGCGAACCGGGTGCGGTCGGCGGACACCAGCTCGGCCAGGTCGGGCAGGAGCTCGCCGGGCAGGTTGTCGACGACCGTGTAGCCGAGATCCTCGAACAGCTTCGCGGCCGCGGTCTTGCCGCCGCCCGACAGCCCGCTGACGATGACGACCGCGGGTTCGGTCACCCCGTCGGAGGGTGGTCGGACCTCGGCCTCGTCGGTCACCTGCCGCTGCGCCTGATGAACAGGGCGGTCAGCTCGAACAGGATGTACATCGTGGTGCCGAGGACGATCGGGCTGACGACGTCGCCGCCGGGCGTCACGACCGCGGCGAAGATCGCGATGCCGAGGATGATCATCCGCCGCGACCCGCTCAGCCGCTCGGATGTGACGATGCCCACCTTCGACAGGCCGACCAGCAGGATCGGGAACTCCATGATGAGCCCGAACACGAGGAACAGCGTGGTCACGAAGTCGAAGTACGGACCGGCCGCCGGCTGGGCGACCAGGACGTCGTCGGTGTAGCTGAACAGGAAGGCGATCGCGAACGGCAGGATGAAGTACGCGATGGCAACGCCGATGGCGAAGAACAGCAGCGCGAGTGGGATCCACGGGCGGATCGTGCGGCGCTCGTTGGGGGTGAGGCCGGGCGCCACGAACGCCCAGACCTGGTAGAGCAGGACCGGCATCGCGAGGATGATCCCGATGACCAGCGAGATCTTGATCTGGATCATGAACGCGTCGCCCATGCCGAGGACCTGGAGCGTCCGCCCCCCGAGAGGCAGGATCAGGAAGTTCCGGACCGGGACGGCAACGAGATAGCCGATGACCGACCCGACACCGATCGCGATGAGCGCCTTGAAGAGCCTGGAACGGAGCTCGCCGAGGTGGTCGACGAGCGACATGATCGACTCATCGGCCGGTGGCGCGGCGGGGGGTGTCGCCGGCGTGGGATCCGGGGTCGCGGGAACGCCGCCGACACCCGGCTCGAGCAGGGCGTCGGCGTCGGCCATGGTCTGGTTGCGGGCGCCCGGCTAGCTGGCGACCGTGGTCGAGTCGGACGCGGACGCGGCCGGTGCCGTGGTCGTGGGGCCGTCCGCCAGCCCACCGGCCGGGACGTCGATCGGGGCCGGTGCGACCGGCGCCGGCGGCGGTGCGATCGGGGCTGCGTCGGCGACGGGTGCCGGGGCCGGAGCGACCGGGGCGGCGACGATCGGAGCCGCAGCGGCCGGCGCGGCGGCCGGCAGCGGCGAGGTGTCGACGTCGACCTTGACCGATTCCTGGAGGTCCGTGGAGGCCTTGCGGAACTCACGGATGCTCTTGCCGAGTGATGCCCCGACCTCGGGCAGCTTGCCCGGACCGAGGATCAGGAGAGCGATCACGAGGATGATGATGAGCTCTGGGGCTCCGATATTCGGCATCAGGATGCTCCTGTCGATGACCGTCGTGCGTTCGTGTCGACCCTCGCTGGGATCGAGGCTCGAGGAGCGGCTTTGCGGCGGTTAGGGTAGCACAGGGAGCCGTCGGGCCCAGTCGCGGGCGGCCGCCGCCAGACGCTCACCGGGATCGCCGGACCCGGCATCCGATGTGCCATCCAGGGCCGCGGCGCTGATCCCGCGGGAGACGTTCACGAGCAGCCCCCGGCCGGTCCCGTTCCCGGCCGGTGCCGCGGTCGCCGGCCCGTCGCGGAGGACCGGTTCGATCTCGCCACCCTGCGCGCCGATGCCCGGGACCAGGAAGCCGAGCCCGGGCGCGACGGCCCGGATCGCGTGCAGCTCGTCGGGTGCCGTGGCGCCCACCACCAGGCCGACCGTGCCGCCCGGTCCCCAGCTCGCGACGTGTCGCGCGACGCGCAGGTGGAGCGGCTCGGCGGGCGCGCCGATCCCGGGGTCGGCCTCGACGGTCACGTTCTGGAACTCGGCCGCGTCCGGGTTCGACGTCCGGCACAGGACGTAGGCGTAGCGGTCGAGTCGCTCGAAGAGCGGCGTGATCGCCTCGCCCCCGGGATACGGGTTGACCGTCACCGCGTCGGCGCCGAGTCGGTCGAACAGGGCGACCGCGTGGTGCGCGGCGGTGGATCCGATGTCTGCCCGCTTGGCGTCGATGACGACCGGGATGGCCGCCGGGATCCGGCCGCGGATGCGTTCCAGCGCGGCCAACCCGGCCGAGCCGAGCGATTCATAGAACGCCAGGTTCGGCTTGATCGCGGCGGCATAGGGTCCGGCCGCCTCCACGATGAGATCGACGAACCGTTCCACGCCGGCGATGTCCGGTGAGAAGCCGCGCGGCAGTGCCTTCGGGTCCGGATCGAGGCCCAGGCACAGGACCGTCCCGACGGCCGCCGTCCGCTCGGCCAGGCGTTCCAGGTAGGTCGCGGTCACTGCGCCGGCGCACCGGACGGACTCGGGACGACGCTGGCGGCCGGAGTCGGGGTGGGGGTCGGTGCGGGCAGCTGGTCGGCGGGGACGAACCAGCCCGGCCGCGATTCGCCGTCGAGACCCGACACCTCGGTCAGCGCGATGATGTCCTTGACCGTCCAGTTCGGGGCATCGCCATCGAGCCGGACGAGATCGAGATCGACGATCTGGCCATCGATGTGGAGGAAGGCGATCGAGTCGCCGAGCGGCGACCAGACCGGTGCCCACGATGAGCCGTCGTTGGTGAGCCGCACCAGCTCGCGACCGTTCGACGCGTCGAGGATGACCACGTCGTTGCCGAAGCTGCTCGTCTTGGTCGCCGCGACGTATCGCCCATCCGGCGAGAAGGCCGGCTCGAGGTAGCCCGGGCCGGTGAGTGCCGTGGCCTTGCCCTTGGTCGCGTCCCAGCGATAGATGGACGGCGCGCCGCGCGCACCGTCGCGGCCGTTGTGGACGTACAGCAGGACCTTGCCGTCGGGTCGCCAGGCCGGATCCTGGTGCCCGAGCGGCGCCTCCTCGGCCAGCTTCGGGACCGTCGACTTCTTGGTGGTCGTGTCGTAGAACTGGAGCACGACGTCGCTGCGCGACGGATCCGGTCGATCGGAGACCATCGCCAATGTCTCGCCATCCGGCGAGAGGACCGGCTCGCGGATCCACGATTGCCAGGTCCAGCCGTTCTTGCTGACCTTGCCGCTGACGACCTGGACGGGGCCGGCGCTGCCATCGGTCGGCACCTTCATGACGTTCGGGATCGTCATCTGATAGTCGCGCAGGACCCCGCCGGCCGGCCAGTGACCGATGCCGTTGACGGTCCGCACGAAGTAGACGGTCTTGCCGTCGGGCGAGAACGACGGCATCGAGTCGTTGCCGCTCGTGGTCAGCTGGTGGGTCTCCTTGCCGGTCTGGAGCCAGATATTCCCGGCCTTCGCGTACACGAACGTGCCCGGGATGGAGATGGCGTCGGGCGGTACGACCACCACGTTGGACGGGGCGGCGGTCTCGGTCGGGCCGATGCCGCCGTTCCCTCCGCCGCCGTTCCCGTTCTTGGTCCCGACGAACGGGACACCGCCCTGCAGCAGGTCGAGGGTCACGAGCGCGATCACGAGGAGCCCGGCGATCGCCAGTGCCGGTGCGACCCAGCGACCCGGTGACGGGAGCCGGACGGGCAGTGCGGGACGCGGACCGGGCGTCGCGGGAGTCACGACGGGTTCCCCGCGAGGACGGCGCCGCTCCCCAGCACCCCTGCCGCGTCGAGGAGCGCGGCGGACCGCGGGTGGCTCCCGGACGTGGCGACATCGCGGATGTCGAGCTGGAGCGATTCGAAGCCGCCGAACCGCCGGCTGGTCAGTCGGGCCACGACGTCGAGCCGATCCCCCTCCCGCACGACCTCGGCGATGTCCGACCGTCCGAAGGCGATGCCATCGAGCACATCGCGTTCGCGCCGGAGGGTCAGCTGGCTGTGGCCGCCCGCCGCGGCCCTGACACGCGTGACGGTCAGGCCGAGCACCGCCACGAGTGGGTCCGGGTTTCCCGGGCCGGTCGGCGCGAGGCCGGCCAGCTCGCGGTAGAGGGCGTAGTCGACATCGCTCGCCGGCAGGGCCAGGTCGATCGCGATCGAGACTCGGGGATCGGGCGGCGCCGCGGCCGCCGCCAGCAGGAGGAAGCGTTCGCGGAACGCGTCCCAGGACGCGACCGGCAATTCGAAGCCGGCGGCACCGGCGTGACCGCCGAACCGCGTGAACAGGTCGGCACAGGACTCGAGGGCGGCCCCCAGGTCGAGCGACCCGTCACTCCGGCACGACGCTCGGACGACGTCCCCGAGGTCGGCGCCGACGACCGCGGGCCGGCCACGGTCCTCGGCCAGCCGCGCTGCGACCAGACCGACGATCCCGACGCTCCACGGACCGCGGACGACCGTCGCCGGCGCCTCGCCATCGTCCGCGACCGCGGCGCGGGCCTCCGCGACAGCGCTCTTCATCAGGTCGCGCCGGGTCAGGTTCGCCGCCTCGAGCGCGTCGGCATGGATCGCGGCGGTCGCCGGGTCGTCGGACAGCAGCAGCTTCGCGGCCTCGAGCGCCTCCCCCACCCGACCGGCCGCGTTGAGCCGCGGGGCGATGGCGAACGAGACCGTCTCGAGATCGATCGCTGCGGACGCGATCCGTGCCCGCTCGAGCAGGGCGGCGATCCCCGGTCGCGGGGCCGTCCGCAGTCGGACCAGGCCGAGGCGAGCGATCGCCCGGTTCTCCCCGACGATCGGGGCGACGTCGGCGACCGATCCGATGGTCGCGAGGTCGGCGAGCTCGAGGGCGGCGGCCGGGCCGCCCGGCTCGTCGGCCAGGAGCAGTTGCGCCACCTTGAACGCGACGCCGCTCCCCGCCAGCCGGCGGTCCGGGTAGGCGGCGTCCGGGCGATGCGGGTTGACGACGGCGATCGCCGCGGGCAGCACCGCCGGGACGCGATGATGGTCGGTGACGATGACATCGATCCCGCGCGCGTTGGCCGCGGCGATCTCGGCGACGCTGGTCGTGCCGCAATCGACGGTGATGATGACCGCTGCCCCGCCTGCGACTGCGGCCTCGACAGCCGCCATCGACAGCCCGTGGCCTTCGTCCAGACGGCTCGGCACGTATGGCTCGACGGCCACCCCGTAACGTCGCAGCGCGAGGGTCATGATCGCCAGCCCGGTCAGCCCGTCGGCGTCGAAGTCGCCGAAGACCATGACCCGTTCGTGGCCGTCGCGCGCCGACCGGAGTCGGGCCAGCAGCCGGTCGGCATCGGGCAGTCGCGCCGGGTCGTGCAGACCGGCGACCGGATCGGCGAACCAGGCGAGCTGATCGTCGCGGCTCACGACGCCGCGAGCCGCCAGCAGACCTGCGATGCGCGCCGAGATGCCCAGCTCCGGGACTGCGGTCGCGTCGGCATCGGACAGCCCGGCGACGGGCGGGAACGTCCAGCGGAAGCGTGGTTCGACCATGGCTCAGGATGCCATGCGAGGCTGCACCGCGGATCTACCGGCCGGGTGCGTCGCGGGCCTCAGGATGCCGTTCGCCGGACTCGCGGGCTGCGCGTCGTCGTGATCCGCCCGTGACGTCGGTCGTCCCACAGGTGCCAGTCCACGAGCAGCGGCGAGGCGACGAAGATCGAGGAGTAGGTTCCCGAGATGATCCCGATCAGCAGGGCCAGCACGAAGTCGCTGATCGCCGCGCCGCCGAACAGGAGCAAGGCGAGCAATGTCAACACCACCGTCAGGCTGGTCATGATCGAGCGCCCGAACGTCTGCAGGATCGAGTGGTTGACGATGTCGGCGAACGGCTCGCCGGCGTGGCGTGCCTTGTTCTCGCGGATCCGGTCGAACACGACGATGGTGTCGTGCACGGAGAAGCCGATGACGGTCAGCATCGCGGTCACGAACAGGGCGTCGATCTGGACGTTGAAGAAGGTCCCGAGGATCGCGAAGATCCCGATCACCACGATCACGTCGTGGAGCAGCGCGACCAGCGCGGTGACCCCGAACTTCACGTCACGGAAGCGGTAGGTGATCCAGATCATGATGCCGATCGAGCCGACGATGATCAGCTGGACGGCGACGAAGATCAGGTCCGAGCTCACCACCGCACCGATGGTGGTCAGACTGCGCTGCTCGGCGATGGGCCCGAGCTCGCTCTGGAGAGCTGCGGCGACCTCGCCGAGCTTGCCCTGGGTCGGGATCTTGGTATTGCCGGTCGCCACGGGTGGTGACGCCGACGCGCCCGGTGAGGTGCCGGGCGAGCCGGACGGCACGGCCGATCCCGACGCGGACGGCGACGCGCTCGGGCTGGCTGATGGACTCGGGCTCGGGCTCGCGCTCGGGCTCGGGCTCGCGGAAGCGCTCGCGCCGGCGCGGGCGCTCGCGCCGGGCGACCCGCTGGCGGCCGGCGCGGACGCTGACGGCGACGGTGAGGCCGCCGGGACACCGGCGTCGACGCCGGCGATCTGCTCGGTCTTGATGGCGATGAAGCCGTCGCCGGTCCGGACCGCGGTCGCCTCGAGGCCCTGCGATGCGAACACCGCCTCGACCTGGTCGGGCGTGACGTTCGGGTCCTCGAAGCGGATCTCCCACGTCGTGCCGCCGGTGTAGTCGATGGTGAACTGGAGTCCCGCGTTGGTGAACGGGGTCAGGAGGATGAAGAACAGGCCCGGGATCGTGATCGCCAGCGAGATGAGATAGAACCAGCGCCTCTTCCCGATGACGTCAAACACGCCCGCGCGCCTCGCGCCTGGAGGACGGCCGGATCGCACCGAGGGCGACGAACTCGTCATCGCGCAGGCCGTACAGCGACGGCTTGCGTGCCCATTCCTGGCGGACCACCCAGCGCAGGATCGTGCGCGTCACCACGATGGCGCTGAACATCGACACGAGCACGCCGAGGATCAGCACCAGGGCGAAGCCCCGGATGACCGACGAGCCGAGGGCGTACAGGATGGTCGCGGTGATGAGGCTCGACACGTTCGAGTCGAGGATCGAGTTCCAGGCCCGGTTGAAGCCGGCCTCGACCGCGGCGGGCAACGACTTGCCGACCCGCAGCTCTTCCTTCATCCGCTCGAAGATCAGGATGTTGGCGTCGACCGCCATGCCCACCGAGAGCACGAAGCCCGCGATGCCGGCCAGCGTCAGGGTCACCGGGATGAGCCGGAAGATGGCGACCATCACCAGCGTGTAGTAGATGAGCGCGAAGCTCGCGACCGCGCCGGGGAGCCGGTAGTAGATGAGCATGAACGCCAGCACGAGGCCGATGCCGATGAGACCGGCCAGCACGGTCTGGGTCAGGAACTGGCTGCCGAGCGTGGCGCTGATCGTCTGGCTCGACAGAGCGGTGATCGGGAACGGCAGCGAGCCGTACTTGAGGATGGTCACCAGGTTGGTGGCGTCGGCGGCATTGAAGCCGGCCAGCCCGCCGCCCGTGATCTGGACGTTGCCGTTCGGGATGGCGTTCTGGATCACCGGCGCGGAGACGACCGAGCCGTCGAGGGTGATCGCGAAGTAGCTGCCGACATGGCCCGCGGTGTAGTCGCTGAACTTCTGGGCGCCGTCGGACTTGAGCACGAAGTCGACCGCCGGGCGGCCGTTCTGGTCGGTGCCGACCGTGGCCGACGAGACCTGGTCGCCGCCGAACAGGGGCGGGTACTGCGTGAGGTCGAGGATCTGGCCCTCGGTCACCTGGGTGGACCCGAGAGGCACGAAATCGAGCTGGCCGGTCTGGCCGACGAGCTTGCGGACCGCCTCGGGGTCGGTGACGCCCGGCAGCTCGACGACGACCCGGTCGGAACCCTGGGTCGTGACGAGAGGCTCGGACACGCCGGTCGTGTTGACGCGTCGCTCGACGATGTCCTTGATGACACCCATGTCGCCCGGCGTCGGCGTCTTGCCGTCGACCGGCTGCGCCTGGTACTCGACGCGGAGGCCGCCCGAGAGGTCGAGGCCGAGCTTGGTCTCGACGGCGCGCCACGACCCGTCCGCGCTGGCCGTGTCGGGCAGCATCAGACCCGGGACGAAATCGATCACCAGGGCGAGCACCCCGATGATCAGGATCAGGATCGGACCGGCTCTACGCATCGAGGCGGGATGTTACACGGAACGAGGCGGCACCGCGTCGGGGGCGGCGGCTCACGTCGGGAGTCGGACCGGGGGCCGGTGACGACCGGTCAACTGGGCGATCGGGGGGCATCGGACGGTATCCCTTCGGGCGGCGAGGCCCATCGGTGGGCCGTTGTCGACGACCTTAGGACCCATCGGTAGCGGTGCGGTGGACGGAATGATGAAGAACTCGCTATCCGCGGCCACCGTGTCGATCAGGCGTCGAGCGTCGCCTTGATCCGGGTCGCGAGCGCCGGGCCGATGCCCGGCACCGCGGCGATCTGCTCGACGGGCGCGTCGCGCACCCGCTTGATGGAGCCGAACACCTTGAGCAGCTCGCGCTTGCGCTTCGGTCCGACGCCGGGCAGGTCGTCGAACGCGGAGTGGACGGTCCGGCGAGCGCGCAGATCGCGGTGATAGGTGATGGCGAACCGGTGCGCCTCATCGCGGAGCCGCTGGACGAGGTAGAGCGCGGGCGATGTCGCGGGCAGGACGATGGGGTCGGTCCGACCGGGCAGGAACAGCTCCTCGCGCTCCTTGGCCAGCCCGGCCAGGGGCAGGTCGTGCAGGCCGAGCTCGTCGAGGACCTCCTTGGCGGCACTCACCTGGCCCTTGCCGCCGTCGATGATGACGAGGTCGGGCATCGCCCAGCGGCGGGCCTCCTCGACGCCCTCCTCTCCCGCCCGTGCCGACCGGAACCGCCTGCGCAGGACCTCCTGGTGGCTGGCGAAGTCGTTCGGTCCCTGGACCGTCCTGATCCGGAACCGGCGGTACTCCCCGGAACGCGGCTTGCCGTCCTCGAAGACGACCATGCTGCCGACCGACTCGCTGCCCTGGAAGTTGCTGATGTCGTAGCACTCGATGCGCTGGGGCGGGCCGGGCAGCTCGAGTGCCTCGGCCAGCTCCTCGAGCGCGGCCAGGGTCTTGCCATGATCGGCCAGCCAGCGCGCCTGCTCCCGCGACAGGGTCTCGCTGGCGTTCCGGGTGGCGAGCGCCAGCAGCTCGCGCTTCTCGCCACGCTGCGGGACGCGGAGGTGGACCGGTCCTCCGCGGCGCTCGGCGAGGAAGGTCTCGACCACAGCGGCATCGGCGATGAGCGCAGGGACATAGACCTCGCGCGGGATCGAGCCCGCGCGCGCGTAGTACTGCTCGATGAAGCTGGTCAGGACCTCGTCGTCGGTCGCCTCGCGGGCGGCCTCGAGGAGGAACACGTCACGCCCGATCATCTTGCCGTCGCGGATGACGAACAGCTGCATCGCCGCCTGGTTGTCCTCCCGCGCCAGGCCGAGCAGGTCCAGCTCGGTCCGCGCGAAGGCAGCCATCTTCTGGCTTTCCATGGTCCGCTCGATGGCCCGGATCTTGTCGCGCAGGACCGCGGCGCGCTCGTACTCGGTCCGCTCGGCCGCCGACGACATCTCCCGCTCGAGCGCCTTGACCAGCGTCTCCTGGCGGCCTTCGAGGAACAGCTCCACCTGCTCGATGTCCCGGCGATAGGCGTCCGCCGAGATGGCCGTGATGCACGGACCCTGGCAGCGCTTGATGTGGTACAGCAGGCACGGTCGCTGGAGCGCGCGGACCCCGTCCTTGATGTCGATCGTGCAGGTCCGGAACGGGAACAGTCGGCGGACCAGGTTCATCGACTCGTCCACGCTCGAGGCCGAGGCATACGGCCCGAAGTAGCGCGAGCCGTCGTTGACCAGCTTGCGGGTCCGCTCGACCCGCGGGAACTCGTCGCCGAGCGTCACCTTGATATATGGGTAGCTCTTGTCGTCCTTGAGCCGGACGTTGAACCGCGGCCGGTAGCGCTTGATGAGGTTGGCTTCGAGGAGCAGCGCCTCGGAGACCGAATCGGTCTGCGTCACCTCGACGTCGACGACGCGGTCGATGACGCTGCGGATCCGGTGGATCTCGCCACCGGGCGCCTGCTTCTGCCAGTACGAACGGACGCGGTTGCGCAGGCTCTGCGCCTTGCCGACATAGACGACATCGCCGCGCGCGTCCTTCATCAGGTACACGCCCGGCTTGTCGGGCAGCCGCGCCAGCGCCGAGGCGAGTTCGGGGGTCACCAGCCGATGCTAGCGCGAGCGGCATCCGGACGCCGAACGGCCCCCCGCGATGCGAGGGGCCGTCGAGGTCGGTGGTGCGCGGAGCCCGGTCCGGGCTCCTTCAGGGCACGTCTATGACTTCGCCTTCTTGGCGTTGAAGACGGTGGACAGGTCGTTCGCTGCGGCGTCTCGTGTCTCGAGCGGCACGAGCCCGAAGCGGTGCTCGATGGTGCTGAGGATGGATGTCGTGTCGTGCTCGGTGCTGTCGACCACGAAGGGGGCCTTCAGGTCCGGGGCGATGACCAGGCTGGCGATCCGCGTGCCCGGTCCCCAGATGTCGTGGGGACCGTTGTCGTTGCCCTGTCCCGGTGGCGAGACGTGGTCCCATTGCCCGCCGAACTCGTCGTAGGCCACGATGATCATCGTGTCCGCGGCGCAGGCGCTGCCCTCGATCGACGAGATCAGGTCGACCAGGTGGTCGCTCCCGCCGGGTTCGCTGGCGTAGCCCGGGTGCTCGTTCTCTTCACCGATCGGCTTGACGAAGCTGACCGGCTTGAGGTCGCAGGTCCCGCTCGACGACCCGACCGCCTGCTCGAAGACGACCTCGTCGAGCAGGTGCGCGTCCCGGTTCGCCTGGCCCGCCGTCGTCGCCGTCGAGAAGTTGGCGAAGTAGTTGAACGGCTGGTGGTGGTACTGGAACAGGTTGTCCGGACATTCCGGCCAGTGGCTGACGCCCGGGTCGACGTTCGGGTCGCTGCACCCGGTCGGCGTGTTCGAGGCCGATGAGCCGTTGGTATAGCCCGGGCCCGAGGTGTTGCCGTTGGCGTTGTCCCAGCCACCCGAGTACCACGCCCAGTCGACGCCGGCGCCGGTGAGCCGGTCGCCGATGGTCGGGGCGGTCTGCGCCGGCAGCTTCGCGCCGAACAGGCCGGACGGCTGGAATGCCGGCTGCATGGTGTTGACGCCGTAGTTGCCGCAGGCGAGACCGTTCAAGGGCGGCGCCAGCGTCGCGACCTGGGCGCAGGTCGCGGTCAGCTCCCGGTCGGGCGGGATCGACGGCGGCGTGCCAGTCGGGGTGATGGTCGAGGTGTAGAGCGGCTCGTTCGACGGCATCCCGTTGGCGTCGAGGACCGGATGACGCGTGGCATTCGCGCCGCCGGACGCCCCGCCCGGATCGACCGGTGAGGCCGCGGCGATCAGCCACTGGTGGTTGAGGAACGACCCGCCGAACGCCGACTGGAAGAAGTTGTCCTCGATGGCGTAGCTCGGGTGTCCCGCGCTGTGGAGGTACTGGTAGATCGGCAGCGCCTTGGTGTCGTAGACGCCCATCGACAGGCCCATCGCGTCGCTGCCCGTGACATAGCGGTCCTGCGCGCCGCCGTCGAGCTGGTACTGCTCGTGATAGAAGCGGTGGACGAGGTCACGTGTGCAGCCGCCGGCCGATCCGGTGCCGTTCAGCCACCCGTTCGGCTGGCTGAATGCGACGGGCGGGTTCGGCGGACAGGTGGTGTCGGCCGGAGCGATGTAATCGTCGATGGTGAACGGCGCGTTCGGGAATGCGCTCGTGAACGGCCCACCCGGTGTCCCCGGTGTCGCGTCGGCGCATGTCTGCGGAAAGCGGGTCGCGTCCTGGAGGTTGACGTCGTCCTGCTTGAGGCAGGTGTACGAGTTGCCGGCCTCATTGACCTGGGTCGTGTGAGCCTCGTCGGCGTTGGCGAGGCCGTTCACGCCCTCCCAGCCGCCGTACAGGTTGTCGAAGCTGTGGTTCTCCTCGTAGACGACGACGATGTGGTTGATCTTGTCGAGCTCCCTGGCGTTCGCCGGTGAGGACGAGAACCGTCCGCACAGCGCCGCGGCCTGGTCGAGGTAGCCCTGGCCCTGGCTGATCCAGGCCTTCGTCTTCGCCGGGTCGATCTTCTTGTTCGCGAACTCCGCGTTCCACAACGCCAGCCGGATCTGGTCGGCGAGGCCGTCGCGCTGCGTTCCAAGGGTCGCCAGCGCGTTCTCCGTGTTCGTGTAGGTGCTGTCGCCCAGCGAGGTGCTCGCGAGCGCACCGGTGGACGCGCACAGCGTGTCCATCGAGAACTGGCCGAACGAGGCATTGATCTGCTTCCACATCGCACCGAGGCTCTCGACATCGGGCCTGCCGTTGAGGAAGGTCGGGGTCACCTCGGGCTTCAGGAACTGGGTCACGACACGGCCGTCCGAAACATAGTCGTCATGCAGCCCGAGCAGGGCGAGCATCGTCGGGCGGATGTCGGTGTGGTCGGTCCACACCGCGTCGGTCTGGCCCTGGGTCACGACACCCGGCCCGACCCAGCCGATCCAGGTCGATCGGATCTCGGGCTGGATGCCGCCATGGTTCCAGGCGAATGTCTGGTTCGGGTTCGTGATCGCCGTCGTCAGACAGGCGTTCGGGTCGTTGCCCGGGCAGGGCGTGGTCGATGACGCGGTCAGGAAGAAATCGCCCTGCGCGAACGGGGTGAAGGTCGGCAGCCTGGCCGGATCGGCGGTCGACATGTGCAATAGCTTCTGCTCGACCGGATCCGCCATCGCCACGAACAGCTTCTGCTGGACGCCCGTGTACGGGTTGGTCACATTCATGTCCGACATCGCCTGCTCGAGCGTGCGCGCCGTCGGCGAGCCGGCCGCCGGAGCGCCGGTGATGTAGACGTTCGGTGCCAGGTCGCTGTGGACGCTGAAGTTCGTGGTCGCGGTCGTGCCGTGGTTCGCGTTGTAGGTGGCGACGAGCCGCTTGAGGTCGGCATTGACCTCGCTCACGTTGGCATAGGTGCAGGCCGTCGTGACGCCGTCGCACGGCGCGTCCGGCTGCGTCCCGGCGAAGTGGTCGCTCTCCTCGACGGTGACCACGAACAGGGTGTTGTCCTTGGTGATGCCGTCGTTCTGCAGTCGGGTGAAGAAGTCGCCGAACGCCTGGTCGTAGTCGTGGAGCTGCTGGACGTAGCCGGCCTCGCCGGGTCCGTACGCGTGGTGGATCTCGCCGGCGACGCCGTGCCCGTCATGGGCGTCGGAGATGTAGCCGAAGGTGACCGGCACGCCGGCCTCCTGCATCGCGGCGACCTCGCCCAGCGTGTTCCGCGCGAACATGCCGTCGAAGCCCGGGAAGCCGCACTGGTTGAACTGGTCCTGGATCGGCTGACCCTCGATGCCGTTGACGCAGCCGTTGCCGTCGTTGATGGCCGGGTTGACGTACTTCGCCCCGAAGAGCGCCTGGTAGCCCGTGTAGCCGCCGGACTCATCCGGCAGCGGGTCGGGACGTGCGTTGGCGGCGTTGTCGTTGCAGATGCCGCCACCCGCCGCGCAGTGGATCGCGATGCCCACGAAGTCGGTCTGCGCGAGGTTGCGCGCCGCCGTCCCGCTCGGCGAGATCTGCGAGGCACGGCCCTCGACCCACTCGGGCGTGTCGGCGCCGAAGACCTTGGTCATGTCGCCGGTCGGGTCGGTCGCGGTCACGTTGACCTGCGCGCCCGCCGTGTGCGCCTTCGCCAGCGGCGCCGTGAGGTCGACACCCGTACCACCGCCGCCGGCCGTGCCGACGTTGGCGATCGTGGCGAGCTCGTTGCTGGCGTTGCCGTTGTCGATCACCAGCGTCTGGCCCGCGGCCAGCCCGTCGACGCTGTCGACCTTGATGTTCGTGTCGCCGACCGCCGCCGCCACCGACAGCTTCGTCGGCGCCGGCGTGTTGCGGAACGCGATGGCCGTGTTGTTCTCGAGCACGGTGTTGGCCACGCCGACGTTGCCGACGTCACAGCCGGCGCGCGTGTACGGCACCCACGGGGCGGGCGCATTCCGGACGGACCCGCTGCCACCGAGCGAGGCCGGGTCGGCATTGACCATGTTGAAGTTGGTGTCGGCCGATGCCGTCGGTGGGGTGTTGGCCGGGTTGCCGCCGTCCGTGTTGTCGGTCCAGTACTTGAACGACGACGAGAAGCCGACCGACCCGTCCGGCCGGAAGTACCCGTACGAGTTCGAGACGGCCTGTCCGTGCCGGTCGGGATAGAGACCGGTCAGCGAGCTCAGGATCCCGCCACCGGTGTGGGAGATCAGGATCGTGTGATCGTTCGTGTCGAACGTCCCGTTGTCCTTGAGGAAGTCCAGCAGGTGGGGCATCTGCTCCAGGTCCGACGGGACGTTCGGGTTATCACGCTCGAAGTGCACGTTGTCGAACTGGAGATAGATGACGTGCTGGATCTTGTCGCCCTTCGACTGGAGGTCGCACGAGCCGGTCGGTGGGCCCGCCGGGCCCGGGGGCGCGGCCGACGCCGCCGGCGCGATCGCCAGCGACCCGGCGACGAGCACCGCGGTCGCGAACGTGACCAGCATGCGGTGGAGGGGCTGCCTGGGCGAATTCGAGCGCGTGGGCACCGTCACGTCTCATCCTCCTGCGCCACCACCCACGTCGCGCGGGCGGTCGAACCATCGGTCGCGGCGGGCTGTCGAACGTCAAGGAGTCGAGCCCGCGGGGACCACCCTGGGGCGACGACGATAGCAGCCCGTGAACGCGGTGTGAATGCTATTTCTGGTTCATCGGCAGCGGCCCGGACGTTCCCCGCTCGGAGCGTCGCGCTGCCCGCTCATTGGTGGTGCGCGAGCGCACCGGGCGACGGGCCGCCGGATAAGCCGCCGGTGATCGGGCCCGCGCACGATCGAGCGGATGTCCCACCCCTCCGTGGCCGAGCGGCTGTCACGACTCGCACCCGACCAGCGGGCCGCGGCGACCGCAGCCTCGGGCCCGTTGCTCGTGGTGGCGCCCGCGGGCAGCGGCAAGACGACGACCCTCGTCGCCCGCGTGGCGTGGCTGGTGGACGGTGGTGTCGACCCGGCCTCGGTCACGCTGGTCGCGTTCAACAAGCGGGCGGCCGAGGAGCTGACGGAACGTCTCGACGGGGCGTTGGCGCCGCTCGGGGTGGCGGCCGGCGCGGTGCGTGTCCGCACCTTCCACGCGCTCGGGCGCGAGATCCTGGTCGATGCCGGGGTCCCCGTCGATCCATTGATCGATCGCGACGAGCTCCTCCGTGCCCTGTTCCCGGAAGCGTCGGCGGGCGAACGAGGACGGCTGGACCTCGCCTTCTCACGGCTGAAACTCGACCTGCAGGTGACCGTCGACGAGGTCGCCGCCGACCCGGCGCCCGGCCCCATGGCGCGCGCGTTCGTCGCGTACGAGCGGGCGATCCGCGAGACCGGCGGCGTCGACTTCGACGACCTCGTGGTCCGCGCGCTCGAGTGCCTGCGGGCGGATCCAGCCTTGCTCGCCCGCTGGCGGGCGCGGACCAGGACGCTCCTGGTGGACGAGGCCCAGGACGTCGACCGTCTCCAGCTCGACCTCGCGCTGCTGCTCGCCGCGCCAGCGAACGATGTCTGCCTGGTCGGCGACGACGACCAGTCGATCTACGGCTGGCGGCTCGCCGACGTCCGGCGGATCCTGTCGCTCGAGGATCGCCTGCCCGGGCTCCGGCGGGTCGATCTCGAGGTCAACTATCGCTGCCCGAAGCCGGTGGTCGCGCGGGCGGTCCGGCTGATCGAGCACAACGGGGAGCGCTTCGCCAAGACCATCCGGGCGCGTCCCGGGGCGGCCGGCCGCCTGGTCCTGGCCGCCGACACCTCGGACGAGACCGTCCGGATCGAGCGCGCGATGCGGTCGTGGCCGGACGACGGTTCGACCCGCGCCGTCCTGGCCCGGACCAATCGGGAGCTGCTACCCGCGGTCGTGGTCTGCCTCGGGCTCGGCGTGCCGTTCCGCGCACCGCGGATCGAGCTCCTGCTCGACTCCCCCCTCCTCGACGAGCTGCTGGAGCGGGCGGCGGAGCCGGCGGACGGTGCACCGTTGCTGGTGGCCCTCGGTCGCGTCCGCGACGCGGCGGCCGGCGATCCGGAGAGCACCGAGGTCGCGACGGCCCTGCTGGGCTGGGCGGCCGCGCTTCCCCCGACCGCGGACCTGGCGGCCCTCGGCGACACCATCCTCGCCATGCGCGCGCGGCTCGCCGACCTGCGCCGCGACGACGCCGACCTCACCCTGGCCACGGCCCACGCCACCAAGGGGCTCGAATTCGACCACGTCGCGGTGGTCGGGATGGAGGCGGGCCGCTTCCCGAGCGCGCGCGCCGTCGGCGAGGCCGAGGATCCGGACCGGGCGTACGAAGAGGAGCGTCGGCTGGCCTACGTCGCCTGGACGCGGGCACGCCGGTCGCTCACCCTGGTCTACGACCCGACGACGCCGTCGCCGTTCTTGCTGGAAGCGTTCGATGCGGAGGAGCTGGGGCTGAGCGCAGGGGTCGGCCCGCCTACCATCGGATGATGACCGACGCACGCGTCGCCGCCGAGTCCGGGCGATGACCCGGCTCCCGTCGCTCGGCCCTCGGGGCGAGGGCTGGGTCGCGATCCAGGGCGTCCTGCTGGTGACCACGGCCGCCGCCGGTCTGCTCGGACCGGCGTGGGATGGCGCCGCGCGGCTCCTCACATCGGTCGTGGGCGCCGCCCTGATCGCGGCCGGGCTGTGGCTGGCGGTCCGCGGGATCCGGGACCTCAGAGATGCCCTCACCCCGCTCCCCTACCCGCGACCCGGCGGCCAGCTGGTCGAGACCGGGGTCTATGCCCTGGTCCGTCACCCGATCTACGGCGGCCTGGTCATCGCCGGCGTGGGCTGGGGCCTCCTCGCCGCGTCGCCGGTCGCCATCGGCGCGGCGCTCGTCCTGCTCGGGTTCTTCGAACTGAAGTCGCGACGGGAGGAGGCCTGGCTCGAGGTCCGATTCGCGGGTTACGCGGCCTATCGCGCGCGGACCCGGCGACTCATCCCCTGGGTCGGTCGAGGTCGGCCCGGTTGAGCTCGCGGATGAGCCGGTCGATGGCGTCGAGGAACGGCTCGGTCAGCTCAGCCGGGAGGACGTCGCGGATCGAATCCTTGACGCCGTAGGCCGCCCGGCAACGCGTGGCGGTGGCGCGCAACGCCCACGGATCGTCGTCGCGGAGCCGGTCCGGGAGTGGGTCGAGGTAGGCGACCCAGCGCGCCAGGCCGCGGTCTCGCGCCTCGGCCAGCAGTCGGTCGGCGTGGCGGGCGGCGACCAGACCGGCCTCGTCGATGGCCGGGCGTTCGTGGCGTGCGGGTCGCCGCGACGAGTCGCTCGTACGAGCCTCGGTCATCCCTCAGTCGTCGGCCGGCTTGGTCCCCATGACCTCGCCACCATCGCTGGCTGGATCCGGTGGCGCGAGGAGGAGCAGGGGCAACCGCTTGCGTTCGGAGCCGTTGACGAGGATCCGGAACGAGTAGTCGCCCGGTGCCGGGAAGGTCAGGTTCCAGAGGTCGATCGAGAACGTCAGGACGGCATCGCGCCCGTCACGCTGGCTCCGGGCGACGAGACTCCCGGTGGCCCCCGCCACCTCGCCGCCATCGGGATCGAGCAGGACGAACCGGATCTCGTGCTCGCGGTCGGTCTCGGGCGCGGTCACCTGGAGACCGATGACGAGCGCGAGGTGTGGATGACGCAGCGGGAAGCGTCGACCACCGATCCGCGCGACCCCGCCGCCCAGGACATGGAACTTCTGCCCCGGGATGGTCTCGGCGGCGTCGGCCAGGAAGGCGAAGTCGATGTCCGGCACGCGCCTACTCTAGCCGCTGGGCGTTGCCCGAACGAGACGCGATCAGCGGGTCTTCGCCGCGGCGGCCGCGCGCTTCCGTGACGGCGCGATGCGCAGCGCCGCCGGCAGGTCGTGGCCGTTGCCGCCGTTGCGCGACCCCCGGCCGGCCTCGTCGGCGAAGGTCACGTCCGACAACGGCACCAGTGGCTCGCCGCGCAGGACCCGCGCCAGGTACTCCGCGGTGGCCGATCCTTTGGTCCGGGCGACCTTCTCCGGGGTCCCCTCGGCGATGATCCGCCCGCCGCGGTCACCGCCCTCCGGGCCGAGGTCGACGATCCAGTCGGCGGTCTTGATGACATCGAGGTTGTGCTCGATGACGAGGACCGTGTTGCCGCCGTCGACCAGGCGATGGAGGACCTCGAGCAGCTTCTCGACGTCGGCGAAGTGGAGACCGGTCGTCGGCTCGTCGAGGACATACAGGGTCCGGCCGGTCGCCCGCCGCGACAACTCGGTCGACAGCTTGACCCGCTGCGCCTCGCCGCCCGACAGCGTCGTGGCCGGCTGGCCGAGGTGGACGTAGCCGAGCCCGACGTCATTGAGCGTCTGGAGCTTCGCCCGGACGTTGGGGACGGCCGAGAAGAAGTCGAGAGCCTCGGCGATCGTCATCTCGAGCACATCCGCGATGGACTTGCCCTTGTAGTGGATCTCCAGCGCCTCGCGGTTGTAGCGCTTGCCCTTGCAGACCTCGCACGGCACGTAGACGTCGGGCAGGAACTGCATCTCGATCTTGAGGATCCCGTCGCCCTTGCAGTTCTCGCAACGGCCGCCCTTGACGTTGAAGCTGAACCGCCCCGGCGTGTAGCCGCGCACGCGCGCCTCGGGGACGCCGGCGAACAGCTCGCGGATGGGCGTGAACAACCCGACATAGGTCGCCGGGTTCGAACGCGGCGTCCGCCCGATCGGGCTCTGGTCGATCTCGATGATCTTGTCGACGTGCTCGGCGCCTTCGAGCGCGTCGAACGCGCCGACCGGCTCCCGTGAGCCGTTGAGCTCGCGGGCGAGGGCCCGGTAGAGCACCTCGGTGACGAGCGTGCTCTTGCCACTCCCCGACACGCCGGTGACCGCCACGAACGTCCCGAGCGGGACGCGCAGGTCGATGGCGCGCAGGTTGTGCTCGCGCGCGCCGCGCACGACGAGGTCCTTGCCGTTGCCGGGCCGCCGCGTCGCGGGGATCGGCACGGCCCGCTCGCCGCGGAGGAAGGCCCCGGTCACCGAGCGCGGCTCGGCGAGGAGCTGCTCGAGCGGACCGTTGGCGATGATCTCCCCGCCGTGCTCGCCCGCGCCGGGGCCGATATCGACGACCCAGTCGGCGGTGCGGATGGTCTCCTCATCGTGTTCCACGACGAGGACCGTGTTGCCCAGGTCGCGCAGGCGCGTCAGCGTCGCGATGAGCTTGGCGTTGTCACGCTGGTGGAGCCCGATCGACGGCTCGTCGAGGATGTACAGGACGCCCATCAGGGTCGTGCCGATCTGGGTGGCCAGACGGATCCGCTGCGCCTCACCGCCCGACAGGGTCACGCTCGTCCGGTCGAGGGTCAGGTAGTCGAGCCCGACGTCGACGAGGAAGCCCAGGCGGGCGACGATCTCCTTGAGCAGCTGGTGGGCGATCGTCCGCTCGCGATCGCTGAGGGTCGCCGACAGCCCGGTCGCCCACGCCAGCGCGTCGGTGATCGACAGCGTCGAGACGTCCCACACGTTCCTGTCGCCGATCGTCACCGCCAGGATCTCCGGCCGCAGCCGCTTGCCGCCGCAGACCGGGCATGGCCGGGTGACCATGAACTTCTCGAGCTCGGCCTTGATGTAGTCCGAGTCGGTCTCGCGGTAGCGACGCTCGAGGTTGGTGACGACGCCCTCGAACGTCGCCTTGTAGGTGTTCTCGCCGCGGTCGGTCCGGTAGCGGACGATGACCTTCTCGTCCTTCTTGGCGTACAGGACGTAGTCGATCGCCTCTGATGGCAGATCGTGGATGGGCGCTGTGTAGTCCCAGCCGTGGGCGGCGCAGATGGCCTCGAGGATCTTGAGCCGCCACGACGCGTCGGTCGGCATCCGCGCCCACGGGACGAGCGCCCCGGTGGCCAGGCTCTTCGAGCGGTCCGGGATGACCAGCGCCGGGTCGATCTCGAGCTTGGTCCCGAGCCCGGTGCAGGCCGGGCAGGCACCGTGCGGTGAGTTGAACGAGAAGCTGCGCGGCTCGAGCTCGTCGACCGTGAAGCCGTCGTACGGGCAGCTGTACTTCTCGCTGTAGCGCCGCTCCACGAACGAGGGCGGCTCGTCGTCGCGCGGCGCGGGCGCGATCAGCACGACGCCCTCGCCGAGCCGCAGCGCGGTCTCGATCGAATCGGCCAGCCGTCCGGCGTCGGGGTCCGGGATCGGCAGGCCGGTCTCCGGGTCGAGCGGGCGGCCGTCGGGCGCACGGTCGGCGCCCTCGGGCGCGTCGGCGTGGCGGACGATGTAGCGGTCGACCACGACCTCGATCGAATGGCGCTTGTACTTGTCGAGGGTCGGGGCGTCGCCGATGTCGTGGATCTCGCCGTCGACCCGGACGCGGACGAAGCCCTGGCGGCGGGCGCCGTCGATGACCCGGTCGCCCTCGGTCTTGCGGTCCTTGATCAGCGGCCCGAGCACGAGCAGGCGCGTCCCCTCGGGCAGGGCGAGCACCTGGTCGACGATCTGCTGGACCGTCTGCCGCTCGATGGCGTGCCCGTTCGGGCAGTGCGGGATGCCGATCCGGGCGAACAGCAGCCGGACATGGTCGTAGATCTCGGTGACGGTGCCGACCGTCGAGCGCGGGTTGCGCGACGCGCCCTTCTGGTCGATCGAGATCGCCGGCGACAGCCCATCGATCTGGTCGACGTCGGGCTTCTCCATCTGGCCGAGGAACTGCCGGGCGTACGCGCTCAGGCTCTCGACGTAGCGGCGCTGTCCCTCGGCGTAGATGGTGTCGAACGCGAGGCTCGACTTGCCACTCCCGGACAGGCCGGTGATGACCACCAGCCGGTCGCGCGGGAACGCGACGTCGACGTTCTTGAGGTTGTGTTCGCGCGCACCGCGCACGACGAGGCGATCCTGGGGCACGACTCAAGTGTAGCCGATTGCCGGCAAATGGAACGGGTGTTCGTGTTGCGATCCCGGGCGGGCAACGGCGTGGCTTACCGCGTGGGCCAGCCGAGGTGGACGATGGCGAAGTCCATCACGTACCTGGTCGGCTTGCCACCGGCGTCCAGCCCGACCCAGACGCCATACCCACCGTCGCCGTAGCCCGTCGTGAACATGGCGAGGTCGGTGCCCTCGCCGATGGGGACCTCGGCGATGAGGCCGTCATGCGCGGTCAGCGAGTCGAATGCGTCGTCGAGAGCGGCCAGGTTGGCGTCCACACCGAGGCCGCCGAGCCGTTCAGACCCCTCCGCCGAGGTGAAGGCCGCCGTGCCGCCGTCGACCGCGATCGTCGTCGCGGGGACCCATGACACCGTCGGCGCATCCGACACGACCAGGGACGCGAAGGCGACCTGGTCATCCGCGGCCCCGGGCAGGCGACCGACCGTGACGAACACCGGGTAGTCACCCGGAGCCGCCACCTGCGCCATCGGTTGGACCGTGCCGATCAACGTGCTGTCCGCCACGACCCGCCCGCTCGGGAGCGAGAGGTGCCCGGCGATGACGTCGTCGGTCAGGACGGCCGTCTCGGGTTCGGGGATGACCGCGATGCCCGGCGGCAGGGTCGCCGGTCGTCGCTCGAAGACCCGCGCCCGATCCCGGGCAGTGGGCATCTCGGCCGAGCCGACGACGGAACCGTCCGCCGCGAGGTCGACGCGCAGGGCGCGCTCGAAGCCCGTGGTCACGGCGCGGAACTCCCAGGGACCGGGGGTCGTCGGGGTGATGGTGGCCCTCCGCCACGAGTCCGCGGGCTGCCCCTCGATGAAGTCCCGGATCGCCTTGGTCTCGATCATCCGGTCGAACCGCTGACCGTTGCTGGGGCCGGTGCTCGGTCGCGTCGGCGCGCGGTCGAGCACAGCCGACGCCGGCGTTGCGGCGGAGACGACGCGACCGGTCCGGGCCGCGTCGGCCTGGCCGGGCGGGAGCACATCGATGAAGCCCAGCGTGTCGGCGGCCACCGACTCGACGGCTGCCGCCCGGACATCCATGTGCTCCGTGCCGACCTCGGCCAGTCCGTATGCGGTCGCGAACGGCAACTCCCAGCTCTCCGTGATCGTCCCGCCCGGCGACATCGTCACGGGTTGCGTGGGTCGCACGCACTCTGGCACGTCGGATCCGCCGGGCCCGCGCCGGGGTGCGAACGAGTCATCGATCTGGTTGGAGCGCTGCTGTCGGAGCACGAGCTGCTTGACCGCGTCGAGCGACCCCGTGTACGACTGGCCCTCAGGCTGGAAGGCCGTGCGCGCAAGGATCACCTCCGTGACCCGGCCGCACTGGGTGGCATCGAGATGGACCTCCGTGTCGCGCGTGTTCCTCAGGACGGTCTCGGCCCGGAGCGAATCGCCCGTCGCCCGGAGGCTGACCTCGAGGGTCAGGCCGTCGTGATCCCCGGACGACGTGATGGTCGGAACATCGCTCGAGCCGCACGCCTCGGCGGCCGATGCGATGACGACCGTCAGGACAGCGGCAACGGCCGCCGACGGAAGGCGCATCACGACGACATCCTGCCCCACCGTCGCTCGCGCTTGCTAGCGGCGGCGAGCCGGTCGCTGCCCGGTCCGCTTGCGGATGTTGGGCGTGACCGTGCGATCCCATGTCGGGCGATCGAGCCAGCGGGCCTGCCATCCCCCGTCGTCGTCATGCTCGTCGCGGATGCCCGGCAGCCAGTCGGCGACGGTCCCCTCGTCGATGTCCGCATCGCCCGGGACGCCGTCGAGGTTGGCGGTCGGCTCCTCGTCGGCCGGCAGCACCGTGACGCTGGTCACCTCCATCACGGGTCCGGCTTCCAGCAGCGCCGCGGCTGACCGGCGACCGCGCGCCCGGTCGGCTGCGCCGGTCAGTCCACGTCCGTCGGCCGCCGCGCGGCCGGCCCGCTCGGCGGCGCGACCGATGGTGATCGAGGCGTCCTGCTGCAGGACACGCAGCCGGATCTGCTGGATCTCGTCGCGCAGGGCGGCTGCCCGCTCGAACTCGAGCTGCTTGGCGGCCGCCTTCATCTCGGCCTCCATCCGCGCCACCAGGGCCTCGACCTTGGCCCGGTCCGCGTCGCTGAACTGGCCGTCACGCTCGGAGGCGTAGACCACGGTCGACTCCGCGACCGCGCGCAGCCGCTCGTTCAGGTCGCGGATGCCCTTGATGATGGTCGTCGGCTCGATGCCGTGCTCCTGGTTGTAGGCCTCCTGGTAGGTCCGCCGGCGGTCGGTCTCGTCCATCGCCACGCGCATCGATTCGGTGACCGTGTCGGCGTACATGATCACCTCGCCGCCGGTGTTCCGAGCCGCCCGGCCGATCATCTGGATGAGCGACCAGGCCGAGCGCAGGAACCCCTCCTTGTCGGCGTCGAGGATGGCGACGAGGGTCACCTCGGGCAGGTCGATCCCCTCACGGAGGAGATTGATCCCGACCAGGACGTCGAACACGCCGAGGCGCAGGTCGCGCAGGATCGCGACCCGCTCGAGGGTGTCGACCTCGCTGTGGAGGTACTGGACCTTGACCCCGAGCTCCTTGAGGTAGTCGGCCAGGTCCTCGGCCATCTTCTTGGTCAGGGTCGTGACCAGGGCGCGCTCGCCGCGCTCGACCCGCCCGCGGATCTCCTCGAGCAGGTCGTCGATCTGGCTCTCGGTCGGGCGGACCGTGATGACCGGGTCGACGATGCCGGTCGGCCGGATCAGCTGCTGGACGACCCGCTTGCTCCGCTCGAGCTCATACGGGCCGGGCGTCGCGCTCATGTAGATCGCCTGGTGGACGGTCGCCTCGAACTCCTCGAACGTCAGCGGCCGATTGTCGAGCGCCGACGGCAGCCGGAAGCCGAAGTCGACCAGGATCTCCTTGCGGGTCCGGTCGTTCTTGTACATCCCGACGACCTGCGGGATGGTCATGTGCGACTCGTCGACGACCAGCAGCCAGTCGGGCGGGAAGTAGTCGAGCAGCGTCCAGGGGCGCGAGCCCGGCTCGCGTCGGGACAGGTGACGCGAGTAGTTCTCGATGCCGGTGCAGTAGCCGAGCTCGCGCATCATCTCGAGGTCGAACGTCGTCCGCTGCCGGAGGCGGGCGGCCTCGAGCGCCCGGCCCTCGGCTTCGAGCCCGCCGACGCGCTCCTCCATCTCAGCCTCGATGTCGACGATCGCCTCGCGCAGCTTGTCCTGCGGCGTGACGTAGTGCGTGGCCGGGTAGACGTTGGTCTCCTTGCGCTCCGCCAGCAGCTCGCCGGTCAGCGGGTCGAGCTCGGTGATGCGCTCGACGACGTCGCCGAAGAACTCGACCCGGACGAGGGTCTCCTCGGACGCCGGCTGGAGCTCGAGCGTGTCGCCGCGGACGCGGAACCGCGCCCGGCTCATGGCCTGGTCGTTGCGCTGGTACTGGAGGTCGACCAGCGTGCGCAACACCGCGTCGCGGCGGTATTGGCCGCCGACCCGCAGCTTGAGGACGGTCGCCCCGTAGTCGACCGGCGCGCCGAGGCCGTAGATGCACGACACCGACGCCACGATGATCACGTCCCGTCGCTCGAACAGGGCGTGCGTCGCGGCGTGGCGAAGGCGGTCGATCTCGTCGTTGCGCGACGAGTCCTTCTCGATGTAGGTGTCGCTCCGCGGCAGGTACGCCTCGGGCTGGTAGTAGTCGAAGTAGCTGACGAAGTACTCGACCTTGTTCTCGGGGAAGAACTCGCGGAACTCCGCGTAGAGCTGCGCCGCGAGCGTCTTGTTGTGGGCGAGGACGAGCGTCGGCTTGTTGTGGTTGGCGATCGTCCAGGCGATGGTCGCGGTCTTGCCGGTGCCCGTCGCGCCGAGGAGGACCTGGTCGCGGAGGCCCCTGGCGAGGCCATCGGACAGGCGTTCGATGGCGGCCGGCTGGTCACCGGTCGGCTCGAAGGGGGCGACGAACCTGAAGTCGGGCATCGTCCAAGTCTAGCAGTCCGCGCACGAACCGAACATCCGTTCTGTCAACGGAATCCACCCACCTACACCTATCGGACCGGGGCGGTCCTGACGAATGGCTGATACCGGCCCGCCGGGCGACGCCCCGACACTGGGTCCATCCATACGAGGGGTCAGCCGAACACGATGCGCCATGCCCGTACCAGCGGCCGCCGGTCCGCCGCTCCGCTGAGCGGTCGTCGACGCTCGTCCGACGGCCAGAGCCTGGTCGAGTTCTCCCTCGTGCTGATGCCGCTCTTCTTCATCCTCCTCGGCATCATCCAGTTCGGGTTCATCTTCAACAGCTACGTGACCCTGACCAACGCGGTCCGCGAGGGCGCGAGGACCGGGACGATCTACATCTATGCGGCGTCGCAGTCCAAGGCCCAGAACGACCTTGCGCGCAACGAATCGATCAAGACCGCGGTGATCGCGTCGATGAACCTCCTCGGCAAGACGTCTCCGCATTTCACGACGACCGGGACCTGGCTCTCAAGCGGGCTCGTCTACAGCAACCACGACCTCGTCGTGACCTATGTCGTCCCGACCGGCGTCACCGACACCGACGCGCGGGTCGGCGAGCAGGTCACGGTCCGCGCGACCTATCACCAGGACCTCGTGATCCCGCTGATCGGCGATCTCCTGCCCCATGACAGTGGCGGCCGCCTGGCGCTGACCAGCGAAGTCACGATGGTCGTCAATTGACCCGGGGCGACCGATGATCCCGTGGCGGTTGACGCGACGGCGCCGGGCGGGCGAGCGCGGCCAGGTCCTGGTCCTCGTGGTCATCGGGATGGTCGGCTTGCTCGGGGCGGCCAGCCTCGCCTTCGACGTCGGCCGGTTCTACAGCGAGCGGCGCTTCCTGCAGAACGCCGCCGACGCCGGCGCACTGGCCATCGGCAGTGCCCTCGTCCGCGGCGAGACCTCCACGAGCGCAGAGGCGATCGGGCGCGACGTGCTGGCGCGCAACCTGCTGGCCAGCCCGAGCGGCTCCACGGCGGTCGTCGCCACGACCCCGCAGTACGCGACGGGCCACGCCGGCGAGCCGACCTATCTGACGAGCGGCATCCTCATCTCCGGCACCGATGTCCGGGTGGCCGTCCAGAGCAGCGTCGGATACACCTTCGGCCGGGCGATCGGTCTGGGCGACGCGACCATCGGTGCCACGGCCCACGTGCGGACCAACGGCGACATGCTGCCCATCGCGATCCGGCACTACCTCAACGCACCCGGCCCGACGTCCGGCGCGACGTCACCCTGCGACGGCGATACGAACGACTTCCAGGACCTGCTGTCGACCGCGAACACATCGTGTCTTGGGAGCGCGACCAACGCCACCCTCCGCTCGACGCCCAGCTCCGGTGACCCGTTCGACGCGTCGCACCCCGACAGTGACCCGGTCCATCACGGTCCGGTCATCGCCCTCGTCGGCGACGGCGCGTCGCCGGGCAACAACGCCAGCTTCCGTGGGTTCATCGCGCTCGACATCCGCGACTTCTCGACCGCGACCTCGAACGTGTTCTACAACGACGTGACGTCCGGCACGCAGCCCAACGTGCTCAAGGCGAAGGAGTCCGGCTGGGTCGCGACCGGCTATCCGGGGCCCGCGTTCCCGCCGGCGACCAGCCCGCCCGATCCGAACGACCAGGTCGGGATCATGGACGGCAACTCGGCGGGGATCGTGGTCGATGCCATCGACGATCGCTACGCCCCCGGCGACGAGGTCCTCGCGGCGGTCTATTCGGGCACGGTCATGACCATCCCCGACTTCAGCTACACGGTCGCCTCGACGGTGACGATCGGCCAGACCGAGGACCGCAGCAACGCGGTCACGATGTCGCTGACCAAGAACAACGCGTTCAGCGGCGTCGTCAGCACCAGCGCGTTCGCCAACTGGGGAGCGTCCACGCCATACGGCACCACCCTGCAGGCGCTGACCTTCTCGCCGACTCCTGCGGCCCCCGCGGTGACCGTCACGTGGACCCATTTCCAGACCGTCGGTGCGCCGGTCGGCATCTATCCGATCTGGGTCCAGGGCCATTCGTCCAGCCCATACCTGACCGACCACTACGCACCCGTGGCGGTCAAGATCGGCACCGTCGACCGTGACTTCTCGAGCACCGGGGGCGGCCTCGTCATCTCCATGGCGTCCACCGGCTCGACCTCGACCGGGACGATGGCATTCAGCACGCCCAACAAGGACGCGACCTACTTCGGCGGGACCGTGAACCTGACCGTCGAGGGCGGCCCGCAGGACCTCGGCGTCCTCCCCACCGGGATCGGCCCGGTCAGCGTCACGCCCAGCTCGTTCACCCTCGGCAAGGGCGGCAACCAGACGGCCACGATCTCGATCAACGGCGGGACGCTGGGACCGGGCGAGTATCCCCTGACCATCCGCGCGACCGGGACGAACAAGGACGGCCTGCCGGTCACCCGCATGATCCCGTTCACCGTCGACATCGCGACCGCCGGAACGTCGAACCAGTACGTCGACATCGAAGGCTTCGCGGTCTTTCGCATCGCGTCCATCGACGCCAACACGGTCTACGGCTACGCGATCACGGGTTCCTACGCCGATATGAACGACCCCGCGCTCCGACGCGGTCAAGTGGTCCGACTCGCGCCGTGGTAGGGCCCCGGCGCATCCGACAACCCGCATCCCCGGGCGGCGACTGACGCCGACCCGCCCATCTGGAGAGAAGAACGGACATGGACAGCGAATTCGAACATCCCGGTCGCCGCAGCCGGTTCATCGTCGTCGTCGGCGTCGTGCTGGCCGTGATCGCGGCCGGGGCCGCCTTCATGGCGATCGACCAGGCGCAGAAGAAGGTCGCCCAGGCCGACCCGCAGAAGGTCGCCGTGGTGGTCGCCGTGCAGACGATCCCGGCCCGCAAGATCATCGAGGAATCGGACGTGGCGGTCCGCGAAGTCCCGATCGATCCGACCAACGCGAACGCGATCGTGTCCACGCCGGACAAGGTCGTCGGCCGGATGCCGGCGGTGACCATCCTCTCCGGGCAGCTCGTCACGACCAACCTGCTCGCCTCGAGCAACGAGGGCGGCGTGTTCTCGATCCTTCGGCCGGAGGAGACCGTCGCACCCGACAGCCCCACCTGGCGGGCGGTCTCGATCACCGTCCCCGATGATCGGGCCGTCGGCGGCATGGTGGTCGCCAACGAGACGGTCGACGTGTTCGTGACCGCGAGCATCAACGTGCTCGGCACGGACGCCACGACCGTCTCCAAGGGTTACTACTCCGACAAGTCGACCAAGATCTCGTACCAGGACATGACGGTCCTGGCCAAGACCGGCACCTACTACATCCTCCGGGCGCCGATCGACGTGGCCGAGGAGATCCTCCACCTGCAGGCGAGCGGCGGCGCCGAGTTCAGCCTCGCCCTGCGACCGGACATCGACACCCGCCAGGTCGACACGGCCGAGCTCGGGACGACGACCAACGACGTCATCATCCGCTACGGCCTGCCGATCCCGGTCCTGTTCCCACCGGCCAACGGCCCGATCCCCACGCCGGCACCGACGCCCACGCCGACGGCGACCCCCGATTCGGCCGGCGCCTCGCCCGACGCGTCGCCCGGGGCCTCGCAAGCGGCTTCGTCGACCCCCGCTCCGTAGGTCTGCGGCCTCCGGCCGCCAGGTGCCGGGGGACCCCGGGGCGGCGGGCCGTCGACTGCGGGGCCGCGGGTCCGCGGGTCCGCGGGGGCCGCGGGTCCGCGGGGCCGTCGCCTGCCCGCGCGCGTCGCCAGGCGGCCGGCCCGTGGCCGAGCGCCCGCCCGTGTTCCGCGCCGACTCCGGACTTCCAGTCCCGGGGAGGGTATCTGGCAGGGACAATGGCCATTTCCTGCCACCTACCCTCGGGAGGACTGG
>DASYSM010000031.1:0-10465 GCA_036003325.1 Candidatus Limnocylindrales bacterium
CAGGAACGGCAGGATCGGCGCCAGCATCCGGGCGGTCGCCACGAGCGCCGCGTGGAGCGACGCGAATGCCGCCGAGCGGTCCGCCCCGGCATCGGACCGGGAGAAGCGCCGTCGCGACAGGCGGAGATACCAGGTCGACAGCCCGTCGAGGTACGACGAGATCGCCCGTGTCGCCCCGACGGCGTCGTAGTCGGCGAGTCGCGCCTCGACCGTGGCAGCCGTCCCCGCCGCGCGTGACAGGATCCAGCGGTCGAGGATCGCCCGCTCGCCCGGCGGGGGCGCGCCCTCGGCCGGCGTCCAGGAGGCGAGCCGGGCATAGGTGACGAAGAAGGTGTAGACGTTCCACAGGATCAGCAGCTCGCGGCGCGCCTCGTCCGCGGCATGCATCCCGAACAGGATGTTCTCTTCCGGCCGCGCCTTGGCGAACATCCAGCGCATGACGTCGACGCCCATCCGGTCGGCGGCATCGTCGAACTCGATGGCGTTGCCCCAGCTCTTGTGCATCTGGCGGCCGTCCTCGGCGAACACCAGCGCGTAGCCGAAGATCGTCTCGAACGGCGGCTCGCGGCGGAGGACGGTCGACATCGCGAGCATCGAGTAGAACCAGTTGCGGAACTGGCCCGGGAAGCTCTCGGTGATGAAGTCGGCCGGGAACCACTCGCGCCAGTAGTCGGGATCCTCGCGGAAATGGAGCGTCGAGAAGGGCACGATCCCGGCGTCCAGCCACGGGTTCCCGACATCGCGGATCCGTTCGACGGGGGCGCCGCAGCCGGGACAGGCGATGCGCACCGCGTCGACGTACGGCCGGTGCGGCGTATGGCCTTCGAACTCCTCCCAGCCCGACACCGCGCGTTCGTGCAGCTCGTCGCGGCCCCCGATCACCTCGACGGTGCCGCATGCCGCGCAGTCGTAGATCGGCAGCGCCAGCCCCCAGTAGCGCTTCTTGCTGATCATCCAGTCGTGCATGTTGCGCAGCCAGTCGAGCTCGCGCTCGTAGCCGAAGTCCGGGATCCAGCGGATCCTGTCGACCACCTCCATGATCTGGTAGCGCAGGCTGGCGTCGATCTGCTCCCTGCTCAGCGTCTCGCGCGGCTGGTCGTACAGCGGCCCCATGCTGATGAACCACTCGTCGACGAGTCGGAACACCAGCGGCGTCCCGCACCGCCAGCAATGCGGATAGCGGTGGTTGATGGTCTCGAGCCGATAGAACCGACCCTCGCGCTTGAGGTGCTCGACGATCGGCTCGGTGACGTCGCGCACGTCGCGGCCCGACAACGACCCGAACCCGCCGACGAAGATCCCGGCTTCGTCGAGCGGCGCGACGACCGGCAGCCCGAGCGACGTGCCGAGCTGGAAGTCCTCGGCGCCGCAGCCGGGGGCGATGTGGACGATGCCGGTCCCCTCGTCCTCGCCGACATCGGTCCACGGCACGACCCGGTGCTCGTAGGGCGTGCCCGGTGTGTCGGCCGTGCCCGCCGCGAACGCGTTCCGGACCGCCGCGAGGTCGTCGAACGGGCCGTCGTAGCGCCAGCCGACCATGTCCGCGCCGGACACCTCGTCGAGGACCTCGAACGGCCCGGTCAGGGCGGTCTTGAGGGTTCCCTTCCCCAGCCAGTAGACCCGGTCGCCCTGGCGGACCTGGACGTAGCGGATGTCCGGCCCGACGGCGGCGGCCACGTTCGAGGTGAGCGTCCAGGGCGTCGTCGTCCAGACCAGGAGCGATTCGCCGGCTCGGTCGCGGAGCGGGAAGGTGACGGTCAGCCCGGGGTCGTCCCGGTCCTGATACCCCTCGTTCATCTCGGTCTGCGAGATGCCCGTCCCGCAGCGGGCGCACCACGGCATCGTGTCGTGGCCCTTGTAGATCCAGCCGCGCCGGTGGCACTCGGCCAGGAAGCCCCAGATCAGGTCGTTGTTCTCGTTGCTGAACGTGAAGTAGCTGCCGCCGACATCCTTGGTGCCGAGCCGCCCGACGAGCATCTCGACGGTGTCTGTCACCGGGCCGTCGACGCCGGCGATGGTGGCGATCGCCGATGGCTCTGCGCCGAGCAGCTCGCCCAGCCGGCGCAGCTCGTCGGGGTCGTTCCAGTCCATCCACATGCCGAGCCGGACCGACTGCTCGGTCTGGCGCGCCGCGTAGGTCAGGACGCGCTGCTTGCAGAGGGTCACGAAACGGGCGATCCCGAACGCCTCGATGTCGCGCTTCGAGGTGAACCCGAGCTCGCGCTCGACGTTGACCTCGACCCACAGGCCCTGGCAGTCGAACCCGTTCTGGTATCGCTCCTCCTCGCCGAGCATCGCGTGGAAGCGCTGATACAGGTCCTTGTAGGCCCGGCCCCAGGCATGGTGGACGCCCATCGGGTTGTTGGCGGTGATCGGGCCGTCGAGGAAGCTCCACTTCGGTCCGCCCGCGTTCTGCGCGCGCAGCCGCGCGAACGTCCGACGCTCGCGCCACACATCCAGGATCTCGTACTCCTGGGCGACAAGGTCGGGCTTCGAGCTGACGGGTCGGAACATTCGGCCTCGGGTCTGGGGAGTCGCGCACCCGACTCCGGGCGCCGTCCGCGTGCGTTTCGGCGGGTCCGAGTATCCTACCCGCGATGCACGAACCTGAGGGCGCGCGACCGCGCGCGCGGTCGCCTTTCGCGGCCGCCTTCCTCTCCCTCATCTTCCCCGGCCTTGGCCAGCTGTACGCCGGTGCGCCGCTGCGCGCGCTGGCGTTCGCGGCCGGACCGATCCTCGTGCTGGCGCTCGCCGCGGGGACCATCATCCGCGTCGACCGGATCGCCCTGCTCGGGTTCCTCATCGACCCGACCGTGCTGGACGCGGTGTTCGTCGTCAATCTCGCGATCCTGGTCTATCGCCTGGTCGCCATCATCGACGCCTACCGCGTGGCCGAGTTCCTCAACGCCGCCGACGCCTCGGGCGACGGCCGTGCCGGCCGGGCGAGGATCGGGCGCAACCCGCTGTCGATCGCGGGTCTCGTGGCGGTCGTGCTGGTGATGGCCGGCAGCCACGTCGTCGTCGCCCGCTACGACATGCTCGCCCAGGGCTTCCTCGACAACGGCTGCATCTTCATCAGCGATCCGGACAAGGAATGCGCGCTCGACGCGACGCCCTCGCCCGGCACGGCCACGCCCACCCCGAGCGATGACGAGGGCACGGCCGCGGGACCGACCGACTCGCCGGTCCCCGAGGGGACGCCGGTCGGCAGCGCCCTGCCGCAGGTCTCGATCCCGCCCTGGGACGGCAAGGAACGCCTCAACATCCTGCTCATCGGCGCGGACCAGCGGCCCGGCGAGGGAACGTTCAACACGGACACCCTGATCGTCGTGTCGATCGACCCGGTGACCAAGCAGGTCGCGATGTTCAGCCTGCCGCGAGATACCGAGGGCGTGCCCATCCCGCCCGGTCCGGCGCGCAACGTGTTCGGCTCGGTGTATGGCGGCAAGATCAACTCGTGGTGGACGAACATCCACCGCCGCACCGACCTGTTCCCGGGCTCGGTCAAGAACGGGACGGTCGGCTACAACGGGCTCAAGGCGATCATGGGCTACCTGTACGGGCTCGACATCAAGTACTTCGTCGAGGTCAACTTCGACGGCTTCAAGAAGGTCGTCGACGTGATGGGCGGCGTCACCGTCAACGTCCAGGTCCCGGTGTCCGATGACCGCTTCCCATCGATCGACGGCGGGCTCCGGCGGGTCTACATCCCGAGCGGCATCCAGCACATGGACGGCGCCGAGGCGTTGCGCTACGCCCGGTCGCGACACGGCTCGAACGACTTCGACCGCGGCGCGCGACAGCAGCGGGTCCTGCTGTCATTGCGCGAGCAGGCCGACCCACAGTCGCTCATCCCCAAGCTGCCCCAGCTCATCGACGCGGTCGGTTCGGCAGTCTCGACCGATATCCCGCCCGACCAGATCGCGCCGCTGCTCGGTCTCGCGTCGCAGATCGACACCAAGGACATCCGTTCCTATGTCTTCGCGCCGCCGCTGTACGGCACCGAGAGCCCGCGCAGCGCGCCCGTCTACTCGATCCAGGCCAAGGTCTCGAAGATCCGGGCGGCGGTCCGCGACGCGTTCACCACCGATCCGGCCGACGAGGCACAGCGCCAGGATCTGGCGGCCGAGGGCGCCGCCGTGTGGGTGTTGAACGGGACGAGCGACTCCGGTCGCGGGACGACCATCGCGAACTATCTCGACTTCCACGGTCTGGCGGCATCCGCGCCGCGCCAGAAGCCTGCGGGTGCGGTCCCGGCCGACACGACCATCGTCGTCTACAACGGTGCCGAGGCGAACCTGCCCGACACCATCGCCTACCTGCAGAAGACCTTCGGCGTGACGGTCACTACCAAGACGGACCCGGCCATGGCCGCCGACGTCGTGGTCACCATCGGGCGCGGCACGCCCGTCCTCGAGGCGCCGGCCGGGCCATAGGCACCGCGCCGGACCCGCGCGCGGGCCACGGCGCGTCCCCTACTCGATCGGGGTCAGCCAGTGGGCGTACTCGGGAAGCCGGCCCCGGACCGCGTCGAAGTAGCGGTCGCGGATCAGTCGCCCGATCGGGCCGATCGCGCCGGCCCCGACGGGCCGGTGGTCGATCTCGATGACCGGGGAGATCTGGACGCCCGTCCCGCACAGGAACATCTCGTCCGCGACATACAGCTCGGACCGGTCGATCGAGCGGACCTCGAGCGGGATCCCCTCGTTGCCCAGCATCTCGATGATCGCCTTGCGGGTGACGCCCTCGAGGATGTCGTCGGTGACGGGAGGTGTCAGTGCGACGCCATCGCGGACCACGAACAGGTTCGCCGCCGAGGCTTCGTTGACGTGGCCGTCGGCGGTCAGCACGACCGCCTCGTCGAACCCGTTGAGCTCGGCCTCCGACTTCTGGAACGCCATGTTGACGTAGCCACCGACGATCTTGCCGCGCGCGGGCAGCGCCTCGTCAGCGTTCCGCCGCCAGGACGAGGTCATCACGCGGCAGCCCGAATCGGTGTCGATGTAATTGCCGAACGGGAGCGCCACGATGTACAGCTCGTTCTCGAGGTGATGCAGCCGGACGCCGATCGCGCGGGTCGACTTGTAGAACGAGGGCCGGATGTAGGCGTCCTCGGTGAAGCCGTTGCGACGGACCGTCTCGATGATGAGCCCGCTCAGCTCGTCGACCGACGGGACGTTCTCCATCATCAGGATCCGGCAGGACTGGCGCAGGCGCGCCGCATGCTCGGCGATCTTGAGCCCGTACAGCCGCTTCTGGTCCGGGTTCCAGTAGGCGCGGATGCCCTCGAAGGTGGCGGTCCCGTACATGAACGCATGGGTCATGATGCTGACCTTCGCGTCGCGCATCGGGACCCAGTCGCCCTCGAAGTAGCAGATCAGGTCGTCGAGCGAGGCCTGGGTCGGGGCGTGATGGACGGACGGTTCGGCGTCGGCCTGCGCGTCGGACTTCTCGGTCAGCATGCTTCGGACACCCTCGTAGCGGTCGCCGGAGTATATCAGTGGCTCCCCGAGCCTCCGCCGATGGCGCCCGACACGACCCCGATGACGAGCCCGAGATAGGCCAGGTAGAAGGCGCCGCCGACCAGCAGCAGCCGACCGTGGAGCACCCCGCGGCGGGCCATCGGGATGAAGATGATGGCCGACGACAGGAAGGCGATGCCGGCCGACGCGAAGACCACGTACGAACCCTCGGCCGCCACCCAGGCATCGGACGCGAACAGCAGGGCGATGACCGTCGGGATGGTCGACTGGAAGACCATCGCACCGGTGATGTTGCCCATCGCCAGGGTGTCCTTGTCCTGGTGGACCCAGATGATCGAGTTGAACTTCTCGGGCAGCTCCGTCGCGATCGGGGCGATCACCAGCGCCAGCAGGGCCGGATCGACGCCGAGCTGGGTCGACAGGTCCGACACGGCCCCGACGAAGAACGCCGCTCCGACCACGATCAGCCCGAGGGCGGTGATGACCTGCAGGTTGACGATGCGCAGGCGCGGCTCGTGAGGATCCTCGCGATGCGCTCCCCGGTCGATCCGATGGAAGCGCAGCGGGGCGAGGTCCTCGCCCGTGTTCGTCGCCTCTTCGCGCAGGTGCCCCCGGACGTACCAGGCGTAGATGCCGACCAGGACGACCGCCACGATCCACTTGAGCCAGACCGGGTCGACCGGCAGGAACGCGGCGCCGATGGCGATGGCATAGGCGATCGCGAAATAGCGCATGTCGTGGGCGAGGACGCCGGTGTCGACCAGCATCCGGTCGCCGCTCGGGCGGCGCCGAGCCGCCCACAGGACGGCGATCCCGGTCACGAACATGGCCAGCGTCGAGAGCATGAACGGCGCCCCCAGGATCGCTCCGACGCCGACCTCGTGCGATGACGCCCCCGTCGCGAACAGGATCGCGATGATCGGGATCATCGTCTCGGGGAGGGCGGTGCCGACCGCCGCCAGGACCGACCCGACCGCGCCTTCCGCGAGCTCCAGCTTGCGTCCGACCCATTCGATCCCGTTGGTGAACAGCTCGGCGCCCATCAGGATCACCACGAACGCCAGGGCGAGGATGACGACGTCCATCGATCAGGCCGTGAGCGTCACTGAGCTGATCACGCCGATCGTGATGACGACGAGGATGCCGATCGATATGGCGAGCATCAGCCAGTCGGATTCGCGCGCGTAGGCGACCGCGGCCACGATGACCCGCCCGATCGGCGCGGCCACCACCGCCAGCATGCCGAGCCACAGGAAGGCGGCCGGCTCGAGCGCGACGAGCTGGGCGCCAAGGGTCGACAGGTCGAGCGGCGGACCGCCCGACGTCGGCGAGATCGAATCGGCGACCATCAGCACGACCCCGATGGCGAGCAGCCCGACCGAGACGTAGGTGACGCCGATGAGCAGCTGGCCGATCAGTCGCTCGGCGGCGAGCGCCCGGGCCTCGGATGCCGTCCGCGTCGAGCGTGCGGTCTGGCCGGCGCTCACGCGACGACCCGCAGCAGCATCTCGATCGCGGTATAGACCATGACGACCACGAACAGCAGGCGCAGGTACCGCAGCTCGACCCGATGCCCGAACCTCGAGCCGGCGGTCGCCCCGATGAAGACGCCGATGGCGGTCGGCCCCGCGACGTACACGTCGAGTCCTCCGTGGATGGCATAGATGAGGGCACTCGCCGCGGCGGTGATGCCGATCATCATGTTGCTGGTCGCGGTCGCCACCCGGAGCGGCACGCCCATGGCGATGTTCATCAGCGGCACCTTGATGATGCCTCCGCCGATGCCCAGCAGCGCCGACGCGACCCCGGCACCGGTCGCGACCACGACCCCGCGGCCGAGGTTCCGGACGCGGTAGCCGGGACCCGACAGGCCGTCGAGCAGCGTCGGCGGGTCGGATGGCGGGGCGGACGCGGTCGGCGACGCTTCGGGGGTCGGCTCGGCCGGGCTGTCGTCGACCTCGTCCGGGTCGAGGACCGGTTCCGGCGTGCCAGCCCGGGCCATGGTGAGCGCGACGTACAGCAGGAGGACCGCGAACAGGAGAGCCAGCAGCCGTTCGTCGAGCAGGAACGCGACCGACCCGCCGATCAGCGCGCCGGTCGCGGTGAACAGCTCGAGCGTCATCCCCAGACGCAGGTTCGCCACGTGTCGCTCGAGATAGACGCCGGCCGCCGCGCTGCTGGTCATGATCACGCAGATCAGCGAGACGCCGACCGCCTCGCGCAGCGGGAGGCCGAAGCCCAGGGTCAGCAGCGGCACGATGAGGACACCGCCGCCCAGCCCGAGCAGCGACCCGAAGGCGCCCGCGGCGACGCCACCAACGAGCATCAGCAGCCCGACGACCACGTCAGGCGGCGGGCGACGCGAGCGAGATGCGGGACCGTCCGCCCACCGCCACCGGGCTCAGGGGCGGAGATGCTGCGGCGCGTACGGGAGCAGTGCGACGTGGCGGGCGCGCTTGAGGGCCACGGCCAGCTCGCGCTGGTGTCCGGCGCACGTGCCGGTCTTGCGACGCGGCTCGATCTTGGCGCGCTCGGACAGGTACCGGCGGAGCCGGTTGACCTCCTTGTAGTCGATCTGGACGGTCTTGTCCGCGCAGAACGCGCAGACCTTGCGGCGGCGACGATCGCGGTAGAAATCGTCGCGCTTCTTGGATCGGATGGCGGGCGGCATCGGTGGCAGGTCTCCTGATCAGAAGGGAAGGTCGTCGAGGTCGGCGTCATCGGCCGGCGGCCGGCCGCCCCCGCCGGAGTAGCCGCCGGTCGGCGCGCCGACGGCCGCCGGTGCGCCGCTGAACGCGGCGTCGTCCTCGCGCGGGCGGCGCTCGAGGCTGATGACATTGTCGGCGGTGACATCGAGGGAGGTCCGCTTCTGGCCATCCTGGCCCTCGAACTCGCGGGTCCGGAAGCGGCCCTCGACGAAGACGCGATTGCCCTTGCGCAGCTGCTCGGCGGCGCGCTCGGCTCGGTCGCCGAAGACGCTCACCCGGAACCAGTCCGTCTCCTCGATCCACTCGCCGGTCTGCTGGTTCTTGGTCGACTGGTTGACCGCCACGCTGAACTGCGTGACGGGCTTGCCGGTCGGCGTGTAGCGCATCTCGGGATCGCGCCCGAGGTTGCCGATGATCATGACCTTGCAGAACGCCATGATGCTGACCTCCCGTCAGTCGATGGCGGCCGGAGCCGCCTCGCTCTCGGACTCATCGATGAACGCGCCGGGGCGATCGTCCTCGTCGCCCTCGTCGATGTCGGGCGCCATGTCCTCGCCGTCGAGCCCGTCGAAGTCCTCGTCCTCGCCCTGCGACACCTTCGCCGGTCGGTCGACGCGAGTCACCAGGTGCCGCAGCACCTCTTCGGTGATGAGGAGGGTGTGCTCGAGCTCGGTGATGGCGTCGGACGGCGCCTCGAACAGGATGATGTGGTACGAGCCCTCGCGGTGGCGGTCGATCGGGTAGGCCAGACGGCGGCGGCCCCACGGAGCGACCTTCACGATCTGACCGCCGGCGGCGACGATGCCGCGGGTCGTGCGATCCACGATCGCCTGGCTCTTGTCATCCGCGACGTCCGGGCGGAGGACGAGCATGAGTTCATAGCGGCGCATACGCGCGACTCCTTCCAATGGGTATGCCCCGTTGCCGGCCGGGCGGCCGACGCGGAGCGGAAAGGACGAGGACGGCAGTCTAGCACGAGTCCCCGTTGTATCCTCTTGGCCGATCCAGGCGGAAACCCATCGTTCCACATGTCGACCACGGGGGAGATCACTTGCCGGCGAGCACCATCCTGCTCCTCGATTCGGACGCCGACGCCGGCCAGGCGATCGCGGCGATCCTGACAGGCGCCGGCTACACCGTCACCACGACGGCGGACGCCGACGAAGCCTTCGCCAAGGCGGCCGACCAGCAGCTGGTCATCATCGACGTCGCGGGCGGTCCGCGGTCCGCGGTGGAGATCTGCCGCGAGATCCGGGCGACGCCCGCGCTGTCGGCGATCCCGGTCATGTGCGTCAGCGCGACGGAGGACGTCGAGGAACGGATCGCCTTCCTCGAGGCTGGCGCCGACGACGTCATGGCGCGCCCGTTCGACGCGCGCGAGATGGAGGCGCGGGTCGAGGCCCTGCTCCTTCGGTTCCAGAGATCCAAGGACCTCGCGCCAGTCGTCTCGGCCGACGGACTGACCCTCAGCCGGGCTCGTCGAACGGTCGCGGTCTACAGCCCGAAGGGCGGCGTGGGCACGACCACGGTCGCCACCAACATCGCCATCGCCGCGGCGCGGCATCGCCCCGACAAGGTCATCCTGGTGGACTTCGCCCTCCAGTTCGGTGGCGTGGCCGTGCTGCTCAACCTCGACCCGAAGCAGACCATCGCCGACGTCGTGCGCGACGACGTGTCGCGCGAGCCCGACCTCCTTCGGACGTACGCCATGCGTCACGACAGCGGGCTGCACGTCCTGGCTGCTCCCGCCGCGCCCGAGGTCGCCGAGACGATCACGCGGGATCACGTCAGCCAGATCCTGACGACCCTGCTCGAGAGCTACGACCTCGTCGTCATCGACGCCGGCTCGACGCTCGACGAGCGCGTGCTGACCATCTTCGAGAACGCCGAGAGCGTGCTGCTGCCGATCACCCCCGAGATCGGTGCCCTCAAGTCGATGCACGCCCTGCTCGAGTACATGGGCGAGGCGGGCACCATCGCCACCAAGTCGACGTTCGTGCTCAACACCCTGTTCGCCCGCGAGATCCTCAAGCTGCGCGACGTCGAGAGCTTCCTCGGCGCGAAGATCGCGGTCGAGCTGCCATACGATCCGTTCCTGTACCTCAAGGCCGTCAATGAGGGCGTGCCGATCGTCACCGGCGCATCCCGCTCGATCGCCGCGGAGCGGCTGGTCAAGCTCAGCTCGATCGCGTTCGGCGACGGCCACTACCCGTTGCCGTCGGATGTCGAGCCGAAGAAGTCCGGCGGCCTGTTCCGCCGGCGCCGCTGAGGGAC
>DASYSM010000032.1:0-7810 GCA_036003325.1 Candidatus Limnocylindrales bacterium
TACGCCGAACGCGAGACAGGCGTCCCGGCCGACGCCATCCGCGAGCTCGCCCACGGCTTCGCCACGGCACCTCGGGCGATGATCTGCTGGACCCTCGGCATCACGGAGCATCACAACGCGGTCGACAACGTCCTGGCACTGATCTCGCTGGTGCTGCTGTGCGGTCATGTCGGACGCTACGGCAGTGGCGTCAACCCGTTGCGTGGCCAGAACAACGTCCAGGGCGGTGGCGACATGGGCGCCCTCCCCGATCGGCTACCGGGCTTCCAGCACGTCGAGAACGACGACCTGCGCACCAAGTTCGACACGGCGTGGGGGGTCGCCGTCCCACCCAAGCGCGGCTGGCACCTGTCCGGCATGTTCGACGCGATGGAGCGGGGCGATCTGACCGCGGTCTACTGCATCGGCGAGAACCCGGTCCAGTCCGAGGCCGACCAGGCGCGTGCGATCGAGCTCCTGTCCGGCCTCGAGTTCCTGGTCGTCCAGGACCTGTTCCTGACCCGGACCGCCGAGCTGGCCGACGTGGTCCTGCCGGCTGCCGCATCGTGGGCCGAGTCCGAGGGGACCGTCACCAACTCCGAGCGCCGCGTCCAGCGCGTTCGCAAGGCGGTCGAGCCACCCGCCGGCGCCCGTGATGACCTGGCCATCATCTTCGAGCTGGCGAACCTGATGGGTGCCGGCTGGGGCGACGCCGACGCCGAGGCCGTCTGGGACGAGGTCCGCCGCCTGTCGCCGGTCCATGCCGGGATGTCGTACGAGCGCCTCGACGAGCTCGGCGGGATCCAATGGCCGTGCTACGACGAGACCCACCCGGGCGAGCTCTTCCTGCACTCGCGCCTGTGGGAGGACCCGGTCCCCGGCAACCGCGTGCCGTTCGTGCCGGTGGACCACGACCCGCCGGTCGACCGGCTCGATGACGACTTCCCGATCCGGCTGACGACCGGTCGCCGGCTGGACTCCTACAACACGGGCGTCCAGAGCGGCGGTTACACGTCGCCGTTGCGACGCGGTGAGAGCCTCGACATCAGTCCCGAGGACGCCACCACCTACGGGCTGGCGGACGGCGAGCGGGTCCGGGCCGTCTCGCGCCGCGGCCAGGTCGAGGTCCCGATCCGGATCGACCCGTCCCTGCGGCCGGGCCTGACGTTCATGACCCTTCACTTCCAGGACGAGGTCGCGGTCAACCTGCTGACCATCGACGCCACGGACCCGAAATCGGGCACGGCCGAGTTCAAGGCCACGGCCATCCGCATCGAGAAGCTGGCGGAGCCGGCGACGGTCTGAGGCCGCCTCGGGGCCGACGAGTCCTCCGAGGTCCTTACAGGGTCGTCGAGTCGGACGAACCCTCGCTGCCGTGCCCGGGACCGGTGCTGACCGTGCCGTCCGTGACGGCCGGCTCCTCCGGCTTCGAGCCGATCGCTCCGAGGACCAGCTCGAGCCCGGCGACGAGTGCGGCCGCGAGGATCGCGATCTCGAGGCCGATCACCAGCCAGACGACGACGAAGGCGATGATCGCCAGCCCGGCGCGCTCGGCGGTCGCCCGGTTGTTCCGGACGACCTCGGTCATCCCCGCCCGCCCCGCGCCGGCCTGCCCCGCGACCGCGGAGCCCGCCTGGCCCGCTGCCCCGCCGACCGCTCGGGCGCCGGTGGTGACCCACGCCGGGCGGCCCCAGAGGTATGCCGCGACGGCGACGATGGCGGTCGCGATGAGCACGATGAGCGTCAGCCCACGCAGGTCGTCGAAGACCGCGTCGAGCGTCGAGCGGACGGCGGTGGCGAGATCCTGGTCCGCGATCCCGCCGACGATGACCCCCTCGGCGCCACGGATCAGCAGCCGCCCGATGACGAACGCGACGATCGTGCCGATGGCCAGGAAGATCAGCATGCGCCGTCGCCGGTCGGCCAGCCAGAGCGCGAGCGCGATGAGGACGATGCTGAGCGCGATGAGGATGACCACGATGATGTCGAACGCCTTGACCACCGTCCGCGCGGCCAGGAGCTTGTCGGCCGGCATCAGCTGGATCGTGCCGAAGTCCGCGGGCAGGGTCACGCCGAGTAGGGTCGCGACGCGCTGGGCGAGGACACCCGGTTGCTCGGGTGTCGAGAGGTCCGGGAGCTGGACATCGGCCGGGATGAGCCCGATCTCCTGGAGCTGCTCGAGGGCCGCCCCGACAAGCGGAAAGACGTCGACCGTCACGTAACCATCGACGATGTTGACGTTCTCCGGATCGCCACGCAGGACGGCCATGATCTGGGCGTGGGTGAACGAGACCGAGGTCAGCAGCGCCGTCTGGACCTTCGGATTGGCGAGCGCGACCTGCAACCGCTTGTCGATGGCATCGCGGACGGCCACGGTCAGCGGGGCGGCCAGCGGCTTGGCGGCGTCGGGCAGACGCGCCTCGATCCGTGCCTGGACGCCGACCGCATCGACCACCTGCTGGCTGATCCGGGCGCTGAGTGGGTCGATGACGTCCGGGTCGGCGACCACGCCGGTCACCAGCGAGGTGAAGCGATCGGTGTTGAAGGCGACCTGGTGTGTCCACACCGCGACTGTCGTGACCAGGATCGACAGGCAGGCGAGGACCAGGACGATCCCGGCCAGGATGCTCCGGCGCCGGCGCGAACGGGGTTCGAGGGCCGCGACGGTCGCGACGTGTTCGTCAGCCATGGTCATCTCCAACTCCCCCTTCGGCGACCGTGCCGGCCAAGACTAGCAGCGGGCCTGTCTCGCCGAACGGCGAGACCGACGAGGCTCCGCTCAGACGCCGGTCTGGGCCGGGAGCCGGCCGTCCTTGATGGCCTGCGTGAAGGCGGCGAAATCGCGCTCGTTCGCATCGGCATAGGTGGCCGCGACGGCGCCGACCGCATGGCCGAACTCTCCCGCGTCGCCGATCGAGCCCGCGATCTCCGCCGGGTCACCCGAACGCGCATGACCGCGCGCGAGGGCCCAGGCGCACAGCTCGCCCCAGGTCGTCAGGTCGTCGACGGTCATGACCTCGACGACGGCCGCGCCCTTCTGGTCCTGGTGCTGGCGCGCGTACAGGTGGCGGCCACGGGGCCCGACCGCCCAGCCGAGCAGGACGTCGCTCGTCGCCTGGAGCCGTCGCTGGCCGGTGACGATGCGCTCGCCATGGGTCGGCATCGGGCTCGGCTCGAGGAACCGCTCGAGGACCGACGCCTCGGCTTCCTTGACCTGGAGGAACAACGGGTCGTCCGCGCCGACGCCCTCGAACAACGCCACGAACGCGGCCAGCCCGACGCTGCCGATGCCGACGACCTTCAGCGCCGTATCGACCAACCGATAGCGGTCGAACAGTGCACGGCGGTCCTCCTGGAGGCTCCCGCGGTAATCCTGGAGGGTCGCCGCGGTGAGGGCGTCGGTCACCTCCGGCGGGTGGCTGATGGTCGGCGGTCGGTCGACGATCCGCACCCGTCCGCCCTCGACCGTCGTGATCTTCGGGAGCTCGTGGATCGCGTCGTGGTGCGCCGCCGCCTTGATCGTGGTCGCCAGGTACTTGCGCGCGCGCACGTCGACGAAGTCCAGGATGGCGGCCGCATCGACCTTCGAGTAGAAGACGTCGATCGCCCGCATCTGCGCGTAGCCGGCCATGCGTTGCTGGTAGGAATGCGCCGCCGCGACGACGGCATGGTGGGTCGCGTGGGTCGCGAACCCGCGCGTCCGGCCGGCGATGACGATGCTGGCCGCGAGGCGCAGCAGATCCCATTCCCACGGGCCTTCGAGCGTCTCGTCGAAGTCGGTGATGTCGAAGACGAGGTCGCGCTCGGGCGAGGCGAACATGCCGAAGTTGCTCAGGTGGGCGTCACCGCACAGCTGGGTCCGGATCCCGCTGACCGCGAGGGTCGCCAGATCGGCCGCCATCGGCAGCGCGGCTCCGCGGTAGTAGGCGAACGGCGAGGTCGACATCCGGCCATAGCGGACCGGGACCAGGTCCGGCAGCCGGGTGGCGGCCTGCTCGACGAGCAGCGCGATCGGATCCGGACGGTCGGCCGCGGGCTTCCAGGCGGCCGTGGCGGACCAGGGCGCCTTCGCCCTCGCCGTCTCGCCGGCCTTCAGCCGATCGGCTACGGACGCGCCGTCGGTCATGACGCCGACGCGGTCGCCGATCGGTAGGCCGCGGCGACGTCGAGGGACGTCGGATAGATGTTCGCCGTGCCGATCTTGTCGGTCAGCCCGTAGGCATCGAGCAGCTGCTCGATGGCCGGGTCGACCTCAGTCATCACGAACCGCACGTCCTGCTTGTCGAGCTCCTCGACGATCGCCCGGATCGCGTCCGCACCCGAGTAGTCGACGTCGCCCATCGCCGACGCCGACAGGCAGAACCACCTGACCGGCGGATCGGCCTGCGCGATGAGCTCGAGGATCTCCTCGGTGAACCGGCTCGCATTGGCGTAGTAGAGGCTCGCTCCGAACCGGTAGATGACCAGACCCGGCAGGGCCTGGGCCCCGGTCGACAGCGCGGAGAAGATCGGATGACGGTCGGCGTTGAGCGTCAGCAGACGGTCGTACGGGTGATAGCTGTGATCGATGTGGATGATGATCGACAACACGATGGCGAGGATGATCCCCTGCTCCACGCCGATGATGACGACGACAGCGGCGGTGAAGGCGGCGACCGCGAACTCGTCGCGCCGAACCCGCAGGATGTCGCTCATGCCCTTGTAGTCGACCAGCCGGATGCCGATGAGGAAGACGACCGACGCGAGGACCGCATTGGGCATGTACGACAGCGGTCCGGTCAGGAAGAGCAGGACGACGACCACGATCGCGCCCGCGGTCAGCTGCGAGATCTGGCTCCGGCCGCCGGCGCCGTCGACCATCTCGGTCTTCGTCGGGCTGCCGTTGACCGGGAAGGTGCCGGACAGCCCGGCGCCGAAGCTGGCCAGCCCGAGCCCGACGAGATCGACGTTCTCCTCGAACGTGTCGCCGTACTTGACCGCGTAGGCGCGCGACGTGGCCGCGCTCTGGGCGAGGATCACCACGAAGATCGCGATGGCGGTCGGCAGCAACGTCAGGATCTCGTCGGTGCTGATGACTCCTTGCGGCAACCCGAACGTCGGCAGGCCGCCCTGGATCGGTCCGAGCGTCGTCACCCCCTTGGCGGCCAGGTCGAGCGCCTGGCTGAGGACGATCGAGCCGACGACCGCGATCAGCGCACCCGGGATCTTCTTGTTGACCGCACCCAGACCGATGATCGTCACGAGGACCGCGATCGACACGGCGAGGGTCGCGCCCTGGGTCTCGCCCGCGGCGATCGCGCGCAGCGTGTTGGCGAACTTCTCGAGGGTCGTCCCGCTCCCGGCGTCGACCCCGAACATCCCGGCCACCTGACCCATCGCGACCTGGATGCCGACCCCGGTCAGGAAGCCGATCAGGACGCTGCGCGACAGGAAGTTCGCGATGAACCCGAGCCTGAGGACACGCGCGGCGATGAGCAGGACACCGCACATCAGGGCCATCAGGCCGGCCAGCGCGACGTACTCGGTCGACCCTGCCGTCGCGCCTGTCGCGACCAAGCCGGTCGCCAGGATCGCCGCCGACGCCGAGTCCGCACCGACCACCAGGTGGCGCGATGATCCGAAGAACGCGAACAGGAGGACCGGCAGGATCAGCGTGTACAGCCCCGTCACCACGGGCATGCCGGCGATCTTGCTGTAGCCCATCACTTCGGGGATCGCCAGGGCGGCGAGGGTGGCGCCGGCGATGAGGTCGATCGGCACCCGGGCCGGAGCGAGCGGCAGGATCCCCTGCAGGATCGGCAGCGGCGTGCGCGCGCTCGCCACGGTCCTCGACGTCGACGTCATGCCCGACCCCTCGTGCCGCGCCCCAGGGTGTCGAACCTCGACAGGCGGAGCCACGCCCCGGGAGTGTACGGGGTCGGTCATCGGCGGCATCATCCGAATCGGGCGACTCCCGACCGCGACGGTCGGTGCTAGCCTTCCTTTCCGCCCGGTGCGAGACAGACGGGCAAAGGAGGATCGGTGATGGCGACCAAGACGGGGGGCAACGGCAAGCGCCCGGCAAAGGGCACCGCCGGGTCCACGGCCAAGGGTTCGGCCGCGGCCGCGGCAAAGGGTTCGGCCGCGGCGGCCAAGGCGACCAGCCGCACGGCGGCCAAGACGTCGACCAAGGCGGCCGCCAAGGACACCACCAAGAGAGCGGCCAAGGCGCCCGCCAAGCCGTCGTCACGGAGCGCGGCGAAGGACACGGCAGCGTTGGCCGCACGCGCCGCGACGGCTGAGATGGTCGATGGCGCGGGCCGCGTCGAGGCCGGCCTCGATGTCGTCGCCGCCGCGGCCGACGCCGCGGCCGCGGGTCGCGCAGCGGTCGTCGAGGGCGCCAGCGACTTCACCCGCGGGACCGACGAGATCGTCGTCGCCGGACGAGTGGCGGCCCTCGGCGACGTGGTGGCCGCGGCGGGCATCAACGATGTCGAGCAGGGTGCCCAGCTTCTCGCGACATCCGAGGACATCTCGATCCTGGGCGCCGTCGTCGGCGCGATCAGCGAGGATGACCTCGAACGCGGCCTCCAGATCGCGCGCGTCAGTGGCGAGCTCGGGGCGGTGTCCATCGTCGTCCGCCGGATCGGGATGCCCGTCCTGGCCACTTTCCTGGCCGACCGTGGCGACGAGCTGCTCGGCGTGTCGGTCGATGCCATCGTGCGGGCCGGCGGGACGCGAGCCATCGCACGCGCCCTGGCCGTCGCAGGCGAGCAGGTCGAGATCCTGGGCGAGGCCGAGACGACCGAAGGCGTCGCGCGTCTCGTCGCCGCCGGAGCCCTTGCCGAACGGAGCGACGAGCTCGCCGAATCGGGCGCGGCGCTCAGCCACCAGGGCTTCGAGGAGATGGAGGTCGGCGAGGCCGTCCGACGGACTGCCGTCGAGGTCGGGGCCGCCGGCTTCGCCGAGGCCGGCCAGGGCATGGAGGAGATCGGCGCGGCAGGTGCGCTGGCCGACGTGGCGGAGGATCTCCGCAACTAGGCACACGAGCTGACGTCTCGCCCGAACTCCGGGCGGGACGGGCCCGGCCCTTATCGGGTCGTGCATCCGCCGCCTGCCCTGACAGGTGGCTACACTCGGTGGCGATGGATCTCCACGTCATCGGCCCACTCGCCTCCCCGGCCGAACGAGCCGCCGTGGACGGGGTCCTCGGGCCGCCGGAGTCGGGCTGGTTCGGCGGGCCCCGCGACGCCCGCACCGACGGCCATGCGGCGCGCGGCGGTCACGCCGTCCGGGCCCGCCGGTCCGAGCTGCTGCCGGCCCTCCACGCGATCCAGTCGCGGATCGGCTGGATCAGCACGCCGGCCCTCAACTACGTCTGCAAGCGGCTGGCCGTGGCGCCGGCCGAGGCCTACGGCGTGGCCACCTTCTACGCCCTGTTCACGACGGCCCCGCGACCGCCCGTCGTGGCCCATGTCTGCGACGACATCGCCTGTCGGCTGGCCGGCGCGGAGGAGATCTGCGCGGACCTGACACGGGCCGTCGGGGCGACCGGCGAACCGATCCGGGACGGTCGCGCGACGTGGCTGCGCAGCCCGTGCCTCGGGCTGTGTGACCGCGCGCCGGCGGCCATGTTCACGGCGGCCGGCGAGATGCCGCTGGCCTGGACCGCGGCGCCGGTCGATGCGGCCGGGGTGGCTGCCACGCTCGAATCAGCGACGGCCGTCGCTGGATCCGGGCATGGGCCCGCGACGTCGACCGCGACCGCGACCGCACGCACCGAACTCCCGCAGCCGGCGGCCGATCGCCCGCATCTTCTCGGCCGGGTCGGCGTCGTCGATCCCGCCTCGCT
>DASYSM010000033.1:0-3518 GCA_036003325.1 Candidatus Limnocylindrales bacterium
GGACGTGATCTTTGCCACCTACCCTCGTGGAGGGTCGTTGACAAGATCGGGACGGCCGGTTCGGCCCACATCGGCTCCGGCCGGAGCCCGGCCACGACCCGCGGCTCTGGCCGAGTCCTGGCCGCCACGTCGACTCCGCCCGAAGGCCCCGAGCCCGGACCGCCTCCCCGACCCGCGACCCTGGCCGAGCCCGGACCGCCTGCCCGACCCAAGGCCCGGCCACAACGTCCGGCCGCCGGATTTGCGACGATGGCCCGATCCCGCCCGTCCCCCGGAGGCCCGCCATGTGCTTCGATCTCGACAGCCACCCGCCCATCGCGCCGATCGCCGGTGGCTCGCTCGACCAGGCGCGGCTCATCCTGACCGCCGCCGACCGCAACCGGTTCGCCGCGTTCCGCGCGCGCGCCGCCCAGCCCAACGGGGCGGCGGTCGTGATCCTGCCCGACGTGCGCGGGCTGCACCCCTACTACGAGGAGCTCGCGCTGCGCTTCGCCGAACGCGGGATCGACGCGCTCGCCATCGACTGGTTCGGACGGACGGCAGGGGCGGAGCCGCGTGGCGAGGACTTCGACCACATGCCCGAAGTGGCCAAGACGACCTGGGCCGGCATCTCGGCGGACATCACGGCCGGGGTCGAGGAGATCGGCTCGCCCGACGAGGACAGGGCGGCGCCCCGGGCCGTGTTCACGCTCGGGTTCTGCATGGGCGGCCGGATGTCGTTCCTGGCCGCGACTCTGGGGCTGCCGCTGGCCGGCGTCATGGGCATGTACGGGACGCTCAGCGGACCGTGGCGCAACGACGCGCCGGCGCCGCTCGACGTCGTGTCGCGGTTCGGCGCGCCTGTGCTCGGGATCTTCGGTGGCGCCGACACGGCCACCGGCGCCGACGCGGTCGCGGCCTTCGACGCGGCCCTCGCGGCCGCCGGCGTGGACCACCGCATCGTGACCTACCCGGACGCGCCGCACAGCTTCTTCGACCGCAAGGCGACCGAGTATGCCGACGCGAGCGCCGCGGCGTGGGACGAGGTCCTGGGCTTCGTGGCGGCACACACGCCCTGAGCGACAGGTCGCGAGGGCCCTAGCGCTTGGCCAGGTTCCAGCCGACGATCACGACGACCACGAATGCGACGACCAGGAAGACGCCGCCCGGCAGGGCCCGGTTGCCGGCGTCGACCATCCCGCGCAGGGTGTCGCCGATGACCTGGAACGACCCCTCGACGAGACCGCTGATCCCGTTCCCGACCGAACGGAAGAGTCCGTCCATGGCGTGATGGTAGCGGTGGCCGCAACGTGACCGATCAGCTCCGGGCGGCCACCCGCGCGCCGGTGTTGCGTGGCTCGACCACCAGGACCCGACCGGCGAGGTCGGCGTCGGCGGCGGCGGCGAAGAAGGCGGATTCGATGCGGGTGATCCCCGACATCGAATCGGTGAACGCCAGGATGGTCGAGCCGGCGCCCGACAGGCATGCTCCGATGGCGCCGGCCGACCGAGCCGCCTCGACCATCCGGGGAAGCTCCGGGTAGACGGCCGCCCGGTAGGGCTCGTGCAACCGGTCGACCGTGAGCCGGGTGAGGAGGTCGTAGCGCCCCGTGGCGAGACCGGCGACCCCGACCGCGACGGCCCCGAGGTTCGCGACCGCGTCCCCCAGCGGCACGGTCGATGGCAGCGCGGCGCGCATGTGGTCGGTGCCCAGGCGGAGCTCCGGGATGAACAGCACCGCGCGCAGGTCGCGGGGCGAGTCGAACCGGATGGCCTCGACGCCGTCGGCCCAGGCGGCCGACACCACGAACCCGCCGAGCAGCGCGGCGGCGGCGTTGTCGGGATGGCCCTCGATGGCGCAGGCGATGCGCAACAGCTCGGCGGTCGACAGCGGCTCGCCGGCGAGCGCGTTGCCGGCCAGCACGCCGCCGACCGTCGCTGCGGCCGATGACCCGAGCCCCCGCGCGAGCGGGATGTGGTTCTGCATCGAGATCCGCCAGCCGAGCCCCTCGGGCAGCTCGCCGCGCGCCTCGCGGAGAGCGGCTTCGAGGCCGCGCACGAACCGGTTCTCGCGGTCCTCGGGCAGCTCGTCCTGACCCTCGCCCTCGACGGTCAGCTCGATCGCGCCGCGGCTCCAGGCGCGCACCTCGACCTCGATCCGATCGGTGATCGCCAGCGCCAACCCGAGGCAGTCGTAGCCCGCGCCGAGGTTTGCCGACGAGCCGGGGACCTCGACGGTCACCCGGCTGCCATCGAGCTCGGCGAGCCAGTGGTCCATCGGCCGACCCTACCAGCCCAGCGCCACGGCGACCGACCCGATGGTCGGCTCGGCCTCGAGGAACGGCGGGACGTGGCGCTCGGCGGTCGTCGGGTCCTTGAGGCCGTGGCCGGTCAGCACGCACACCACGGTCGCGTCCGGGTCGAGCTCGCCGGCAGCCGCCGCCCGGGTGATGCCGGCCACCCCGGCAGCCGAGGCAGGCTCGCAGAAGATGCCCTCGTACCGCGCCAGAGCCCGATACGAGGACAGGATCTCGTCGTCTGTGACGGCGCTGATCCGGCCGCGCGAGGCGTCGCGTGCGGCGACGGCCTTGTCCCACGAGGCGGGGTCGCCGATCCGGATCGCCGTCGCGACGGTCTCGGGATGCTCGATCCGGTGGCCGACCACGATCGGCGCGGCGCCGGCTGCCTGGAAGCCCCACATCGCAGGCCGACCTCGGACGATGCCGGCCTCGGCGTAGGCGCAGAACCCGGCCCAGTAGGCGCTGATGTTGCCGGCGTTGCCGACCGGGATGGCCAGCACGTCCGGCGCCTGGCCGAGGTCGTCGCAGATCTCGAACGCCGCGGTCATCTGGCCGTCGAGGCGGAAGGGGTTGACCGAGTTGACCAGCGTCACGGGATGGTCGTCCTGTTCGGCGAGCGCCCGGACGATGCCGAGCGCCTGGTCGAAGTTGCCATCGATGGCCACCACCCGCGCGCCGGCGATGAGCGCCTGGAGCAGCTTGCCGATGGCGATCTGGCCCTTCGGCAGGACCACGATGACGTCCATCCCGGCGGCGGCGCCATACGCCGCGGCGGACGCCGACGTGTTCCCGGTCGAGGCGCACACGATCGCGCGGGCGCCCGCCTCGGCGGCCTTGGCGACGGCCAGGACCATCCCGCGGTCCTTGAACGAGCCGGTCGGGTTCTGGCCCTCGACCTTGAGGTAGAGCCGGCGCAGGCCGAGCGCGGAGCCCAGTCGTCGGGCGTGGACGAGCGGGGTGGAGCCCTCGCCCAGGGTGAGGGGCGGGGTCGCGTCGGTGACCGGGAGGAACCGCCCGTAGCGCTCGAGCAGGCGGGGCCGGGCGCCTGCCGGCGCGGGGGCCGCTGTGCGTTCAGTCATCGATCGGATACCGGATGCCGCTGGTCGCGGTCAGGACGGCTCGGTCGGGCGGCGCGACCGGACGGCCGCTCGGGCCCGCGGCGGCCGGTCTGCCGCCCCACGTCGAGCCCGCACCGCGGGCGATCGCCAGCAGGTCGCCGAGGACAGCGCTCGAGGTCGC
>DASYSM010000034.1:0-12200 GCA_036003325.1 Candidatus Limnocylindrales bacterium
GTGGCTTCGGCCGAGGTGCCCAAGTTCACCGTCCTGATCGGCGGCTCGTTCGGCGCCGGTAACTACGCGATGGCCGGGCGCGCCTACCAGCCGCGCTTCCTGTGGTCATGGCCGAACGCCCGGATCTCCGTGATGGGCGGCCCACAGGCGGCTCGTGTGCTGTCCACGGTCGGCGGCGACTTCGCGACCGATGCCGAGCGCGACTCCTTCGAGGCGCCGATCCTCGAGACGTACGAGCGCGAGGGCTCGCCTTATTTCGCCACGGCGCGGCTGTGGGATGACGGCGTCATCGATCCGCTCGACACGCGCCGCGTCCTGACGATGGGCATCGAGGCCGCGCTCCACGCACCGATCCCCGAGACGCGCTTCGGAGTCTTCCGGATGTGAGGACCTTCGCCTCGCGTTGGCTCATCGTCGCGTCGCTGGTCGCTGGATGCAGTGTCGTCTCTGAGGCGCCCCTGGAGCCTCGACCCTGCGCTGAGACCTTCGGCCCACAGCGCTGTCTCGCCATGACCGACGCAGCCGCCGCCGAGATCGGACGGACCCGCGACGATGTCACCGCGATCGTCATCGTCCCTGATCCGCCTCCCAAGGACGGCGTCCTGGTCGCCCTGGGAGGTGCAGCGCCCATCAACGTTCGGATCACCCTGGCCGACGGGACCACGCATGACACCCCGATGTGCGGAGGGATCCCGAGCGGACCGACATGCACGGACACACCACAGCTCGTAGCGGACTCGGTGTTTGCGGAGGGTGCCGGTTACAAGGATGTCCCGTGCCCCGACGGTGCGTCTCCGCATACGTGCGGTCAGCCGCTGCCATCATTCGAGCCGGCGGCCGTCAGGGCGGCTCGGCCACTATCGATCGCCAGCCTCTCGATCCCGATCGATCACGTCGGCGGCTACGAGGTCTCGATCGGCAAGGCATCGGTTCCGAATGGTGTCGTCTCCACGGCATCATTCGGGTTCGTCGACCGCTGGCCCGCGGATGTCAGTCTCGAGGGCGGTGAGGCACGCATCGCGCTCCGCTCGCTCGAGCCGGACGGGGTGCCGTTCGACAACTACTACGAGCACGGCTGGCGGCCAGGCGTCGAGCACGTCGAGGCGACGCTCGTGTTCAAGGTGCTGTGGTTCAAGAAAGGGGCCTCCCTCGAGGTCCGCGACATCGTCGTCAGGTAGCATCCCGGCATGCCACGGGTCGCTCGCCTGAACATCGCCCCGGTCCGGAGCCTCGGGCTGGAGACGCGCGATGAGATCATGCTCGGCCCGCTCGGCGTCGCCGAGGATCGGCGGTTCTTCATCATCGACGAGGGCGGCCGATTGGTCGACCAGCTGATCGCCGGCGAGATGGTCCGGGTCCGCGCCTGGACCGATCCGGGTGCCACGATGCTGCGCCTCACGTTCCCCGACGGCACCGTCTGCGAGGACGTGGTCCGCCTCGGCGGCCCGGTCGAGGCTCCGGTCCACGGCCGCGTCGCGCTTGGCCACATCGTCGAAGGGCCGCTGGGCGAGAGCCTCGGCGCATTCCTGGGGCGGCAGGTGCGGATCGTCCGCTGCGACCGGATCGGCGGGACGCGGCGCGCCCACCCGGCCACGCTCGTGACCGACGGGTCACTCGAGGCGATCGGGTCGGTGCTCGGCGTCGGCGACGTGGATGCCCGGCGCTTTCGGATGCTGATCGAGCTCGACGGTGGCGAGCCGCATGAGGAAGACACCTGGCTCGGCGGCCGGGTCGGATTGGGCGAGACGGTCCTGCGGATCAGCGGCCAGGTGGCACGCTGCGCGATCACGACCCACGATCCGGACACCGGTCAGCGCGACCACGACACGCTGCACGCGATCAAGCGATACCGCGGCCAGATCAACGGCAAGGACCTGATGTTCGGCGTGTGGGGCGAGGTCGAGACGCCCGGACGGATCCGGCTCGGAGACGAGATCCGCCTCCTGGCCTGAGTCGCGGGCAGCTCGAGCCGGCGGTCAGCCGGCGGGCGGGTCGTCCAGATGGGAATCGGCGGCGGGTGGATCCACCCGCGAGGCCTCGCCCGATGGCAGCCTGACCGCCGGCCCGAACCGGCGCACGATGAGCACCCAGCCCGCCGATGCGATCGCGATCAGCGGCCAGATCCTGACCGCGGCCGTGACGCCGGCCCGCAGGAGGGTCCCCGCCACATCACCGCCCCGCGACGCCCCGCTGAACAGCCCGACGACGATGAACGCACCGATCATCACGGAGGTGACGGCGGCGACCGGCGAGCCGATGCCGATGGCCAGCCCGGCGCTCGCGGCCGAGAGGCGGGACCCGAGGGCGGCCGAGGTGAGGCCGGCCCCCAGGAGGGCGAGACCCGGGAGGCTGAACAGAGCGAACCACGCCGACGCCTGCGGATCGAGCCGGGGGACATCCCCGGTCAGCGGTGGCGTGATGACGGCCGCGATGGCCACCAGGCTCCCGAAGATCACCGCGGCGGCGAACGCTCCCCGACGTGCAGCGCGCATGCCCGCCAGCCTCCGGCCGGTCGGGTCGGGGCGCCAATTCGGATCCCACGGACCGAGCATTCAGGTCGCCGTCGCGCGCACGCCGGGGAGCCTAGCAGGGAACGCCCACGCTTCCGAGCCCGACGAACGGCGGTCCGACCGGGGGACCCATGGAGCATGGCGAGGTGCCGTACGATGCGGCCGTGAGTGCCAGGTCGAGCGGCAGCCTGCGCGTCGAGCGGACGGGACCCGGGGGTGTCGTCGCACGGGTGACGCTCGAGCGGCCGGACGTCCACAACGCCTTCGACGGCGGCCTCATCGCCGAGCTGCGGACCACCTTCGCGCTGCTCGACCGCGAAGGTCCAACGGAGCTCCGTGCGGTCGTCCTGGCCGGCGCCGGGCCGTCCTTCTGTGCCGGTGCCGACCTCGACTGGATGCGCGCTGCGATCGCCCTCGACACCGAGGGCAACGAGCAGGACGCGATGGCCATGGCCGACATGCTCGAGACCATCGACACCTGTCCGGCGCCGATCGTCGCGCGGGTCCACGGCGCCGCGCTCGGTGGCGGGATGGGCCTGTGTGCGGTGTCCGACCTCGTCATCGCCGAATCGGGGACCCGCTTCGGGTTCACCGAGACGCGACTGGGGATCCTTCCGTCGGTCATCAGCCCGTTCGTGATCGCCAAGATCGGCGAGACCCACGCGAGGGCGCTGTTCCCGTCGGGGCGGCGGTTCGATGCGACCCGGGCGGCTCGGATCGGATTGGTCCACGAGATCGTCGAGGGACTCGACGCGCTCGACGCCGCGGTCGACGCGGCCGTCGACGACCTCCTGGCCGCGGGGCCGACCGCCGCTCGGGCGGCCAAGGCCATCATCCGCGAGGTCCGCGGTCTCGGCCACGGCTCTGCAAAGTGGCACACGGCCCGGGTCATCGCCCGGCAGCGGACGAGCGACGAGGCGCAGGAGGGCTTTCGCGCCTTCACCGAGAAACGCCGGCCCGCCTGGGCGCCCGATCACGACTGACGGCCGGCAGAGGACGTGACCGAGATCGTTCCGGTGGTCGCCTGCGTCGGCTGCGGCCGACCCGTCCCGGACATCGACGGGCCCACCCATCGATACCTGGAGAGCGCGCCCGGATGCTGGGCGGCCTACACGGGCCTGCCGTTCGGTGGCATGGCCGATCCCGCCGAGCCGCCGCACGGGGCGATGACGGTGGACGCCTACGCGGTCCAGCATCCCGGCCGTCCGGGGCCGTCGTCCACGCCATCGGTCTGGATCCATCTGACCGCGATGCACCTGGTCCTCGAGGGTGGCTGGCCCGCCGCTCGCCTGGTCGACATCAGGCGCGCCCTTGCCGATGCCGATGACGGCTGGCCGTGGTTGACGCCACCCGCGTCGATGGGTGGGATCGGCGCCATCGACGTCGCCCTGGCGCCTGCAGCGGACAAGGCTGCCGTCGTCCGCGCCTGGGTAGAGGGGGCGTATCGAGCGTGGGCCGAGCACCACCCTGCGATCCGGGCGCTGGCGGCTCGATCGTTCGGCTGAGGTCGCAGACGACCGTCCGATATGCGACGATCGCGCCACGATGTCCGACGGATTGAGCCCGAGTCAAGTCGCGAGGCGTCTGGACACGTCCACCAGGACCGTACAGCGCTGGATCGCCTCCGGTCGATTGCCTGCCAGACGCGTTGGCAGCCGTTGGCGTGTCGCGAATGACGCGATTGACGCGTTCATCGCGCTCGAAACCGGCGCGCCGGCGATCACGACCGTCCCGAGACCGCCGGCGAAGCTCATCCGGGCGGTCTTCATCGCCAACCGCGGCGAGATCGCCGCCCGCATCAGCCGCACCTGCCGCCGCCTGGGCATCGGCTCGATCGTCCCCGACACGGACGGCCCGGATGCGCTCGACCTGCTCGACATCGACGCCGTCGTCGGCGCGGCGCACGCGGCCGGGGCAGACGCCGTCCACCCGGGCTTCGGGTTCCTCGCCGAGAACGCGGACTTCGCCGAGGCCGTCATCGCGTCCGGCATCCGCTGGGTGGGCCCGCCACCCGACGCCATCCGGGCGATGGGCGACAAGGCCGCGGCCCGCCGGCTCGCGGCGTCGCTGGGTGTGCCCGTGCTCGCCGGCTACGACGAGGCCGACCAGTCGGACGAGGCGCTCATCGCCGCCGGTGTCCGGATCGGGTTCCCGCTCCTGGTCAAGCCGGCCGCCGGCGGTGGCGGCAAGGGGATGCGCACGGTCCGCGGCGCCGAGGCGCTCCCGGACGCCATCGCCGGGGCTCGCCGAGAGGCGGCGGCCGCCTTCGGCAACGACCGGCTGATCCTCGAACGACTGGTCGTCGGGGCTCGGCACGTCGAGATCCAGGTCCTGTTCGACCAGCACGGCACCGGCATCTCCCTCGGCGAGCGGGATTGCTCGATCCAGCGCCGCCACCAGAAGATCCTCGAGGAGTCGCCGTCGCCAGCCGTCGACGAGGCACTCCGCAGGCGGCTCGGCGAGGCGTCGCTGACGCTGGCGCGGGCGGTCGGCTATGTCGGCGCCGGCACGTGCGAGTTCCTGCTCGATGGCCGTGGCCGGTTCACGTTCCTCGAGATGAACACGCGCCTCCAGGTCGAGCACCCGGTGACCGAGCTCGTCACCGGCCGCGACCTCGTCGCCGACCAGCTCGACATCGCCGCGGGACAGCCGCTCCGGGTGCTCGACGCACCGGTCCCCGGCGGCCACGCAGTCGAGGTCCGTCTCTACGCGGAGGACGCGGAGGACGGCTTCCTGCCAGCGACCGGCCGGGTCGAGGCCCTGCGCTGGCCGAGCGGAGACGGTGTCCGGGTCGATGCCGGGATCGGGCTCGGGACCGACATCGGCGGCCGGTTCGATCCGATGCTGGCCAAGATCATCGCCTGGGGTCCCGATCGGGCGGCGGCGCTGGAGCGGCTCGCCGGCGCACTGGACCGGACGCTCGTCCTCGGGGTCGTGACCAACCTGCGGTTCCTGCGCTGGCTCGTCCGCCAGCCGGTCGTCCTGGCCGGCGAGGCCCGGACCGACGTGCTGACGCGGATCTGGCCGCCCGATCACTGGGCGGGTTCGACCGCCATCCCCGACGATGCCTGGTCGGAAGCGGCACGTGCGCTGCTGGCCACGGCCGAGACGACCGATCCGTGGGCCGGCGGCTGGCGGCTCAACGCCGCCCGGTCGGTCCGGCTCGAGACCGAAGGCCAGCATCGCCTCGTCGCGGCCGACCCCGCGCCGGGCGGATCCGAGGTGGACGAGCTCGTCCGCGTCGGCGATACCGTCCATCTGGACCTGGCCGGACGGAGCGTCGCGTTCCGGCTCGCTCCGGCGCCCGACGTGGATGCCGCAGCCCGCGCGTCCGTGGCGCACGGGGTCAGCGGCACGATCGGGCCCGTCGACGTCGTCGCGCCGATGCCCGGCGCGGTCCTGGCGGTCCACGCGGCGATCGGCGATGCCGTCGTGCCCGGCGATCCGATCGTCACGCTCGAGGCGATGAAGATGGAGCACGCGGTCGTCGCGACGATCGCCGGCCACCTCGGGGAGCTGCTCGTCGCGCCGTCCGACCAGGTGACTCGCGGCCAACGCCTCGCCACGATCGAACCCTGACGGCGCGGGTTCGGGTACGCTCAGCGACGTTCGACCGGAGGAACCGATGACCCATCACGAGACGGCGACCCAGCCGCTGCCGCAGACGCGCGACGAGCTGCTCGCCCTGCACCGCGAGACACGCCGGACCCGGAACGCGGCCGCGCATGGCAGCCCGGAGCACGTCGCCGCGATCGACCTGCTCGGGCGGATCGAGGTCGAGATCGCCCGCATCGAGCGGGCGATGGACCCGCCGCTCGGCTGACCCGGAGCGTCAGGCGCCGGCGCGGTGACCGCCCCTTGACCGGACGATGACCGACCACGTCCGCATCTACGAGGTCGGCCCGCGCGACGGCCTCCAGAACGAGGCATCGCCGATCCCGACGGCGACCAAGGCGACCTTCATCGCCCTGCTCGCGGCGGCCGGCCTGCGCGAGATCGAGGCAACCAGCTTCGTGGCGCCACGGGCCATCCCGCAGCTGGCCGACGCCGACGAGCTGCTGACCGGCATCGAGCGCGTCGAGGGCGTCCGCTACCCGGTCCTCGTCCCCAATGTCCGCGGCCTGGCCCGGGCGGAGGCAGCCGGCGCCGACGCGCTCGCGGTCTTCACGGCCACGACCGATGCCTTCACCTCGGCCAACATCGGGATGACCGTCGCGGAGTCGCTGGCGGCGTTCGCGCCCGTGCTGGCTCGCGCCGACGAGCTCGGCTGGTGGCGGCGCGGCTACGTCTCGACCGCGTTCGGCTGCCCCTACACCGGTCGTGTCGACCTCGGACGCGCCGTGGAGGTCGCGCTCCGCCTGCTCGAGCTCGGCGTCGACGAGGTCTGCTTCGGCGACACCATCGGCGTCGGCGTGCCGGACCAGGTCGCCACGCTCAGCGCGCTGGCGGTCGACGCCGGGATCCCGCCTGCGCAGACTGCCTACCACTTCCACGACACACGCGGGACGGCGCTCGCCAATGTCGCGGCCGGGCTCGCCGCCGGCGTCCGTTGCTTCGACTCATCGGCCGGCGGCACGGGCGGCTGCCCCTACGCACCGGGCGCCGCGGGCAATCTCGCCACGGAGGATCTCGTGTATTTCCTGGACGCCTCCGGCTGGGAATCGGGTGTCGCCCTCGATGGCGTCCTCGCCGCCGCGCGGTTCATCGCAGATGCGCTCGGTCGGCCGCTCGCGACCAAGGTCGGGCAGGCCGGCGGCTGGGACCCGGCGACCGGGGCTCCGACCTTCCGATGAGCGAGACACGCGCCCAGCGCATCGAGCGGGGCCGGAGCCTGCGTGCCAGCGTGCCCAGGTCGTCACACGCCGCATTCACGCCGGCCGCCGGACGCGACCCGCTGGCGATCGTGGATGCAACCAACATGGAACGCGTGCCCGAGCTCATCCCCTACCGCTTCGGCCGGATGGCCGCGTCGCCGTTCGCCTTCTACCGGGGAGCCGCCGCGGTCATGGCCGCCGATCTGGCCGACACGCCCGTCACAGGGCTGCGCGTCCAGGCGTGCGGCGATGCGCACATCAGCAACTTCGGCGAGTTCGCCACCCCGGAGCGACGGGTCGTGTTCGACATCAACGACTTCGACGAGACGCTGCCCGGCGCCTGGGAGTGGGACGTCAAGCGGCTGGCGGCAAGCATCGATCTGGTGGCCCGCGGGCGCGTCCCGGATCGGGCCGAACGACGGGCCATGGTGTCGCTGGTCGTGCGCGAATACCGCGAGCGGATGCGGGCGTTCGCCGAGCTGGCGACGCTCGACATGTGGCACTCGTCGATCACCATCGACGACGTCGTCGCGCATTTCCCGAAGCGCTATCGGACGCGGGTCACCCGTCATCTCGCCCGCGTCCACCGCAAGACGCACGCCCGGGCGGTCGAGAAGCTGACCGAGCTGGTGGACGGCCACCAGCGATTCGTGGTCGCCCCGCCGCTCATCGTCCGGTTCGATGACGCGGGCTTCGACATGGACCAGGCCCAGGGTGCCCGCGAAGGCTATCGCGCCTCGCTGCCGGACGACCAGCGCCACGTGTTCGACCGGTTCGAGCTGGTCGACGTCGCGCGCAAGGCGGTCGGGGTCGGGAGCGTGGGCACGTACTGCTGGGTGGCCCTGTTCGAAGGCCCGGAGCATCCCGCCGGCGACTTCATCGTCCTCCAGATCAAGGAGGCCGGGCCGTCGGTCCTCGAGCCGTATATGGGAGCGTCCGCCCTGCCGCATCACGGCCTCCGCGTCGTCTCCGGACAGCGACTCACGCAGTCGGCGAGCGACGGGTTCCTGGGCTGGTCCGAGGGGCCGGTCACCGGTCGCCAGTACTACGTCAGACAGCTGTGGGACAAGAAGGGCTCGGGCGATCCCGAGCTCATGGACGCCGTCGGGCTGACGCGCTACGCAGCGCTGTGTGCGTGGGCGCTCGCACGGGCGCACGCGCGAACCGGGGACGCGGTGGTGATCTCCGCGTACCTCGGGACAAGCCGGGCGTTCGACGATGCCATCGCGGACTTCGCGGCCAGCTATGCGGACCAGGCCGAGCGCGATCACGCTGTGCTCACGGAGGCGATCGAGACGGGCCGGGTGGAAGCCACGATCGAGCGCTGATCCGGGTGGCCGGGGGGGTCGGGGCGGGGCCGAGAGCGTTTCGTCGTCAGCGGCCGCCGCGCCGTCGCCGCGGTGACCGGCGGTCACCGATTCAGGACGTTGGGGCGCCTTCGCCGCGTGCACGGCCCCCGGCGGTGACCGGCGGTCACCGATTCAGGGACGTTGTGGCGCGATCGCGGCACAACAGGCCCCCGGCGGTGACCGGCGGTCAACGTGCAGCCGCGATGGCTTCCTTCCGCGCTCGTTTCCGTTCGGATCGGTGACCGCCGGTCAACAGACGTGCCGGTCGGAGCGTCCTCGGGGGCCGTCCCGTCGGAATCGGTGACCGAGGGTCAACGCGAGCGGATCCGCTCACCGCAGCACGTTCCGGACGTTCTGCTATCGTCCGGCCAAATGGACGGTGTCGTACTCGTTCTGAACCAGAACTACGAGCCGCTCAACGTCTGCAACCTGCCTCGCGCCTTCCGCCTCGTCTTCGGGGAGAAGGCCGAAGTGATCGAATACGACCACCAGGTGATCCGGACGCCGCGGACGGAATATCGTGCGCCCTCCGTCATCCGCCTCCAGTACCAGATCCGGCGACCGCGGCCGCGGGTCAAGCTGTCACGTCGCGAGGTCTTCGCCCGCGATCGGCACACCTGCCAGTACTGCGGCCGGCAGTCGCACGACCTGACGCTCGACCATATCGTGCCGCGCCACCGCGGCGGCGGTCACACCTGGGAGAACCTCGTCGCGGCGTGCAAGCCGTGCAACCACCGCAAGGGTGGCAAGACCCTCGACGAGGCGCGACTGCGGCTGCTCCGGCCACCGTTCGAACCGCGCAGCGACATCTACTCCCTGTTCACCCCGTACCTCGCCGACGCCCACAACGAAGCGTGGCGCTCGTACCTCTTCCTGGGTCGCAACTGACGGGGCCGCCGGCCGCCATCGAGAGCGCGGTCCCGAGCGCCGTCGCGGGACTGCTCGGGTCGCTGTGGACGTCCGGTCACGCCGCCTACGTGGTCGGCGGATCGCTGCGCGACCTGGTGCTCGACCGCCGACCCGCCGACTGGGACCTCGCCACCGACGCTCGTCCGGAGCGCCTCGTCGAACTGTTCCCGGGCGCCATCTACGAGAACCGGTTCGGCACCGTCGCGGTCCGCCGCGATGGCGAGACCTTCGAGATCACCACCTTCCGGACCGACCTCGACTACGCCGACCACCGTCGGCCCGAGCGGGTCGAGTTCGGCGACACCATCGAGGTCGACCTCGCCCGCCGTGACTTCACGGTCAACGCGATGGCGTGGGGTGCCCGCCCCGGCGAGACACCGACCTTCATCGACCCGTACGCCGGCATCCTCGACATCCGGGCGGGCGTCCTGCGGGCGGTCGGCGACCCGCGGGAACGGTTCGAGGAGGACGCCCTGCGGATGATCCGCGCGGTCCGCCTGGCGGCGACCCTCGGCTTCGGCGTCGAGGCGGAGACGCTGGCCGGGATGCAGGGACGCGCGGGGCTGGTCGCCCACCTGTCCGGCGAGCGGATCGCCGCCGAGATCGACAAGCTGCTCGGGGCACCCGAGCCGTCGGTCGGCCTGCGGCTGATGAGCGACACGGATCTCCTCGCGCCGATCTCGCCGGAGCTTGCGGCGCAGCGCGGGATCCCGCAGAACAAGGTCCCGGGCGAGGACCTGTGGGACCACACGCTCCGATCCGTCGACGCGGCCGCACCGTCGCGGCCGGTCGTGCGGCTGGCCGCCCTGCTCCACGACATCGGCAAGCCGGCGACCTTCTCGGACGGACACTTCCTCGGTCATGACGTCGTCGGCGCCGAGCTCGCCGGGGAGCTCCTCGACCGCCTCCACGAGCCGCGCGGCGTGCGCGATCGGGTGGTCGACCTGGTCCGCCTCCACATGTTCAGCTATGAGCCGACGTGGTCGGACGCTGCCGTCCGTCGCTTCATCGGTCGCCTCGGTGCGCTGGGCGACGGTGCGCTCGAGGAGCTGCTCGAGCTGCGCGAGGCGGACAACGTCGGCTCAGGGCTGCCACGATCGGCCGGTCGGCTCGACGAGCTCCGGGAGCGCATCGCTGCGCAGCTGGCCGCCGACGTCGCCCTGGACCTCCGCGGGCTCGCTGTGGATGGCTCCGATCTGATGGCCGAGCTCGGGATGGAACAAGGACCCCTCGTGGGGCGCATGCTTGACGAGCTCCTGGAGCGCGTCATCGTGGACCCGGCGCTCAATGACCGGCCGACGCTGCTGCTCCTGGCCCAGGCAATGCTCACGGAGGACCGATGATCGAACTGCTCCTGCAGGCAGAGCGCGCGCTGTCGGTCGGGCTCCTCGACCGCGCCGAGACCCTCTACCGGCAGGTCGCCCGGGCCGACCCGCGGAATTCGATCGCGGTCGTCGGGCTGGCGCGGGTGACGCTCGACCGCGGCGACGATGAAGGCGCACTCAAGCTGGCGCGGAAGGCCTACGCGATCGACCCCGAGAATGTGGCGGCCCAACGGATGGTCGCCCGCCTCGAAGAGATCATCGATTACCGGGTCCACGACGATGACGTCGAGGGTTCGGTCGTGGCGATGACTGCGGCCGAGTCCGAAGCCGGCGACGATGCCGGCGCCGAAGGCTCGTCCGCCGAGGTCGCAGGCGAGGTCACGCCGGAGGCCGAGGTGGCCGTCGAGCCTGACGTCGCGGAGGAGGCCGATGACGCGGCCGAGCCCGACGTCGCGGCGGAGGCCGAGGAGGCCGTCGAGCCCGAGGTCGCGGCGGAGCCCGATGGCGCGTCCGAGCCCGAGGTCGCGGCGGAGCCCGATGGCACGGCGGAGCCCGAAGTCGCGGCGGAGCCCGAGGTCTCGCCGGAGGCCGAGTTGGGCGTCGAGCCCGAAGTCGCGGCCGAGCCCGAGGTCGCGGCCGAGTTGGCGGCCGAGCCCGAGGTCGCGGGGGAGGCCGAGGTGGCCGATGCCGAGCCCGAGACCGATGCCGAACCCGAACTCGCCGCCGAGCCCGAAGGCGCCGCCGAGCCCGAGACTGAAGTCGTGGCTGAGCCCGACGCGACTGCCGCGCCCGAAGTCGCGGCCGAGCGCGAGATCGCGCCCGAGCCAGGGGCTGCCGCAGTGTCGGAGGCGGCGACCGATACCCAACCCGAGCTGGAAGTCATCGCTGACCCGCGCGAAGGTGCTCCGCTCGACGACGCATGGGAGCCGCCGCAACCGACACGCCGGTCGTTCCTGGATCGGTTGTTCCGACGCGGATGACCGTCCGTGCGCGACAGACCCGTCGGCCATGACGCGGATCCTGGTCACCGGCGGCGCCGGCTACGTCGGCTCTGTCTCCAGTGAGGCTCTCATCGCCGCAGGCCACGAGGTGGTCGTCCTCGACGACCTGACCACCGGTCATCGCGCCGCGGTCCCCGCGGGCGCCCGCCTCCATGTCGCGTCATACGGAGACCGCGACTCGCTCGCCCGACTGCTCGACACCGAACGGATCGAGGCCATCCTCCATTGCGCCGCGCGTTCGCAGGTGGGTGAATCGATCGCCGACCCGTCGCGGTACTACCGGGACAACGTC
>DASYSM010000035.1:0-16491 GCA_036003325.1 Candidatus Limnocylindrales bacterium
CGCCGAGCCAGCCTCGGCCGCGATCTCAACGCGGTCTTCGCCATCGCCTGGCGCGAGATCCTGCGCGCGGTCAAGAGTCCGCTGTCGATCGCGTTCACGGTCATCTTCCCGATCCTGTTCATCGGCATCCTCGGCGGCAGCATCAGCCAGAACCTGTCGGGCGCCCTGCCGTATGCCTATCTGCCGTTCATGCTCATCGGGATGGTCGCCAACTCGATGTACCAGGGCACCATCACCGGTGTCACCAATCTCGTCGAGGAACGCGACAACGACTTCACCGCCGAGCTGTTCGTGGCGCCGATCTCGCGCTACGCCGTGCTCCTCGGAAAGCTCGTCGGGTCGGGCGTCGCGGCGATGTTCTCGCTGGTCGGCATCGTGGCGATGATCGTGATCATGCAGATCCCGATGAACGCGGGGGACCTCCTGCGGGTGATCGCGCTGACCCCGGTGCTGGCCCTGGCCGGCGGTGCGCTCGGCGTCTTCCTGATCGGGTTGACCCAGGAGCCGCGGACCGTCGCGGTCGCCGTCCCGTTGCTGATCTTCCCGCAGATGTTCCTGTCCGGGGCGCTCATCCCGGTGGCGGCCTCGAGCGGCATCCTGGGCGTGCTCTCCCGGATCATCCCGATGACCTATTCGATCGATCTGGCCCGGAACATCTACTACTGGGGCAAGCCCGAGTACGCGGCCGCGGTCCTGCACCCGCCGATGCTCGACCTGGCGATCACGGTGGGCTTCTTCCTCGTGTTCACCATCGTCGGCACGATCCTGTTCGTCCGGGCCGACCGCAACCGCTGAGCGACCGGCGCAGGCCGCCTACTCGTCGGCGTTGGCCTCGGCCGCCTCGATCGCGGCGGCCAGGTCCGCGCCGGCGACCCCGCGCGGCTCCTTGCCCTTGGGCCAGTACAGCTCCTTGTGGACCTGGTCCTCGGGATAGCCACGCGCCAGAAGCGTCGCCTCCGCCGACAGGATCATGTCCGGGTTGCCGCAGATGTAGGCGATCGAATCGGCGGGGCTCAGACCGAGCTCGTCGAGCACCGGCTCGAGGATCGTCTCGACCCGGCCGGTCCGGCCCATCCAGCCCGCGTTGCGCGGATCGGTCGGACGCGACACGGTCGGGATGTAGCTGACCGGGTAGCTGCCCGACGACTGCCAGTCCTCGAGCCGCGCCCGGTAGCCGAGCTCGTCGGCGTAGGACACGCCGTTGAGGAAGACGACCCGCCGCGGGCGGCCGTCGAGCTCGAGCTGGCGCATCATCGAGACGAACGGCGCGTTGCCCGTTCCCGACGAGATGAAGATGTGGGTCCGGTCGTCGTCGGGCAGCAGCATGAACTTGCCCTTCGGGCCGATCATCCGCATCCCCTGGCCGATCTCCATCCGCCACAGGAGGGGCGTGAACGTGCCGCCCTGGACGAGCCGGACGTAGAGCTCGTAGCCCTCGCTCCCGGCGACCGCTGGTGGAGAGGCCACCGAATACGGCCGCTGGACGATCCGGCCGTCGACCATCACGCCGATGGTCATGTACTGGCCGGCTTCGAACGGGGTGGGCTCGCCGTCGAACTTCACCCAGAAGTAGGCCAGCGAGTCGTTCTCGTCGACCCGGCGGATCAGCCGGGCGTTGTACTGCGGCGCGTCGGGTTCGATGACCCGCTGGTCGATGGCAAGGTCAGTCATGGGTGGATGGTACCCGGCGGCGCGGGCGGCCCGTGGCCGTGCGCGACCCGGCCGGACGAGCCGAAGCCCGGAGCACTCGCGCTCCGGGCTTCGATGGGGAGGGGAACACCGGCGGGGAGATCGGTGCGACGGCGTCCGCCCTCGGGAACTGCTGATCGACGCCGGCTTACGGGCAGGTCACCCGCGGGTTCCACGGGGAGAACAGGTCGGAGGGGTTCGGATCCCAGATCCAGGCATGCAGGCTGTAGAACGCCGGCAGACCGTACCTGTTGCCGGCCGGGGTCTCGTTGAACGTCTGACCGAAGAGCGACGGCGGCCCGGCGTGCTGCGCGTCCCAGCTGGCCTTGATGGTCAGGTATTCGAGCGCGACCAGTCGTTCCGTGTCGCCGGAGCCCGGCGCGAAGACGAGGAGCTCGGGCGTGGCGGCCTCGACCGCGGCCGGTGCCGACGGATCGCCGAGCTCCGGGACGAGGTTCGGGTCCAGGTAATGGACGCCCATGGCGCCCGTTCCCGGATTGTCGATGCAGGTGATGCCGTTGAGGTCTGCGACGCGGACCGCGTACCCGGCGGCCTTGGCCGCGTCGAGGTCATGGAAGCGGGCGGTCGCCGCCCGGGCGGCCGCCACCGCCGATTGCCCGTCGGACGTGGCCGTGACGGGGATGGCGAAGATGGTGAGGGCCACGATGGCTGCGCCGATCACCAGCGGCCAGCGCCTGGCCGGACGTGGTGCGATGGACTCGTTCATCTCGATGTTCTCTGCCTCCTTGATGACGTGGAACGCTCAGACCTCGATGGGGAGCTCGTAGATCTCGGGGGTCGGGTGACCGGCTCGTTCATGGATCCGCAGCACGGACTCGCGCGACGGCCCGGTCGCCAGGCAGAAGACCTTGCCGGCGTCGGGGTCGAGCCAGGCGTGCTCGAAGTGGACGCCCTCCTCGGCCTCGATCGCGAGGTCGCGTCCATGCGCCTCCGCGAGCTGCTCGGCGCTCACCCCGAAGAAGCCCGAATGCACGTCCATGAATCTCGACATCGCGATCTCCTTGGTGGCCGGCCCGTCCGGACCGCCGTCTCGACTCCAGACTCGGGTCGGGTGGCGCCGTCGTCATCGGTCGAATGACCGATGACCCGCCGGGAGGGTGGCCTACACTCCGGGCATGGGCCATCCGCCGCGCGCCGTCCGCTGCCCGTTGCTCATCGGGCGGGACGATCTGCTCGAGCTGAGCGACCGCCGCCTCGACGACGTCCTCGCCGGGCATGGGCAGTTCCTGCTGCTGGCCGGCCAGGCCGGCATCGGCAAGACACGCCTCCTCGGGGCGATCGAGCGCAAGGCCGAGGCGCGCGGGTTCGTCGCCGTCGGAGGCGCCGTGGCGCCGCAGGATCATGACGTGCCAGCCGCGTCGATCCTCGACCTCGCCCGCTCGATGGTCCGGATGCCCGCCTTCGCGGCACTCGGCGCGGCCCTGCTCGACCTCGACGAGGCGGTGCTCGCCGCCGAGCACGCCCAGCGCCGCCGGCTGGTGATGGAGACCGTGGAGCTGATCCTCGGCGGCCTCCCGGGCCCGACGATGCTGAGCTTCGAGGACCTGCAATGGACCGACGACGTGAGCCTCGAGATCATCGCCGAGCTCGCCCGACGCTCGCGTGACCGATCATTGCTGCTGACCGGCGACTATCGGACCGAGGACGTGCCGCGCGGGACCAGCCTCCGGCAGTGGCGTGCCCGGCTCATCACCCAGCGCATCGCCGAGGAGGTCCGGCTCGCCCCGCTCGACGCAGCCCAGACGGCGCTGGTCACCACGCTCATCCTCGACACCGGGCTGCCGGCGCCGCGCGACGTCGCGGCCGCGGTCTACGAGCGGACCGACGGTATCCCGCTCCACATCGAGGAGCTGCTCGGGGCGCTCGGCGCCGAGGCCCGAGCCGATGGGACGGCCATCCGCGAAGCAGGTGTCCCCGAGACGATCGAGGACGCGATCATCGCCCGGATCGCGACGCTCAGCCCCGAGGCGCAGGCGACCGCCCGGGCCGGAGCCGTCATCGGCCGCTGCTTCGTGCCGGACGTGCTGGCCGGGATCATGGACGTCCCGCCGAGCGCGATCGAGGCGCCGCTGCAGGAGCTGGTCGACCAGTTCGTCCTCGACCCACCCGGCCTGCGGGGGCTGTACGACTTCCGCCATCAGCTGCTGCGCGACGCGCTGTATCGCACCATCCCGCATTCGGAGCGTCGCCGGTACCACGCGCGTGCCGGCGAGTTCGGTGCGCGGCTCGAGGGGGCGTCCGAGATCCATGCGTCGGTCCATTACGAACGTGCCGGCCTGCACCGCCAGGCGTTCGACGCAGCTCTCTCGGGGGCCCGCGAAGCGTCCCGGCTGTCCGCCCGGCGCGAGGCCTTCGAGCTCTACCGGCGGGCCGTCGACAACATGCCCGACGACCTCGACCCGACCGAGCGAGCCTCGATCCTCGAGGCCTGCGCCGAGCAGGCGAATTCGATCGAGGAACACGAGATCGCGCAATCGATGTCGCGACAGGCGGCGCTCGCCTATCGCGACGCCGGCAGGCCGGCGCGCGCGATCGTCGCGTTCACCAACGTCCTGACCGTGTGGCGACGGGACGGCCGACCAGTCTCCGAACGCGCGGCGATGTCGGACGACCTGTGGACCGAACTCGACGCCATGGCCGACGACCCCGACGTCCTCGCGGCGCGCGCGGAGGTGTCGTTCACCCGGGCCCTCATCGAGATGGATGCGCGGAGACTGCCGCAGGCGCGTCTCGAGCTGGCCCGGATGGCATCCTACGGGAGCGAGCTGGGCGACCCGGAGTGGCGAGCGATCGCCGACTGGAAGTCGGGCCTCGCGGACGGGCTCGATGGTCACGTCCGAGACGGGATCGGCCGCATCGGAGACGTCGCCCACGCGGCGGTCGCCGCGGGTTGGGAGTCCACCGGCGTGACAGCGTTCCGGGAGGCGTCGACGATCGCCGCCGGCGCTCTCGACTACGCGACCGCCGTCCATTGGATCGAGGAAGGCGTCCGCTACGCCGATTCGATCGAGCAGTCGCACTGCGCCCACGTGATGCGGGCGACCCTGGCCATGGTGTCGTGGGCCGCCGCCGAGCCCGATGACGCGCGGCGCCGAGCACGGCAGGCGATCGTCGACAAGGGCTGCCGGCGCGGTGCCGCGACTGCCCGCTGGGCGCTCGGCTACGTGTCCATGTCGCGTGGCGAGCTCGACGAGGCGGGCGCCGACCTGACCGAGGCGCTCGACTTCGGGTTGGCGAGCGAGGAGATCGAGCTGGTCCTGCCGCCGCTGTGGGGCCTGGCCGAGGTCGCCGTCCAGGCCGGCGAGCCGGATCGGGCGTTCGCCATCTGTCGCGACGCCTTCGCGCGTGCGGATGCCGTCGGGGAGCGGGTGCTCCTGACGCCGTTCGTCGTGACGGGCGTGCGGGCGGGGCTGCTGGCGGGACGCCCGCTCGAGGCTGCCGGCTGGCTCGACGCGTGCGCCCGACGGCTCGAGGCCATCCCGGAAGTCACTGGCGCTGCGCTCGACCACGGACGGGGGCTTGTCGCCCTGGCCGACGGGTCGACCGGCGTCGCGCGGACGGCGCTCGAGTCGGCGATCGACGGCTGGGACCGGCACGGTCGGGCGTGGGAGGCCACCGGGGCACGGCTCGATCTGGCGCACGCCCTGATCCGCACCAGCCGGTTCGCCGACGCCGTCAGGATCGCCGTGGAGGCGAGGTCGGCGGCCGAGCGGCTGGAGTCGCCTCTCCTCACGGACCGGGCGGACACGCTGCTGCGGATGGCACGCGGCCATGCGTCGGACGAGGAGCCCTGGCGCCCGCTGACGTCGCGCGAGTTCGAGGTCGCGCGGCTCGTCGGCGAGGGGATGACCAACGGTGAGATCGCCGACGCGCTCGGCATCGCGCCCAAGACGGCGAGCAGCCACGTGGAGCACATCCTGTCGAAGCTGGGGGCCTCCCGCCGCGCGGAGATCGCGACCTGGGCGAGCCAGGTCCAGGCACGACCGATCCCACGAGCCGGCCAACCATTGGAGCACGCGACGCGGGCCTAGCTCGCCGTCCATCGGCGCGGTCGCGCTGTACGATCGACGAGTGTCCGACCGACCCCCCGGACCGGTCGGGCAGGCGACAGGAGACACGCGATGGCGACGACCGCGACACAGGTGTTCGGCGGGTTCGATCCCGACGCGATCCAGTTCCTTGCCGACCTCGCCGACAACAACGAGCGAAGCTGGTTCCAGCCACGCAAGGCCGACTACGAGCGCCTCCTGAAGATCCCGCTCGAGGAGCTCTGCGTCGCCCTTGATCAGAGGTTCCGCGAGCGCGGCATCCCGCTGAGCGCCGATCCGGCGAGATCGCCGTTCCGGATCTACCGCGACGTCCGGTTCTCGAAGGACAAATCGCCGTACAAGACCAACATCGGCGCGTCGTTCCCGTACATCGACGGCCACGCCGAGGCCGGCGGCTACTTCCACCTGTCGCCCGGCGAGATCTTCGCGGGTGGCGGGATGTGGCACCCGGATCGGGAGCGGCTCGCCGCGTGGCGGGCCCTGGTCGATCGCGGCGTCGGGTTGGAGGCGCTCGACGACCCGACGTTCGTCGCGACGTTCGGCTCGGTCGGAGGAGACGCGCTCAGCCGCGTGCCGGCGGGCTTCGCCAGGGATCATCCACGGGCGGAGCTGCTCAAGCTCAAGGACGTCACGTTCGGCCGCCGGCTGTCCGACGCTGAGGCCACCTCTGCGGACCTGCCGGACATCCTCGCCGACACCTACGCCAGCGCGGTCCCGGTCTTTCGGCTGCTGGGCGGCCTGTCGGGCTAGCGGTCAGCCAGTCGGGCGGTCCGGACGAGGGCCTCGATCTGGCCGCAGTGCGCCGTGTCGTGCTCGGCCAGGTCGCGGACGTAGGTGGCGACGGTCTCGGGCCGGCCGCGGATGAGTGAACCGCGCGCCCAGTGGTCGATCGGCAGGGCCCCTAGTCGTTCGACGAGGCCTGCGCGCTTCGTCCGGTACGTTGCGAGATTGTCTGCGAACGGCAGGTCGAGGTAGTCCGTCCTCGCCAGCTCGGACCTCGGAGACCGGTAGTCCAGGGTCGCATGCCGGCCGGTCGCCATCGCGTCGATGGAGCGCTCGCGGTTGTCGGCGGCCGCCCGGACGTGGGCCAGGACGTCGTTGACCGACCACGGCTCATCGGCCGTCCGCTCGTGCAGCCGGACCGGGTCCACGCCGTCGGTCGCCGCCGCGATCCGGATCGGTGCGTCGCGCAGCAGTCGCAGGAGTCGATCGACCTCGTCCGGGCCCGGATCACGGTCACCGGTCGCCATGCTCACGGCGCGCAGCATCACCGCCGCGTCGGTGCGCGGTCAAGGCCGTCGCTACCCAGCCGCAACCGGAGTCGGACCGGGTCCGACGGTACAATCGCTCCGACACCGACTGCGACCCCGACCGCGGCCGCCCATGCGTGGCCGCCGCCCTGGAAGGACCCGCCCGATGACCCAGACCGCTGCCTCTGCCGCCGACCGTCCCCACCGCGCGGCGAAGCGCTACATCTACGCCTGGGGCGGCGGTCACGCGGAGGGCGACGCCACGATGCGCGACCTGCTCGGCGGCAAGGGCGCCGGCCTGGCCGAGATGACCAACGCCGGCCTTCCGGTCCCGCCCGGCTTCACCATCACGACCGAGGCGTGCAACGACTACTTCACCGCCGGCGAGACGCTGCCCGACGGGCTGTGGGACGACGTCCTGGAGGCCGTCACGGAGATCGAGGGCCTGACCGCCAAGCGCTTCGGCGACGCCGCCGACCCGTTGCTCGTGTCGGTCCGCTCGGGCGCCAAGTTCTCGATGCCCGGGATGATGGACACGGTCCTCAATCTCGGGCTCAACGAGGAGACCCTCAACGGGCTGATCGCGCTGACCGGCAACGAGCGCTTCGGCTGGGACGCGTACCGCCGCTTCATCCAGATGTTCGGGCGGATCGTCATGGACGTGAAGGGCGAGCGATTCGACCACGCCCTCGAGGCCGCCAAGCAGGCCCACGGCGCGGCGCAGGACACCGACCTGAGCGCCGAGGACCTGCGTGACCTGTCGGCCGCGTTCAAGGACATCGTCCGCACCGACACGGGCCGCGAGTTCCCGAGCGACCCGCTCGAGCAGCTCGACCTGGCCATCAAGGCCGTGTTCGCCAGCTGGTTCGGCAAGCGGGCGATGGACTATCGCAACAACCAGCACATCGCCCATGACCTCGGCACCGCGGTCAATGTCGTGACCATGGTGTTCGGCAACATGGGCGACGACTCGGGCACCGGTGTCGCCTTCACCCGCGACCCGAACACGGGCGAGAAGGTGCTCTACGGCGAGTACCTGACCAACGCCCAGGGCGAGGACGTCGTGGCCGGCATCCGGACGGCCCCCAAGATCAGTCAGATGCAGACCGACATGCCCGCGGTCTACAGCGAGTTCGTGCGCATCGGTGAGCAGCTCGAGAAGCACTACCGCGACGTCCAGGATCTCGAGTTCACGATCGAGCGCGGCAAGCTGTACATGCTCCAGACGCGGAGCGCCAAGCGGACCGCCGCGGCCGCCGTGCGGATCGCCACCGACCTCGTCGCCGAGGGCGTCATCTCGAAGGAGGAGGCCCTCGGCCGCATCGAGCCCGCCCACGTCGACCAGCTCCTGCGCGACCAGTTCGACCCGGGTGCCCGGGCGACGGCGCCACGTATCGCCAAGGGCCTCAACGCCTCGCCGGGGGCGGCCGTCGGCCGGGCGGTGTTCGATGCCGACACCGCGGTCGAGTGGGTCGGCAACGGCGAGCGCGTGGTCCTGGTCCGGATCGAGACATCGCCCGACGATTTTCACGGGATGGCCGTGGCGCAGGGCATCCTGACCGCCCGCGGCGGGGCCACCTCGCACGCCGCGGTCGTCGCGCGCCAGATCGGCAAACCGTGCGTGGCCGGCTGTCATGAGCTGACCATCGACTACGCCGGGCCGGCCGCGGAGGCGAACGGTGTGACGTTCGCGCAGGGCGACTGGATCAGCGTCGATGGCTCGACCGGCGAGGTCTTCCTCGGCGCGCTGCCGACCGTGTCGGCGCGGTTCGAGGACCAGCCGGACCTCCAGACCGTCCTCGGCTGGGCGGACGAGGTCCGCCGGATGCAGGTCTGGACCAACGCCGACAAGCCCGAGGAGGCCGCCCTCGCCCGGACCTACGGCGCCCAGGGCATCGGCCTGTGCCGGACCGAGCACATGTTCCGCGAGGGCGAGCGGCTCGAGATCGTCCGTGGCGCGATCCTGGTCGCGAACGCCGCCACTCGGGCCAAGGCCAAGACCGCCGCCGGCGGCACGCTGACCGCCGACGAGGCGGAGGCGGTCGCCATCTTCGACGCGGCGATGGGCAAGCTGGAACGGCTCCAGCAGGGCGACTTCGAGGGCATCTTCCGGGCGATGGACGGCCTGCCGGTCGTCATCCGCCTGATCGACCCGCCGCTCCACGAGTTCCTGCCGAACCTCGAGGACCAGCTGGTCAAGGTCACCCGCGCCGAGGACCACGGGGGCGCCTCCGAGGAAGACAAGCAGCTCCTCGCGACGATCAAGAGCATGCACGAGCAGAACCCGATGCTGGGCCTCCGCGGCTGCCGGCTGGGGCTGATGATCCCGGACTTCGTCAAGGTGCAGACCCGGGCCATCCTCAACGCGCTCATCGCGGTCAAGGCATCGGGTGGTCATCCGAAGGCCAAGATCATGATCCCGCTGGTCGGCCACGTGAACGAGCTGAAGGCGACCAAGGACCTCCTCGAAGCCGAGGCGAAGGCCGTCGAGGCCGCCGCCGGGCTCGACGTCGAGTACGTGTTCGGGACGATGATCGAGGTGCCCCGCGGCGCACTGACCGCCGACGAGATCGCCCACCACGCCGCGTTCTTCAGCTTCGGCACCAACGACCTGACCCAGATGACGTTCGGCTACAGCCGCGACGACGCAGAGGGTGGCTTCCTGCTCAAGTACGTCGAGGACGGCATCCTGCCGGTCAACCCGTTCCAGACGCTCGACGACGCGGTCGCCGGACTGATGAAGACCGCGGTCGACAAGGGTCGCTCGACCCGCCCCGATATCGAGCTCGGGATCTGCGGCGAGCACGGCGGCGACCCGGAGTCGATCCACAAGTGCGAGCGGATCGGGCTCGACTACGTGTCGTGCTCGCCGTTCCGCGTCCCGGTAGCGAGGCTGGCTGCGGCACAGGCGGTGCTCGCCGGGGCGGAGCGCGACAAGTAGCCTCGGCGAGCGCTTCGTGAGCGACGAGGGCCGCCCACGCTGGGATCCCGACGAGCGCGGCATCGGGGTCGGGGCGGCGCGCGGCCACCTCGCGACGCTCGACGCCATGCGCGCGGTCGCCGATCGCGACGGCTGGGTCGCCGAATCGCCCGAGACCCACCTGCTCCCGCGGCTGACCGAGCACCTGGCGGGCAGACCGCTCGCCATCGACGCCACGCGGACGGGGCCCGACGGCACCTTTGAGGTGGACGCCCGCTGGGTCGGCCCGGCCGATCCGGAGGCATGGCGGGTCCGGGCGGCCGCCATCTCGCTCATCGGGGTCGTGGCCGAGACCGGCACCCTCATCCGCGAGACCCGCGGCCCCGACGGCGAGGCCCGGTTCGCGGTCATGACCGGCCTGCTGCCGGGCGACACCCGGTTCGCCACCCACGGTCACAGCCTGGTCCTCCGCGTCCGCCTCCGAGCCGACACCCCCGGCGACACCACGGACGCGGGCGCCTGACGGCGCCATCGCCGGGCGCGGCTCGACGCGTCCGTGGCCTGTTCCTCGACACCGCGCCGCTCCGGCGCGACCGCGACTTCCGCTGGCTGTGGTCGGGCCAGGTCGTCAGCGGCATGGGCAACCAGATCAGCCGGATCGCGCTGCCCTACCAGGTCTATGTCCTGACCGGCTCGACCCTGGCCATCGGGATCCTGAGCCTGTTCCAGCTCGTGCCGATCCTGGTCTTCGCTCTGGGCGCGGGCTCGCTGGCCGACGTCATGGACCGCCGCCGGCTGTTGCTGCTCACCCAGACCGCCCTCGCGGCCTGCAGCCTTGCACTCGTCTGGCTGGCCCTGCAGGGCTCGCCGCCGGTCATCCTGCTGTTCATCATCGCGGCGGCCGCGGCCGGTCTTGGCGCCGTCGACCAGCCGGCGCGGGCGTCGTCGGTCCCGCGGCTCGTCCCGCCCGAGCGCCTGTCGAGCGCGATCGCGCTCAACCAGCTCAACTTCCAGCTGGCCTCGATCGTGGGGCCGGCGCTCGGCGGCATCCTCATCGCGACGGTCGGGCTTGCCGGTGCCTATGCGGTCGACGTCGTCAGCTTCCTGGCGGCCATCGTCGCATTGCTGGCGATCGCTCCGCTGCCGCCGCTCGGCGCGGTCAGCCGGCCCGGCCTGGCGGCCATCAACGAGGGTCTGGCCTACGTCCGGAGGCGCCGGGCCATCCTCGGCAGCTTCGTGATCGACCTCGACGCGATGATCTTCGGGATGCCGACCGCGCTGTTCCCGGTCCTCGCGCTCGACGTGTTCGGGACGGGAGCGGTCGGGTTCGGCCTGCTGGCGGCAGCGCCCGCGGTCGGCGCCTTCGTCGGCGCGCTGCTGTCGGGCTGGGTGTCGGGGGTGCGCCGGACCGGGCGGGCGATCCTGCTCGCGGTCGTGGGCTGGGGCCTTGCCATCACGGCCTTCGGCCTGGTGACCGTCTCGTTCCCGCTGGCGCTCGTGTTCCTGGCCATCGCCGGTGCTGCCGACGTCTTCTCGGCGGTCTTCCGCTCAGCGCTCGTTCAGCTCGAGACGCCCGATGGTCTGCGTGGCCGGGTCACGTCCATCCACACCCTGGTCGTGACCGGCGGCCCGCGGCTGGGCGATCTCGAGGCGACCGTCGTCGCGGCCCTGACGACCCCGCAGTTCGCGGTCGTGTCGGGGGGCATCGCGTGCGTGATCGGCGTGTGGTTCGTGGCGCGCAGCTTCCCCGAGCTGGCGCAGCACGTCATCGGCGCGCATGTCGGCGAAGCCGCCATCGGCTGACTGGCGAGCCGTCGTTAGACTCGGGGTCATGAGCTCGACACAGGAGGGCGCGCGTCTGCCCCATCGCGTGGTCGTCGTCGGCGGCGGGTTCGCCGGCCTGTACGCGGCGCGCAGCCTGGGCATCGATCCGGAGGTCCGCCTGACCCTCGTCGATCGGCGCAACTTCCATCTCTTCCAGCCGCTGCTGTACCAGGTCGCGACGGGCGCGCTGTCGCCCGGAGACATCGCCCAACCGCTCCGCTCGGTGCTCCGCAAGCAGCGCAACACGACGGTCATCCTCGGGGAGGCGACGGGGATCGACCTCGAGCGACGCGAGGTCCTCATCAACGACGGCGGCCCGATCGCCTACGACACCCTGATCGTCGCCACGGGCGCCCATCACAGCTACTTCGACCATCCCGAGTGGGCCATGTTCGCGCCCGGCCTCAAGACCCTCGAGGACGCGACCGAGATCCGCCGCCGCATCCTCATCGCCTTCGAGGCCGCCGAACGCGAGGCCGTGCCGGAGCGGCGGCGGGCCTGGATGACGTTCGTCCTCGCGGGCGGCGGACCGACCGGGGTCGAGCTGGCCGGCGCCCTGGGCGAGATCGCCCACGACACGCTCCGCCGCGACTTCCGGTCCATCCGGTCGGGCGAGGCAAGGATCATCCTGGTCGAGGCGATGGAGCGGATCCTGCCGACATACCCTCCGGATCGGTCCGCCTCCGCCCAGCGCCAGCTCGAGCGTCTGGGTGTCGAGGTCCGGACGAAGACGCGCGTGGTCCACATCGACGCCGAGAGCGTCCGGGTCGTGGGCCCCGACGGCACGACCGACACCATCCCGTCGCGGACCGTCCTCTGGGCCGCGGGCATCCTGTCCTCGAGCTTCGCGCGCACGGTCGCAACGGCGACCGGTGCGCCGACCGACCGGTCCGGTCGGATCGTCGTCGAGCCCGACCTGACCATCCCCGGTCATCCCGAGATCTTCGTCGTGGGCGATGCCGCCGTCGAGCCGTGGAAGCCCGACCACCCGACCCCGGGCGTCGCCCAGGGGGCGATCCAGGGCGGCAGGTACGCCGCGAAGGTCATCCGCCGTCGCATCCTGGGTCGGCCGTACGAGCCGTTCCGGTACAGCGACCACGGCGATGTGGCGGTCATCGGTCGGTTGTCGGGGGTCACGAACATCAGCTGGCTCGGGCCGTTCGGGCGCCAGAGCGGCTTCGCGGCGTGGGCGCTGTGGCTCGGGATCCACCTCGTCTACCTGATCGGCTTCTCGAACCGCATCGTCGTCCTCGTCCGCTGGGCGTGGACCTTCCTGACGCACGGCCGGGGGACGCGGCTCATCACCGGAAGCCAGCTCCTGCCCGAGATCGAGGCGCCCGAGCCGCCGGTCCTCGCACCGATGGAGCCGGACGGGGAGGAGTCCGAAGGCTGATCGGGCGGGGAGGGCGGCGGGGAGAGCGGCGGGGAGAGCCGGCGGGGAGAGTCGGCGGGGAGAGCCGGGGCGCGGCGCGCCACCGCGGGTGGTGACCCGCGGTCACCGATCTCGGCGGTTGTGGGGCTGATCGCGCCGCTGCGGCCTTGACCGTTGACCCGCGGTCACCGATCTCGGCGGTTCTCTGGCCGATCGCGCCGCCGCGGCCTTGACGGTTGACCCGCGGTCACCGATCTCGGCAGTTCTGTCCGGCGCCAGCACTCTTCGGGCCCGAATCGGTGACCGTCGGTCACCGATCGCGGCGGTTCGGCCTCGGCACGCCGCGTCGGGTCCGGGATCGGTGACCTTGGGTCACCACCGGCGCCCGTCCGTCTCCAGATGCCGCGTTCATCCCCGGATCGGTGACCGCGGGTCACCATCGGTCCGTCCGGCCGCAGGCGCCGTCCGGCCGTGGGCGCCGTCCGGCCGTCGGCGCCGGTCCGGCTGCAGGCGGGCGGCTCCCTCGAGATCGGTGACCGCGGGTCACCACCGGCGCCCGTCCGGCTCCAGATGGCGTACTCAGCCTCGAGTCCGGTGATCCGCGCTCACCACCACCGCGCGAGCCATCTGCCGCCGCCTCCACACACGCCGACGCCACGTCCACGTCCACGCCCACCCACACACCTTGATCAGACCGCCGCCGGAACCTCGAGCACGAACGTCGTCCCGTCGGGGCCCGTCTGCTCGACGCCGATGCGCCCGCCGTTCGCGGCCAGCAGTTCGCGGGCGATCGTCAGGCCGAGCCCGAGCCCGGTCGGGCGTCCGGTCGCCGGATCCGTCGCGCGGGCGGTGTCGGCACGGTAGAAGCGCTCGAAGACATGGGCGATGTCGTCGGGGGCGATCCCCGGACCCTGGTCGGACACCCGGATGCGGACGACGCTCCCGTCGCGACCCGCACTGACGGCAACGACCCCGCCGGTCGGGCTGTGGACGAGCGCGTTGGCGATGACATTGCGGACCGCTCGCGCGAGGTGGCCGGGATCGGCCCACGCGACGGTCCCCGGGGCCACGCCGACCTCGAGACGGGCGGACCGATCGCGCCGTGATCCTTCGACCGCCAGCGCGATGTCGGGGATCGCGGTCGTCAGGTCGACGGCGGCGGGCCGGGCCTGGAGCGGGGCAGCCTCGGCTCGCGCGAGGTCGTCGATGTCGGCCACCACGCCGCCGAGGGCCGCTGCAGCAGATCGCGCGGCTTCCAGACCGGCGTTGTCGGTCGGGACGACCCCGTCGATCATCGCCTGGAGCTGTGATTCGAGGACGGTCGCGGGTGTGGCCAGATCGTGAGCGATATCGCTCGCGGCCCGTCGACGGAGCATCTCCGAGCGTTCGAGGCGGTCGGCCATCGCATTGAACGCCTCGGCCAGCTCGCTCGACTCGCGATCGTCGCCGCCGGTCGCACGCGCGGTCGCGTCGCCCGCCTCCAGCCGGCGGGCGGCGGTGGCGACGTCGCGCAACGGCCGGGTCAGACGCCCCGCGATCGAGGTCGACAGCAGGACGATCACGAGAACGCTGACCACCCCGGCGACCGCCAGGGTCGCGTTGAAGACGGGCAGGAAGCCGCGGTCGCCGGCCCGGGCCGGGATGTCCGCCTCGAGCGTCGCCACGGTGGTGCCATCGAGGACGATCGGAGTCGTGTACGTCGCTGCGTCCCCATCCGGCGCATGACCGAATGCGGCCAGCGTCGTCCCGTCCGCCGAGACGACCCGGACCTCGCCCCCGAGCGCATCGGCGAGCCGCGTCACGAGCGCCTGGGCACGCGCCAGTCCGGCCGGGCGCGACAGCCGGTCGGCCAGCGTGTCGGCGGCGTCGTCGAGGCGCTGCTGCTGCTGCTCGGTGAGCACGGCCTGGTAGCTCGAGCTGACGACCCGATTGACGACGACCCCGACCAGCAGCAGGACGGCGATGACGGCGATCCCGAGCAGCAGCCCGAGCCGCCACGCCAGCGACCGACGGCCTCGCGCCGGCGAGGCAGCCACCGCCGGTCCGCCGGAGACCGGCCCGCTCACCCGTCGTCCCGCGTGGCCACCAGGCGGTAGCCGATCTGCGGGATCGTCTCGATGAGCCACGGCCGCGCGGCGTCGTCGCCGAGCTTGCGGCGGAGGTTCGCGACGTGGACGTCGATGACCCGGTCGTAGACCTCGTCGGGGCGGCGGGTGACGACCTCGAGCAGCTGGTCACGACTGAGCACCGCGCCCGGTCGCCGGGCGAGCGCCCCGAGGAGCCCGATCTCACCCGGCGTCAGGCGGCCGTCGACGGGTCGCGTGCCGCCTCCTCGGTCGAGCGTGAAGCGCCGGCTCGTCTGGTCGACGACGAGACGACCGGAATCGAACGACAGAGGCGCTGCCTCGACCGCGGCCGTGACCCCCGCGAGCCCGGGGCTCACGCCCGTCGCGGCGAGCCGACTGCGACGCAGGATGGCTGCCACCCGCGCGGTCAGCTCGTGCGGGTTGAACGGCTTGGCCAGGTAGTCGTCGGCCCCCATCCGCAACCCCGCGATCCGCTCGAGATCGCTGCGCTTGGCCGACGCGATGAGGACCGGCGTGTCGCCCCGCTCCCGGATCGCAGTCAGGACGGCCTCGCCGTTGACCTCCGGAAGCATCAGGTCGAGCACGACGAGGTCGACCGGCTCGGCGTCGAACGCCGCGATCGCCGCGCGGCCGTCGGTCACGACCGTCACGGCGTGGCCGTCACGCTCGAGATAGAGCCGGAGGATCTCGCCCAGGCGGGGCTCGTCCTCGACGACCAGGATCCGGGCACGGGCGACCATCGGCGCCAATCCTAGCCGGGCGGCGATCAAGGAAACGTGAAGGGCGCCAGCCCGTCCACACACGTTCTTGACACGCCGCGCCGATGGTGACCGCATGGCGTGGCCGGTGGGGCCACCCGACGCTCGAGGATCCTCACGATGCCGACGCTTCGAACAGCCGGGCTGGCCGGCCTCCTGGTCGCGACCGCGCTGGTCGGCGGGACGATCATCGGATCCGTGGCAGCCGCACCGGCTCGTCCCGCCACCGTGTCGCGCGTCGTCCCGGCCGCGGCCGCGAGCCCGGGCCCGGCGCGCGCCGCGGCGATCGGGGAGTACTGTGCGGCCTTCCGCACGGCGTTCGCGGCAGCCCTCGGGGTCGACGCATCGGCGCTCGTCCCTGCGGCGAAGCAGGCCGCCATCGCCACGATCAACGCGGCCGTGACCGCGGGCGACCTGCCGCAGGCCACCGCGGACCGGCTGACCGCCCGGATCGAGGCGGCCGCCGCCGACGGCTGCGGGCTTCTGGCGGGGCGGGTCAAGAGGATCGCTGCGGCTGCCGG
>DASYSM010000036.1:0-94347 GCA_036003325.1 Candidatus Limnocylindrales bacterium
CGGCGCTTGACCATGCCGCGCTCGACGAGCTGGACGATGACCTTCCAGCCGGCGCCCTCGATGTCCATCCCGCCCCGACCGGCGAAGTGACCGAACTCCTGGCCGACCCGCGCCGGGCACGACAGGTTCGGACAGTAGATGCGGACCGCGCCGTCATCCTGCACCACCGGGGTGTCGCAGACCGGGCAGCGCTCGGGCATCTCGAACGCGCGCTCGGCACCGGTCCGCCGGTCGACGATGGGGCGGACGACCTCGGGGATCACGTCGCCGGCCTTCTGGAGCACGACCCAGTCGCCGATGCGGATGTCCTTGCGACGGACCTCGTCGAGGTTGTGCAGCGTGGCCCGGGCGACGGTGGACCCCGCGACCTTGACCGGGGTCATGTGCGCGACCGGCGTCAGCGTCCCGGTCCGCCCGACGTACGGGACGATGTCCTCGACGAACGCCTCGACCTGCTCGGGCGGGAACTTGAAGGCGATCGCCCAGCGCGGCGCCCGGCTGACCATCCCGAGCCGTGCCTGGCGGTCGAACCGGTCGACCTTCACGACCACGCCGTCGGTCTCGTACGGCAGCTGGTGGCGGGCCTCGCGCCAGCGCTCGGTGAAGGCGATGACGCCGTCGATGTCGAGCCCGGGCTCGTGGTCGGGGTTGACCGGGAAGCCCAGCGCGGCCAGGCGCCCCAGCGCCTCGGTCTGGGTCGTCGCGGTCTGGTCGTCCTCGACGAGCTGGTAGAACCAGGCCGACAGCTTGCGGCCGGCCGTCACCTGCGGGTCGATCTGGCGAAGCGAGCCCGCGCCGCTGTTACGCGGATTGGCGTACAGCGCCAGGCCCGCCTCCTCGCGCTCCTCGTTGATGCGCTTGAACTCCGCCTTGGGCATGAACACTTCGCCGCGCGCCTCGATCGAGACGGGTTCGGCGAGGCGGGCCGGGATGACCGCGATGGTGCGCAGGTTCGCGGTCACGTCCTCGCCGGTCGTGCCGTCCCCCCGGGTCGCGCCCTGGACGAACCGGCCGCGCTCATAGCGGAGGCTGATCGCCAGGCCGTCGATCTTGAGCTCGGCGACGTAGCGCAGCTCGGGTGCGGGCTCGGGCGCCGGGGGCAGGCCCAGCCCGCGGCGGACGCGCGCGTCGAACGCTCGCAGCTCGTCGTGGCTGAACGCGTTGGACAGCGACAGCATCGGTCGACGGTGGCGGACCTCGTCGAACGTGCCGGTCGGGGTGCCACCGACGCGCTGGGTCGGCGACTCGGATGTCGTCAGCTCGGGGTACGCGGTCTCCAGCGCGACCAGCTCGCGGAACAGCTGGTCGTATTCGGCGTCGCTGATCTCGGGCGCGTCCTCGACGTGGTAGAGCTCGTTGGCACGATCGATCCGGGCGGCCAGGTCGGCGTGGCGCGCGGTGGCCGCCGCGATGTCGAGCGCGGCCGCGGCCGCGACGAGCGCGGGATCGACCGGTGGCAGCTGGATGGTCACGGATGCGAGGGTACCGAACGAGCCGGTCGCATGCATCCGCGCAGCCTCGGCGGTCAGGCGGCCCGGAGCTCCCGCAGGTCGATCACGACGCGGCGAGGATGCGGCAGGATGGCCGCTCCGAGTCGAGCGAGGATCCCGCCCGGTGGGCCGGCCGAGGCTGATGAGCACTCGAGCCAGAGCCGGCCATCGTGATCGCGGACGTCGGTCGGTGCGCCACACACCGGGCAGATCGGCTCGGCGAGGAGGGCGCGCTCGATCAGGTCGAGCATGCGGGCGTTGTCGAACATGGGAAGCACATCCTGTCAGGAAGATCGGGGACCGGCGGGGCCTGAGGCCTCGCGCCGATGGTTCCCATGGTGCCCGGCCGGCACGTCCCGGTCGATGGAGGACGGGTGTCGCCGAGGTCGCCGTTCGGGGCCGATGGATGAGCCCGGCGCTGCGACGACCGGTCAGACGAGGTGGTCGCGCGTGATGTCCGCCGGGGTCGGTGTCCCGAGGAGCGCCAGGGTCAGCTCGAACTCTTCGCGCAGCAGCCGCAGCGCGTGTTCGACGCCCGCCTGGCCGCCGACGGCGAGCGCCCACAGCATCGGACGACCGACCAGGACGCCGCGCGCGCCGAGGGCGAGTGCGATCGCGACGTCGAGCCCGCGGCGGACCCCGCCATCGACCCAGACCTCGACCTCGCCCCGGACCTCGGCCACGATCGCCGGGAGGGCATCGATGCCGGCCTGGACGCGATCGAGCTGGCGAGCGCCGTGGTTGCTGACGACGATGCCGTCGACCCCATGGTCGACCGCGAGCCGCGCGTCCTCGGCGGTGAGGATGCCCTTGAGGACGATGGGCAGCGGCGACCAGCTGCGGATGGCGGCGATGTCGGCCCAGGTCAGGGTCCGCGGCGTCGACGCGTCGTCGAGGGGCTCGTCCTCGGCCGGCACGTCGGACGTCGCTCGGACCGGTCGATGGGTCGGCAGCCGATCGACGAAGTTGCCGAGCGAGGTCATCTCGAAGCCGGACCGACGGTCGCGGTCCCGATAGCCGAGGACCGGCAGGTCGACGGTGAACACGATCGCCTCGTAGCCCGCCGCGGCCGCCCGCTCGACGAGAGCGCGGGATCGGTCAGGCTCGCGTTGGACATACAGCTGGAACCACCGGGTGCCGTCGGGCGCCGCCTCGGCGACGTCCTCGATCGAGCGCGAGGCCATCGTCGAGAGCGTGAATGGCACGCCTGCCGCCGCCGCCGCACGCGCCGTCGCGATCTCCGCCTCGGGGTGCGCCAGGCCGTGGATGGCCATCGGGGCGATGGCCACGGGCATCGACGACGGCGATCCCAGCAGCGTCGTCGACGGGTCGATGCTCGCGACGTCCACCAGCACCCGCGGCCGGAACCGGCGCCGTGGCCAGGCCGCCTCGTTGTCGGCCAGCGTGATCTCGTCCCAGGCGCCTCCGGCGATGTAGTCGTAGGCGGCCGGTTCGATGGCAGCCCGTGCCAACGGCTCGAAGTCGGCGAGCCGCACGATCCGCGTGAGGTCGACGGCGGGCCCGGTCGTCACCCGACGAGGTCCAGGTTGGCGAGGCTGACGAGCATCGTCTTGCGCCCGACCGAGGCGTCCTTGAAGGCCACCGTGACCTCCTCGTCGCTGCGGGTCAGCTTGCTGGTCACGACGATGCCGTCTCCCCAGCGGGCGTGCCGGACGCGGTCCCCGTCGCGGAACTGACGCTCTCCCGGGATGACCGGTCGGACCGCCCTGGGCGCGGCCGGTGCCGCGGACGCCCGGCCCGCGTCCAGGTCGTCGTCCCACGCCCGGACCGGGCGAGCGAGCGAGCCGGATCGCGCGCCGTCGTCGTATGCCTCGCGCTTGGCGGCGAGGTCACGCGACGGCCGGAATGTCTCCCCCGCGGCCGGCGCGCCCGGCCGGCCACTTCCCTGCCGGTAGGCCGGTCCCTGGCCACGGACGGGCGTCCCGAACCGGCTCGTCCGTCGCGCCCCGAACACGAGGTCGAGATCCAGGTCGCGATCGTCGCCGGCGATCAGCTGCGGCCCGTCCATCAGCTCGGCCGGGATCTCCAGCAGGAACCGCGACGGGACCGTCGCCTGGCCCATCCCCCACGTGGCGCGGCGCCAGGCGTGCGACAGGTAGAGCCGGAGCTTGGCGCGGGTGATGCCGACATAGGCGAGCCGGCGCTCCTCCTCGAGCTCCTTCTCGTCATCGAGCGCGCGGTTGTGCGGGAAGAGGCCCTCCTCGAGCCCGGAAATGAAGACCACCGGGAACTCGAGGCCTTTGGCCGCGTGGAGCGTGATCAGCGTCACCGCGTCGGCGTCGCCCTCGTACGAATCCTGGTCGGCGACGAGCGCTGTCTCCTCGAGCAGCCGGTCGAGCGCGTCGTCGGGCGCAAGGTCGTCATACCGGGTCGTCACCGCGCGCAGCTCGAGCAGGTTGGCCCAGCGCTCCTCGCCGTCCTCGGAGCCGTCGGCCAGCATCGCCCGATAGCCGGACGCCTCGAGGGCCTCGTCGAGCAGCTCGGGGAGTGCCACCACGCCGACCCGCGTCCGAAGCCGCCCGACGAGCGCCGCGAACTCGGCCAGCGCGTTGCGTGTGCGCGGCGCCAGGGCGGGCAGCTCGCCGGCCGCGGCCGCCTCGATGGCGCCCCAGGTCGAGCCGCCCTCCCGACCCGCCGCGGCGCGCAGGACCTCGATCGTCTTGTCGCCGATGCCGCGTGCCGGGACGTTGATGATCCGCTCGAAGCTGACGCTGTCGGTGTCCGAGCGCAGGATCCGCAGGTAGGCCAGCGCGTCCTTGACCTCGCGGCGCGAGTAGAACCGCGTGCCACCGACGAGCTGGTAGCGGATCCCGTAGCGGAGGAACGATTCCTCGATCGCCCGGGACTGCGCGTTCATCCGGTACATGACCGCGATGTCGCGTGCCCGGAACCGGGTCGCCTCGTCGTCCGCGCGCCGGGTCAGCGCGGTCCCCCGGCCGCCGACCAGGCCCTCGATCTGGCGGGCGATCCACTCAGCCTCCTCCTCCTCGTTGTAGGCCTCGAAGCGCTGGATGCGGATGCCGCCGGCGTTGTCGGTCCACAGCTTCTTGTCCTTGCGCGCCGCGTTGCGCGACACGACCGCGTGCGCGGCGTCGAGGATGAGCTGCGTCGAGCGGTAGTTCTGCTCGAGCTTGACGACGGCCGTGTCGGGCCAGTCACGCTCGAAATCGAGGATGTTGCGCAGGTCGGCGCCCCGCCACGAGTAGATCGACTGGTCGTCGTCGCCGACCACGCACAGGTTGCGATGGCGAGCGGCCAGCGCCTTGACCCACAGGTACTGCGCCCGGTTCGTGTCCTGGTACTCGTCGACGTGGAGGTAGCGCCAGCGCTCCTGGTATGTCGCCAGCACGTCGGGCGCCTCGTCGAACAGCCGCACGGCCTCGAGCAGGAGGTCGTCGAAGTCGAGCGCGTTCGCCTTGCGCAGCCGCTCCTGGTAGCGCGTCGCCAGCCGGGCGATGGTCCGCTCTCGATGGTTGGCCGCGTTGTGTGCCAGGAACGTCGGGTCGAGCATCTCGTTCTTGGCTCGGCTGATGGCCCCCAGCACCACGCTCGGGCGGAACTCGCCGGTGAGCGGCATGTCCTCTTCGCGCAGGATCTGCTTCATCAGCGAGGTCTGGTCGTCCGTGTCGTAGATGACGAACCGGCGGCCGATGCCGATGGCCTCGCCGTCGGCCCGGAGCACCCGCGCCGCGAGCGAATGGAACGTGCCCGCCACCACGTCCCGCCCACCCTCGCCGACCAGGCTGATGATCCGCTCGCGAAGCTCCTTCGCCGCCCTGTTGGTGAATGTCACCGCGAGGATCCGCCACGGCGCGACGTCCCTGATGCTGACCAGGTAGGCGATGCGGTGCGCGAGCACGCGGGTCTTGCCCGATCCGGCGCCGGCCAGGATCAGCAGCGGGCCGTCGGTCGTCGTCACGGCACGCGCCTGCTCGGGGTTGAGCGCACGGACGATCTGCTCCTCGCGGGCCTTCAGCGCGGCGACGCGTGCGACCGGATCGGGAGGCGGCTGCGATGCGCCCGGGTCCCTGGCCTCGGCGGGCGCGTCGCGCAGCCAGGCCGGTTCGTCGGGGACGGCCGGAGCCGCGTCCGCGAGGTCGGTGAACACCGTGCCCCCCGCTCCGCCGGTGGCCTCCGCGGCATCGTCGAGCGCTGGGTCGGCGGTCCGTCGACGGCGAGTGGGAGTCACCCACCCATTGTAGGTGAGCCGCTCACCCCGCTCTTACGAGGCGGGCTTGATCTGGTCGGCCGGCGGGGCCGTGATCGAGACCGGCTCATCCCACTTGGAGAAGGTCAGATCGATCGTCGCGCTGCCGTTGCTCGGGGTGGTCACGTCGGCCGTCACGCCTGCGAGATGGTTCGGCAGGTCCTTCTCGACGTGGAGCGTCAGCTTCACCGTCGCCCCCGACAGGTCGATCGGCACGCCCGCGATGGACCCGGAGGCGTAGGCGGCGACCGTCGACGGGTCGAGGTCCGTGGTCACCGTGTAGCACTGCTTCGAGCCGCACGCGACGTCATCGCCCTTGACCAGGACCACGCCCTGCTTGAGCAGCAGGTCGCCGAGGTTGTCGATCAGCCCGGGCGCCTGCGACGGGGACGGCACGGAGCCGCTCATGTCCGTCTCCTGATACTGCGGGCCGGTGAGGGTCGTCTTGACATACATCTTGCCGTCGACGGCGATCAGCTCACCGGCGAACCCGAGCATCGCGGGGACCGAGAAGGTCACCTTCGCGGCGCTCTTGGCCAGGTCCACGTCGGCGGACGCGGTCGTTCCCGTCAGGTCGATCGGCGTGCCGGAGGAGCCCGCGATGGGCAGTGGCACGGTGGCCGTCCCGCTCGCGGCCAGCTCGAGGTGGACGCTCCTGGCCGACTCGGCCGATGTCAGCGCCGCCGTGACGATGGCGGTCGGGTCCGTGAGGACGGGGGCGTTGGAGGTCCCGTTGCAGGCCGCCATGACTGTCGCGAAGGCGACGGCGATGACGACGGCCGGGATCGTCGAGGGTCGGCGAATCATGTGGCTAGGGTCGTCGTGAGAGCGAGGACCTGTCAAACGCCCCGACGGACCACGAGAGGAGAATGCCGTTGCTATCGTCCGGAAGCGGTCGTTGAGGCGTCTGGAGGGCGGCCCGCGGCAGCCTTCCGTCATGGAACTCCTGTCGCTTGCGACGGTCGCGATCATGGTCGGGGCGCTGCTCCTGTGGAGACTCCCCGAGGCGGCCTGCGACCAGTGCGAGCATTGCCTCTCGGCGCGTCGCGCCAAGGAGCGGGAGCGCGAGGACGAATGGCACCGCAAGGTGCATGCGTGGTCGGGCGGGGAGCACTGCCCGGTCTGCCGACGGGACGGCTGATCCGGGAACGCCCGGCCACGTCCCGGGCGTGGGACCGCCGGCCACGGGTCCGGACGCGATCCTGACGGCTGTTCCCGCCGGCGCGTCGCGGGTACAGTCCCGGCCATGACCGACTTCGACCTCCGTCCGATGGAGCCCGGCGACGGACCCGCCATCGACGCGCTCATGCGCGAGGACGCATCGACGACCGGCATCTCCCTGACGACGCACTTCCAGCACGATATCTACGAGGCCCTGCTCGCTCAGCACCCGACCCTGTTCGGGGTGGTGGCGACCATTCCCGATGACGACGGGCTGGCGGGCTTCGCGACCGCGTTCACCGACGAGGTCATGATCGGCGGCCGCGCCTGGCCGGCCGCGCAGCTCGAGAACCTGAAGGTCCGTCTGGACGTGCGACGCCTGGGCCTCGGGGCGCGGCTCGCCGCGTGGCGGATCGACGAGGCGCGCCGTCGGTTCGGTGGCGAAGGCATCATCGCCACCGGCCTCGAGACGAGCAATGCCGCGTCGCTTGCGACCGCTCGCCGCTGGTGTACGAACATCCTCGGACCCGTCCGCGTCGTCATCGCCGGGACCACCTCGCGCCGGCCAGGCGCGCGCGGCCTCCGGTTCCGGGCGCTCGAGCAGCGTGACCTCGACACGGTGCTCGCATCCCTCGACACCTTCTACGCAGGCTACGACCTGTACCCGCGGATGACCACTCAGCGACTCGCAGCGCTGCTCGCGCCGACGCCGCTCGGCGAGCCGATCCGCCAGTACCGTGTCGCCGAGGCGGACGACGGGACGCTGGTCGCCGGCGGGATGGTCGGCGAGAGGTTCAAGCTCATGGTCGACGAACTCGGGAACATCCCGCGACGGCTGGAGCTGCTGTCGCGCGTCGTGCCGCTGCTCCCCCGTGACAGGGTGGTCCGGACGATCGAGGTCAACCTGGCCTGGCACGCGCCGGGTCGCCTCGACGCCGGCCAGGGCCTGTGGGATGCGATCCGCTACGAATGGCACGACCGCGCGACCCACGTCTCCGGCCAGGCGGACCCGCGCGGGACGCTGGTCGAGATGTTCCGCATCGGCCGGACGATGATCCCGCAGATCGAGATCGTCATCCCGGTCAACAGCCCGGTCGCGCTCGACGAGCGTCGCCCGGTGTACGTCTGGCGCTGAGCCGAGGAGGGCAGCCGATGGCCGTTCGCGCGACCGTCATCGACCGGGTCGAGGTGTACGGCTACGACCTCACCTACGCGCACGGCGACTACGTGATGTCGTCGGGCCGGGTCGTCAACGTCCTGCCGAGCACGGTCGTCCGCGTCTCGACCCGCGGCGGCGTCGAGGGCTTCGGGGAAAGCTGTCCGCTCGGACGGACATACCTGCCCGCGTTCGGCGAGGGTGCCCGGGCGGCTCTGCACGAGCTCGCGCCGGCGCTCATCGGCGTGGACGCGGCGAACCTGGCCGCGGTCGGCAGGGCCATGGACGCGACCCTGCGAGGCCACGAATACGCAAAGAGCGCCGTCGACGTGGCGTGCTGGGACATCCTCGGCAAGATCGCCGGCCTGCCGGTCGCCACTCTCCTCGGCGGCGCGCTGCAGGCGGAGCTGCCGCTGTATGTCGCGATCCCGCTCGGTCCGCCCGACGAGATGGCCGCCTTCGTCGAGCGCGAGCGGGCCGGCGGGATCCACCACTTCCAGCTCAAGCTCGGCGACCGGCCCGAGCGCGACGTGGACCGTGTGTCGGCCGTCCACGCCGTGACCGGCCCCGAGGACGCCATCATCGGCGACGCCAACGGCGGCTGGCGTCGCCAGGACGCCATCATCGCCGCGCGCCTCCTCGCCGGGTTCGACCGGTTGAGGCTCGAACAACCCTGTCCGACGCTCGAGGAATGCCTGGCGGTCCGCCGCCTGAGCACGCTCCCGTTCGTCCTCGACGAGATCATCACCGACCTGCCGACCCTGGCCCGCGCGGTCGCCCTCGACGCCATGGATCACGTCAACCTCAAGATCGGCCGCGTCGGGGGACTGACGAAAGCGCGACTGATGCGCGACGCCGCGATCGAGCTCGGGCTGACCCTCACCATCGAGGATTCGTGGGGCGGCGACCTGGTCACGGCTGCTGTCAGCCACCTTGCCGCCGGCGTTCCGACGGCGCAGCTGTTCGCGGCCTCGTACATGAACGACTGGACGGTCGAGCACGTCGCCGGCTACCAGCCACGCTCTCGCGCTGGCCGGGGACCCGTCCCGGACCGCCCGGGGCTGGGTGTGGACGTCGACCTCCATCGCCTCGGCGCACCTCTGTTCACCGCCGGCTGACGCCTCGCGGGAGCGACAGACGCCGCCATTCCCGGGGCTCACCACCTGGGAGTCGCGAGACCGGCCCGACATCCGAATCGAAAGACCCCCGGCGTGGCCGGGGGTCTCGTGATCGCTGGGGAGCGAGGTTCGGACTAGAAGTCCATCCCTCCGCCGTTGTGGTCGTGGCCGCCGCCGGCCCCTGCCTTCTCCTTCTCGGGCATGTCGGTGACGAGCGTCTCCGTCGTCAGGACCATGGCCGCGATGGATGCTGCGTTCTGCAGCGCGGAGCGGGTCACCTTGGCGGCATCGACGATGCCGGCCTTGAACAGGTCGCCGTACTCGCCCTTGAGCGCGTCGTAGCCGTTGCCGGGCTTGAGCCCCTTCACGTGCGCGACGATGACCTCGCCGGACTGGCCGGCGTTGTCGGCGATCTGGCGAGCGGGCGCCTCGAGGGCCTTGCGGACGATGTCGACGCCGACCTGGGCGTCGCCCTCGAGCTTGATCTTGTCGAGCGCGGGGATCGCCTGGAGGAGCGTGGTGCCGCCGCCGGCGACGAGGCCCTCCTCGACGGCCGCGCGGGTCGTCGAGAGCGCATCCTCGATGCGGTGCTTCTTCTCCTTCAGCTCGACCTCGGTGGCCGCGCCGACCTTGATGACCGCGACGCCGCCGGACAGCTTGGCGAGGCGCTCCTGGAGCTTCTCGCGGTCGTAGTCCGAGGTGGTGTCCTCGATCTGGGCCTTGATCTGGCCCATGCGGCCCTTGATCTGGTCCGCGCTGCCGTCGCCGTCGACGATGGTCGTGTCGTCCTTGGTCGCGACGACGCGACGGGCCGACCCGAAGTCCTCGGCGGTGACGGAGTCGAGCTTGCGCCCGATCTCCTCGCTGATGACGGTGCCGCCGGTCAGGACGGCGATGTCACGGAGCATCTCCTTGCGCCGGTCGCCGAAGCCCGGCGCCTTGACGGCGAGGACCTGGACGGTGCCGCGGAGCTTGTTGACGACCAGCGTGGCGAGGGCCTCGCCGTCGACATCCTCGCTGATGATCAGCGTGGGCTTGCCCTGCTGGACCGCCTTCTCGAGCGCCGGGAGCATGTCCGCGACGCTGGAGATCTTCTTGTCCGTGATGAGGATGAGCGGATTGTCGAGGACCGCCTCCATCCGATCGGGGTTGGTCACGAAGTAGGCCGAGATGTAGCCGCGGTCGAACTGCATCCCCTCGGTGTATTCCTTCTCGAGGCCGAGGCTCTGGCCCTCCTCGACGGTGATGACGCCGTCCTTGCCGACCTTGTCCATCACCTCGGCGATGATCTCGCCGACCTCCGGATCGGCCGCGCTGATGGCGGCGACCGCCGCGATCTGCTCGCGGTTGTCGACCGGCCGTGACTGCTTCTTGATCTCGGCGACGACCGCGTCGACGGCGGCCTCGATGCCGCGCTTGACGACCATCGGGTTGGCGCCGGCGGTCACGACGCGGAGGCCCTCGCTGACGAGCGCCTGGCCGAGGACGACCGCGGTGGTCGTGCCGTCGCCGGCGACGTCGTCGGTCTTGGTCGCGACTTCCTTGAGCAGCTGCGCGCCCATGTTCTCGAAGGGATCTTCGAGCTCGATGTCGCGAGCGATGGTGACGCCGTCGTTGGTGATCGTCGGCGAGCCGAACTTCTTGTCGAGCACGACGTTGCGGCCCTTCGGGCCGATCGTGACCTTGACGGCATCGGCGAGCTTGTCGATGCCACGCTTGAGCGAGCGACGAGCGGTCTCGTCGAAGATGAGTTGCTTAGCCAATTTCGAATGTCCCTCCAGGAACGTGCGGGGTCGGGATCGATGGGACGCGGACGACGAGGGTCAGTCCGTGACGATCGCGAGGATGTCCTTCTGGCTGACGATGAGCAGCTCGTCGCCGTCCACCTTGAACTCGGTCCCGGCGTACTTGGCGTACAGGACCTTGTCGCCGGTCTTGACGTCCATGGCCTCGCGCTTGCCGTCGTCGAGGATCTTCCCGGGACCGGCGGCGACGATCGTGCCTTCCTGGGGCTTCTCCTTGGCCGTGTCGGGCAGGACGATGCCGCTCTTGGTCATCTCCTCGCGGGCGCTCGGCTTGATGACGACGCGATCGCCCAGCGGGCGGAGCTTCGTCGTGGTGGCAGTGGCTTTGGCCAACGTGCATACCTCCTGTGACGGCCAGGGCCGGCCGCGGGGCGTGGACTCGTGAGACATCGGGCGGCCGGGTGCGGCCGCGTGGGCGATGTCCCCCGGAACCTCTGTCGAGGCATCGCGTCGAACCCCGTCCGACCCTCCAGCCGATCACCCAGGCCCGTTCGGACTCGGCGGTTCGCGATGCTTGGCACTCTCACTGCGAGAGTGCCAAGTGGAGACTAACGAACCGGGGACCGGGCTGTCAACCCGGGCCGTCGCTCACCCGTGATCGATGGTCAGGGTGATCGTGTTCTCGTCACGTCCGAGAACGACGCAGCCCCCCTTGTCGTAGCCGATGTACCAGCCGATGGTGCCCTCGGACGCATCGAACTGCGCGGCCTTGCGCAGGGCCGGCAGGTTCGGCGTGAGCTCGGTCGGGCCCGTGAACATCTCCTCGCCGGCGTCGTTCTGGAGCGACATGCCGGTGAACACGAGCTGGACGACGCTGTCACCGGTCATCTCGATCGGGGCGCCACTGCCTGCCTGCGTATAGGGCGGCCGGGCGATCGAGAGCGAGCCCTTCGGCGGACTCGCCGGACCTGGCAGCGAGCTGTCCCCGAACACGAAATCGAGGCGGTCCGACGTCGCACCCGGAGTGACGGTGACGGTGGTGAGACGGTCCGACGGGAGATCGGTCTCCGACGTCGTGGTGCACGTGGCGGCGCTCGACGGCGACGCCGCGGCCGTCGACGCGCTGGGGCCGGTCGTCGGCGCCGTGCTCGCCAGGGTCGGTGCCGCCGATGGCGTCGCGGCCACGGATGGGACTGTGCTCGCGGCGCTCCCGGTGCAGGCGACGACGGCGAACGCAAGCGCGAGGGAGGCAGTGATCACGGCTGGAAGGCGGCGGGTCGCGTGGGTCATGAGGTCCTCCGGGGACTCGGGAACGTTCGATCGTAGGCGGCGACGAGGTGAGGCCCCATCGCATCGATGGTCGTCCGACGCTGGTCGGCGGCCCATTCCCCTGTGACGCGTACCCATTCGGGTTGGTTGCGCGAGCGTGGTGCACCGGGTGGCGCCAGGAACGGGGAATCGGTCTCGATCAGGAGCCGCTCGGCGGGGACCAGGGCGACCGCCTCGGCCGAGGCCTCCTCGCCGCGACGGAACACCAGCCCCGAGAAGCTGACGGCGAGGCCGAGGTCGATGATCGTCCGCGCGTAGTCGACCGGGCCGGAGAAGGAGTGGATGACCGCCGGCGGCCGATCCGCGAACGCGACCGCCCAGTCGGGGCCGCCGACGCCCGCCGTCCGCAGCTCCCCCACCAGGGCGTCCTGGGCATCGCGTCGCCCGTCGGCCGAGCGACAGTGGAGGATGGCCGGCTTGCCGGTCTCGAGCGCGAGCCGGAGATTGCGCCGCAGGTTCGCGAGCTGGTCGTCGATCGGGCTGAACACGCGGTCATAGTCGAGCCCCGTCTCGCCGATGGCAACGACCCGTGGGTCCTGGGCCCACCCGACGATCCTCCGGAAGCCGCCGTCATCGACCTTCGCGGCGTCGTGCGGGTGGATGCCGACCGCGGCGTCGAGCCAGCCGAAGCGGTCGACGCAGGCGAGGGCGCGCTCGGACGAGGCGACGTTCCAGCCGGGCACGAGGACCCGCTCGACACCGGCCAGCCGCGCCGCGCCGAGCACCTGGTCCGCGTCCGCCTCGAAGCGGTCGGCGTTGAGATGGCAGTGGCTGTCGATCAGGCGCATCGGTCCATCCGGCGATCGTCGGCGCGACCGGCGCGGCCGAGGGATGCGGTCAGGATGCGGCCGTCTCGGCCTGTTCGACGTCGAGCCGCGGGAAGAGCGGTTCGGGAGCCGTCAGCCGTCCCGGCTCCGCGGCATGGGCCGCCCACTCGAGCTCGGCGAGGAGCGGCGGGCCGCCAGTGCCGTCATCGGCATAGTCGTAGGCATATCCGAGCTGCGCGAGCAGTCGAGGCGCCGTCGCGGGCAGGAACGGGGCGGCCGCCAGACCGACCAGCCGGCAGCCCTCGACCAGGTCGCCGAGGACGCCACGCAGCCGCTCCCCCGCCTCTTGGTCACCGGCCTTCCAGGCCTTGGCCAGGACCCATGGCTGTTCGGCGTCGACCACCTTGTTGGCGCCGCCGATGTACGCCCACAGCTCGGCCAGCGCGTCGTGCAGCCGGTTCGCCTCGAACGCCTCGCGATACACCCGCAGCGCCTCGCCCCAGGCGTCACCGAGCGCCGACTCCCCCGCCGGGCGCGGTGCCGGGCGCTCGCCATCGAGGTAGCGCTGGGTCATCGACACCGTCCGGTTGACGAGGTTGCCGAAGTCGTTGGCGAGGTCGGCGTTGTAGCGCCGGACGAACGAGTCCCAGCTCACCTCCGCGTCCCGATCGAATGGCACCTCGCGCAACGCCACGTAGCGCGCGCCGTCCGAGCCGAACGCCGCCACGAAGTCGTTCGGATCGAGGAAGTTGCCGCGGCTCTTGCTCATCCGCTCGCCGCCGGCCGCCAGCAGCCAGCCGTGGACCCACACGTGACGCGGCGCCTCGAGCCCGGCGCTCCACAGCATGGCCGGCCAGGCGATGGTGTGGAAGCGGGCGATGTCCTTGCCGATGACGTGCAGGTCCGCCGGCCACCAGTAGGCGAAGCCGGCCGGATCGTCGGGGAAACCGGCACCGGTGATGTAGTTGATCAAGGCGTCGAACCAGACGTAGATCTTGCCGGCGGCCAGGTCCCACGACCCGTCAGGCAGCAGCGACGTCGTCCCATCCTCGCGGACCGGGAACGGGATCCCCCAGTCGCCGGGCGTGCGCTCGCGGCTGATCGAGAAGTCCTCGAGCCCGCCGCGGATGAAGCCGAGCATCTCGTTGCGCCGGAAGTCGGGCTGGACGAAGTCCGGGTGATCGGCGAAATAGCGCTCCAGACGTTCCTGATAGGCCGACAGCCGGAAGAACCAGTTGCGCTCGGTGAGCCACTGGAGCGGGACACCGGGATGGTTCGGGCAGATCGTCCCGCGGTCGGTCTCGATGACGTCGCCGGCGGCGCGAAACCCCTCGTTCGGGCAGTACCAGCCCTCGTATGTGCCGGGATAGATGTCGCCATTGGCGTGCGCCCGGCGGACCATCTCCTGTGCCGCCCGGATGTGGTCCGGATCGGTCGTCCGGATGAACCGGTCGGGCGCGATCGCCAGGGCCGCCTCGGCCTCCTTGAACAGGGCGACCTTTTCGTCGACGAACTCGCGCGTCGGCCGGCCCTCGTCGACGGCCGCCTGGGCGATGTTGATGGAGTGCTCATCGGTGCCGGTCAGGAAGCGGGTGTCGTGGCCGACCATCCGGTGCCAGCGCGCGATCGCGTCGGCCGCGATCACCTCGTACAGGGTGTGCAGACCGGGCTTGTTGTTCGCATACGCGATCGAGGTGGTCAGGTAGAAGCGCGGGCGGTCGGCCATGGGACGCCGATGGTAGCAGCGCCACCGGCTTCCGAGCGGTGCGCCGTCGCTCGGCCGCGCCGGCCGGCCGTCAAGCGGTCAGCGCATCGAGTCGTCGATGGCCTTCTCGATCTCGTCGTCGAGCGAGGTCTGCTTGACCCGGCCATGGAACTGTCCCAGTGCGCCGACCAGCAGGCCGGTGTCGGTCGTCGGCTTGAGCTGAAGGAAGAGAGCCGAGCCGCCGGCCGGGAGGTCACCGGAGACCTCCTTCACGAAGTCCCCGTCGATCCCGCCCTTCCAGGCACGCCCGATCAGCCCGCCGACCGCTGCTCCTCCGACGATGCCCGCCACCGGGAAGACGGCCAGGACGAGCCCTCCGAGGACCGCCCCGACGACCGCGCCCGTCTCGGTCCCGCTGGACATCTCGTTGTGCACGGTCACCGTGCCGTCGGCGCCCTTGCGGACGACCGCGGTATCCTCGAGCCCGACCTTGTCGGCGTGCTCGAGACCGCGGATCGAGCGAAGCGCCGCCTCCGCGTCATCGGCCCCGTCGAACGTGACCGCCAGGAAATCCGACATCGTGACCTCCTCCCCGTCGTGGTGTCTGTCGTGGATTCATACGATACGGCTCGGCGGCGTCCCGGCCACGCGTCGATCGGCTGCGGCGGCGCCGGTCGCGCTCAGCGCGATGGGTCCGACGGGCTCTGCAGCCGGGGCGGGCCCGGGACCGTCCTGCGTGGTGAGCCGCTCGAGGAACGGCCGGGCGCGAAGGCGCTCGAAGATCTGGATCGATCGGCCGATCGCCGCCGCGACGTCTGGTTCGGCGCGGTCGAGGACGGTCGCCATCTCGAGACCGGTCATCGCCTCGTCCCAGTCGAGGCCGAGCTCCCGCCAGCGCTCGAGGACGTCCTGATAGCCGGCACGAGCGTCCGCGGTCTGGCCCGACAGAGCCGCCAGCCCCGCGCGCATCGCGGCCCGTTCGACCGAGATCGCCTGCCCATGCACCCGCAGACCGTCGTGCTGGTCGAGGACACGTCGCAGCGCAGGACCGTCACAGCGCAGCACGGACACCCGACCCGCCAGGAACAGGTGCGCAGTCCCGCCGAGCCGATCGAGGGACAGGAGCTCGAGACACCGTTGTTCGATGTCGTCCCACCGTCCGGCGGCGAAGTCGGCCTGAAGTCGTGGCGTGAGCTTCCCGACGCCGATCTGGCGGTCGGCGTTCCCCTCGAGCGCTCCCTCGTGCGCGCTGATCTCCGCTTCGGTCGCCTCGCCGCGCAGAGCGCGGATGGTCAGCAGCACGCTCGTGAGGGCCGATCGATCCTCGAGCTCGAGCTCTGTCGCAAGGATCCCCTCGACCACGCCGACGGCCCAGTCCCACTCGCCCACCCGGACCGCCGAGTCCGCCGCATTCTGGTGGAGGGTGGCCTGCAGTGGCCTGATCCCGAGCCGTTGAGCATCGTCGAACCCGGCCTTCGCGGTGGCCATGGCCTGCCGTGGATCACGCAGGGCGAGGAGATAGGTGAGGTTGACCCGGCCACGCAGCGAGATCGCCGGCCAGCCCTGGCGCTCCGCGATGTCGATCCCGGCCTGGATCGCGCCCCTGCCCTCGAGGACCCGGCCGATCTCGGCCAGCGCGGTCCCCTTGGTGATCAGCGTGTCGGCTGTGAGGGCCACCAGGTCTTCCCGTTCGGAGCTCGGGAGGACCTGGTCGGCCACCTCGATCGCCTCGACCGAATCGCCGTGGAAGAAGTAGGCACGGGCGAGCTGTGCGCGGAGGGCGATCCCGGGCGGGGATTCGGCCAGGTCCTGGAATTCGACCGCCCCGGGTGCCAGGACCGCGAGGGCCTGCTCGCTTCGGAACGATTCGAGCATCGCCCGACCGAGCGCTGCGGTCGCGGCGGCCTCTCCCGTGCGATCCCCCGCCTCGCGCTTCCGGGCGATCGCATCTCGGAGCAGCTCCTGCGCTCGCGTATGCCGACCGGCCGCCCAGGCGGCCTCACCGGTGCGGATGAGGAGGTCGGCCTGCTCGCCCGGATCGGCGGTCACCAGCAAGGCCTGGTCCAGGAACGTCACCGCCTGCTCGTGGGAGCCGAGCGCGGCCGCCCGTTCCGCGGCAGCTCGCAGGGCGATCCGGGCCTGGGCGCCGACGGCATCCGCCTCCGGGCCCGCCGAGGACGACTCGAACGCGGCCAGGTAGTGGGCCGCGAGGGCTCCCACGAGCTCGTCGTCGCCGAGCGCCTCGAAGAAACGGGCGGCGGCCAGGTGACGGTCGCGGCGGTCGCGCTTGGCCAGCGTCGAATAGGCGACCTCGCGGACGAGCGCCTGGACGAAGCTGTACTGACCACGTTCCGGCGACCGCGGGTCGCCCTGCAGGACGAGGATCTCGCGCCGGACGAGGCCGCGAAGGTGCGAGTCGAGCTCGGCTGGATCGGTCGCCGCGACCGCGGCGAGGCCCGACGGCGTGAAGCTCTGGCCGAGCACCGCCGCGTCCTGGAGCAGGGCTCGGTCGTTCGGGTCGAGCGCGTCGAGTCGAGCCGAGATGAGGGCATGCAGCGACTCGGGGACGGCCAGCTGGGCCAGGTCGCCGACGGGGACGTACCGCCCATCACGTTCTGCGAGCCGGTCGTCGGCGACGAGCATCCGGACCGTCTCGACGGCATACAGTGGGATCCCGTCGGCACGCCGGATGATCGCCTCGGCGGCGCTGTCCGGCAGGCCGGCGACCAGCCCGTCGAGCATCTCCCCCACCGATGCGTCCGAGAGTGGGTCGAGGTGCAGCGCGACGAAGTTCCGGCGGCCGGCGCCCCACGCCGGGCGGCGGTCGAGCAGCTCCGGCCGGGCGAGGGTGACGATCAGGATCGGGGCGGCGGTCGACCACTCGAGCATGTGGTCGATGAAGTCGAGGAGGCCCGGGTCGGCCCAATGGAGGTCCTCGAAGAGCAGGACCGCGGTCTCGGTGGTGGCGAGCCGCTCGAAGTAGGTCCGCCAGGCGGCGAACAGGCTCTCGCGACCGCCGGGCGGAGCGGGGTCGACCGCGAGCAGGGCCAGCAGCGCGGCCTCCACCCAGCGGCGCTCCCCATCGTCGGACACCAGGGTGGCGACCGACTCGGCGATCTTCTGCCGGGTGGTCTGTTCGTCATCGGTCGCCAGCAGACCGGCTCGACCCCGGACCATCTCGCCGAGGGCCCAGAACGTGACGCCGTCGCCGTACGCCGGCGACCGGCCGACGTTCCAGTAGACCTCGTCGACCAGGCCGTCGAGATACTTCTCGAACTCCCATGCGAGGCGACTCTTGCCGACGCCGGCCTGGCCGGTCAGCGACACGAGGTGGATCCGTCGCTCGCGAGCGGTCGCGAGGTGGAGGTCCTTGAGCAGGCGCAGCTCGGTGTCGCGGCCGGTGAACGGCGCCTCGAGCGTCTCGCTCCGCTTGCGGCCGCCGCGTTCGGCGACCACCCGCATGGCGCGGTAGGCGGGGACCGGGCTCGCCTTGCCCTTGAGCAGCTGCTCGCCCGCCGGCTCGAAGGCGATCGCCTTCGACGCCGTCCGTTCGGTGGCCTCGTCGACGAGGACGGCCCCCGGCGGTGCGACCGATTGGAGGCGGCTGGCGGTGTTGACCAGGTCGCCGGCGACCATCCCCTGGTCGGTCGCGCCGAGGGTGACCGCCGCCTCACCGGTCAGCACGCCCGCTCGTGCGCGGAGCGATGGCTCGAGCCCGGGCACCCGGTCGACGAGCTCGAGCGCCGCTCGCACGGCGCGCTCCGCATCGTCCTCGTGCGCCGTCGGCGCGCCCCAGACCGCCATGACCGCATCGCCGATGAACTTCTCGATGGTCCCGCCATAGCGGGCGACGATGTCCCGGGCGATCTCGAAATAGCGGGTCAGGAGGTCGCGGGCCTGTTCGGGATCCCAGCCGTCGGCCAAGGTCGTGTACCCGACCAGGTCGACGAACAGCACCGACACGTGGCGACGCTCGGCTTGAGCCACGGTCGGCTGGATCTGGACGGGTCGGATGGACGGGGCAGCGCTCGCGCCGTCGCCGGCCGTGTCGAGGGGCGTCCCGCAATCACCGCAGAACCGGGCCGTCGGCCGGTTCGACGCTCCGCACATGCGGCAGGCGGCCGCGAGCGCGGCGCCACAGGTGTCGCAGAAGCGGCGCCCGGCATCGTTCTCGGTGCCACAGGCCGAACAGACCATCCGAACCTCACGCAGGTGTCGCGAGGGTACCCGATACGCGACGCTCAGGCCATGCTGCCGACGCTCAGTGGCGGAAGTGCCGGACGCCGGTCATGACCATCGTGGCGCCGGCGGCGTCGACGGCCGCCACCGCGTCGGCGTCGTGGACCGAGCCCCCCGGCTGGGCGAAGGCCGTGACGCCGGCGGCGAGGCAGACCTCGACCGCGTCGGGGAACGGGAAGAACGCGTCGGAGCCGCACGCCGCACCCGCGGTCGCATCGGCTCCGAGCATCGCGTGGGCCTTGGCGACGGCCTGCCGGGCCGCGTCCACGCGCGAGGTCTGGCCACTCCCCATCCCGACCAGCCGGCCCTCGTGGACGAGGACGATCGCGTTCGAGGTCACGCCGCGGACCAGCCGCCAGGCCAGGTCGAGGTCGCGCCACTCGGGTTCGGTCGGACCGCGGCGGGTCGGGCAGGACCAGCCGGTCGGGTCGTCGGGCGCGATGTCGGGCGTCGTGACGAGGACCGCGCCACCCGCGGTCCGGATGGAGCCGGTCGGATCGGCCGGGGTGGTCGGTGCCCCGTCAGCGGCGAGCGCCTCGTCGAGCACGACCCGCAGGTTGGGCTTCGTCGCCAGGATGTCGAGCGCAGCGGCATCGAATGCGGGCGCGACCACGATCTCGAGGAAGATCGAGACCAGCTTCTCGGCGACCGCGGCGTCGACCGGCCGGGTCAGCGCGACGACCCCACCGAAGGCGCTCACCGGATCGGCCTCGAGGGCGGCCTCCCAGGCCTCGACCAGCGTCGACCGCTCGGCGGCGCCGCATGGGTTGGTGTGCTTGACGATGACGACCCCGGGGCCGCGCAGGGCGCGCCCGAGCGCCGATGCCGCCGCGGCGTCGAGGACGTTGTTGTACGAGAGCGACTTGCCCTGGAGCGGACCGCGCGCGACGCCGAACGGCCCGTCCGCGAGCGTCGCCCCGGGCCGGCGGTAGCGGGCCGCCGGCTGGTGCGGGTTCTCGCCGTAGCGCAGGGTCTCGACCTTCTCCAGACCGATCGTCATCGTCGCCGGGTACGGGTCGCCGGGCGGGTCGAGCAGCCCGGCGGCGACCATCCGCCCGGGCAGCGCGGCGACGATCCGGGCGTCGTAGGCGGCCGTGTGCGCGAACGCCTCGAGCGCGAGGGCGCGTCGCCGCCGCTCATCGAGACCGCCCTCGCCGTCGAGCGCTCCGAGCACCTCGCCGTAGCGGGACGGCGACGTCACGATCGCGACGGAGGCGTGGTTCTTGGCCGCCGCCCGGACCATCGATGGTCCGCCGATGTCGATCTCCTCGACGAGCTCGTCGACGGTGATGCCGGGCCGCTCCAGCGCATCGGAGAACGGGTAGAGGTTGCAGACGACGAGCTCGAACGGCGCGATCGCCGCGGCCAGCAGCTGGTGTCGGTGCTCGCGCAGGCGGCGGTCGGCCAGGAGCCCGGCGTGGATCCGCGGATGGAGCGTCTTGACCCGCCCGTCGAGCATCTCCGGCGACCCGGTCACCGCAGCCACGTCGGTCACGGGCAGCCCGGCGTCGCGCAGCGTCCGGGCCGTACGCCCGGTCGACACGAGCTCGAACCCGCGTGCGACGAGACCGCGACCGAGCTCGACGATGCCGGTCTTGTCGGACACCGACAGCAGCGCCCGCCGCGGGACCGGGACGTGGCCGTCCGCGCGGTCCAGGTCGACGGTCACGTGGCGGCCGTCCACGGTGAGGGCACCGGCGAGGAGCAGGGTCACCGCGCGGGGCAGCAGCCGGTGCTCGACGGCTCGGATCCGGTCGTGGAGCGACGCCACGTCGTCCCCGGGCAGGACCTGCACCGCCTCCTGGGCGACGATCGGGCCGCCATCGAGCGTCGCGTCGACGAGATGGACCGTGCAGCCGGTCACCGTCACCCCGTGGGTGAGTGCGTCGGCGACCGCGTCGGCTCCCGGGAACGCGGGCAGCAGCGATGGGTGGGTGTTGAGGATCCTGCCGTGGAACGCGCCGAGGACCGCTGGGCCGACGATCCGCATGTAGCCGGCCAGGACCACCACATCCGCGCCGACGGCCCCGAGCGTGGCCGCGAGCGTGACGTCGTCGCCGCCCGGGATGAGCGCGGTCTCGATCCCCTGCTCCGCGGCCCAGTCGAGCGCTTGGCAGGCGCGGTCGGCGAAGACGAGGACGATCCGGCCGCCGATCTCCCCGCGGTCGGCCGCGGCGGCGAGCGCCCGCAGGTTCGAGCCGGCGCCCGACACGCCGACGGCGATCCGCCAGCCCGCGCCGGTCTCGCCGGGTCCGGTCACGCCCGGCCTCCGAGGCTCGCCTCGACATAGCGCGAGCCGTCGACATCGGCGGCGTCCACCACCTCGCCGACCACCGTGGCCGGGATCCCGAACGCCTCGATGGCCTTGACCGCCGCGGGCACGGCCGCCGATGGCAGGACGGCGACCATCCCGAGACCGCCGTTGAACGTCGCCCGGACCTCTTCGTCGTCGAGCCCGCCGAGGGCTCCGAACACGCGCTGGACCGACGGCATCGACCAGCGGCTCGGGTCGAGACGCGCGGCGAGGCCGTCGGGCAGGACGCGCGGCACGTTTCCGGGCAGGCCGCCGCCGGTGATGTGGGCGAGGCCGTGCAGGTCGGCGCCGGTGGCGCGGACCGCGGCCCGGGCGGCGAGGACGGCTCGGGCGTAGATACGGGTCGGCGTCAGCAGCACGTCGCCGAGGGTCGCCATCGCCTCGTGCGGAGCGACCGCGAGGGCGGCGTCGGCCTCGGCGTCACCGAGCGTCCGCCGGAGCCGGACCTGGTACGGCTCCGTCAGGTCGAGGTCCCACTGTGCCACCAACGCCCGGACGAGCGAGAAGCCATTGGAGTGCAGGCCGGACGCCGCCAGGCCCAGGATGACGTCGCCGACGCGGACCGCGGACCCGTCGATGACGTCGCCACGGTCGACGACACCGAGACAGCAGCCGGAGACGTCGAACTCGTCCTCGTCCATCAGCCCGGGGTGCTCCGCTGTCTCCCCGCCGATGAGGGCGCAGCCCGCGTCGCGGCAGCCGGCCGCGACCGAGCCGACCAGCTCGGCCACCCATTCGGGGACGACATGGCCGACCGCGATGTAGTCGAGGAACGCGAGCGGTTCGGCGCCGCAGCAGACGACGTCGTCGACGCACATCGCGACGAGGTCGACGCCGATGGTGTCGTAACGCTCGAGCGCGCGCGCGATCGCCGTCTTCGTCCCGACACCGTCGGTCGAGGCGACGAGCAGCGGCTCGCGATAGCCGGCCGGGATGGAGATCGCGCCGCCGAAGCCGCCCAGGCCCCCGACGACCTCGGGCCGTCGGGTCGACTCGACGTGAGCGCGCATCAGGTCCACGGCCTGCTCGCCGGCGGCGACGTCGACCCCGGACGTCAGGTAGGCCGTGCGGTCGGAGGTGCCCTTCGACCCGGCCATCAGCGGATCACTGCCTCCTCGAGCACGAACTTGCGGCTCGCGGCGTCGTACGGCACGGGCTCCGGGTAGTGCCCGTCGAAGCAGGCGAAGCAGAACCGCTCGTACGGCAGGTCGAGGGCCGCCAGCACCCCGCGGATCGACAGATAGCCGAGCGAATCGGCACCGATGAACGCGCGGATCTCCGGCTCGCTGTGCGTCGCCGCGATGAGCTCGGTCTCGATCTGCGTGTCGATGCCGTAGAAGCACGGGTGGTAGATCGGCGGGGCGCTGATCCGGACGTGGACCGCGGTCGCGCCGGCCTTGCGCAGCAGCTCGACGATGCGTGCCGTGGTCGTGCCCCGCACGATCGAATCGTCGACGACGATCAGCCGCTTGCCGTTGACCACTTCGCGCAACGGGTTGAGCTTGACGGTGACCCCGCGGTGGCGGAGGCCGGCCGACGGCTGGATGAACGTCCGGCCGGCATAGCGGTTGCGGTACATCCCCTCGCGGTACGGCAGCCCGGACGCCTCGGCGTAGCCGGCCGCCGCGGGGGCGCCGGTGTCGGGGACGGGCATGACCAGGTCGGCGTCGACGGGATGCTCCAGCGCGAGCTGGACGCCCATCCGGCGGCGCGCCTCGTACAGGTTCCGCCCCTCCATGTACGAGTCCGGCCGGGCGAAGTAGATCAGCTCGAACACGCACAGCGCGGGCGTCGCCGCCGCGAACCGCACCGACCGCGGCGCCTGGCCCCGCTCGAGGATGACCATCTCGCCGGGCTGGACGTCGCGGACGTACTCGGCGCCGACGATGTCGAGCGCGGCCGTCTCGGACGACAGGCACCAGCCGGCGTCGGCATCGTCGCCGCGCCACAGACCGTCATCGGCGCCGCCATCGCTCGCCCGGGGCAGCCGGCCGAGGACGAGCGGCCGGAAGCCGAACGGGTCGCGCACCCCGATGACCCGGCGCTCGTCGAGGATCACGAGGCTGTACGCGCCGCGGACACGCGGCAGGACCCGTTCCAACGCCTCGACCGTGTCGGCCGCCGGCTCGTCGGCGAGCAGCGCGGTCAGGAGCTCCGTGTCGGTCGAGGCGGGGAGCCGTGCGCGACCGCCGCTGAGCTGGTCGAGCAGCTCGCGGGTGTTGACGAGGTTGCCGTTGTGACCGATCGCCAGGGCTCGCCGTGGACCGAGGCGGTAGGTGGGCTGGGCGTTCTCCCAGATGGTCGAGCCGGTCGTCGAGTAGCGGCAGTGGGCGATCGCCAGCTGGCCACGCAGGCTGGGCAGCCGCCGCTCATCGAGGACCGAGCTGATCATGCCCAGGTCCTTGTAGAGCATCAGCTGCTCGCCATCGCTCACTGCCAGACCGGCCGACTCCTGGCCGCGGTGCTGGAGAGCGAACAGGCCGAGCGCGGCGATCGAGGCCGCCTCGTTGGGCTCGCCACCCGGCAGCACGACCCCGAACACGCCGCACATCGGTCAGCCCTCCCAGCCGAGGGCGCGAGCCAGGCCGTGGTCCCAGGCGTGGCGGAGGTCGCGCAGCAGGACCTCCAGCGCGTCGGCGACCCCGCCGCCGCGGTCCTCGACGGTGCCGGTCGCACCGGCCATCGACAGCTCGACGACGAGCCGGTCACCACCGACCGTGCCGATGGTCGCGACGGGCAGGCCGTGCTGGCGGGCCAGGAGCTCGAGCGCGGCCGCATAGCGCGGCCGACAGGTCACGACCAGGCGCGACGGGCTCTCACCGAACAGGTCCACCGCCGGCGAATGGTCGACCGCGATGCGGACCGTGGCGCCCAGACCGCCCCACATCGCGCATTCGGCGAGCGCAACGGCGAGACCACCGCCCGAGACGTCCTGCGCCGAGGCCACGAGGCCGCGGGCGATCGCCTCGCGGACGAATGCCTGGAGGGCGGCTTCGCGCCCGAGGTCGAGCGCCGGCGGGTCGTCCTCGCTCGCGCCGCCCGCCAGCGCGGCATACGCGGACCCGACCAGGCCCGGGACGACCTCGCCGACGAGCAGGACGGCATCGTGGACGCGATCGAACGCCGGACCGACCAGGGTGTCGATGTCGTCGAGCAGACCGACCACGCCGATCTCGGCCGTCGGGACGATGGCCCCGGCCGGCGACTCGTTGTAGAGCGACACGTTGCCGCCGGTGACGGGCAGCCCGAGCGCGCGGCACGCATCGCCGACGCCACGCACCCCCTCGGACAGCTGCCAGAACGCGGCCGGCCGGGTCGGGTCGCCGTAGTTGAGGCAGTTGGTCACACCCAGCGGCCGGGCGCCGGTGATCGAGACGTTGCGGGTCGCCTCGGCGACCGACCACGCGGCGCCGAGCCACGGATCGACCGCGCCGACCGCCTGGTTCCCGTCCGTCGTGGCGACAAGCGCCTTGGTGGTGCCTCGCACGCGCAGGACGGCTGCGCCGCGACCGGGGCCGGCCACCGTGTCCGCGCCGACCGTCGAGTCGTACTGTTCGAAGACCGCGTGGCGCGACGCCAGGTTGGCGGAGCCGAGCAGGGCGAGGAGGACCGCGCCGGGATCCATGCCACGCTCCGGGAGCCGGTCGCTGACCCGCGCGGGTGCGCCCGAGACCGGGACGCCCCGGCTGTGGGTCGGGGCGGCGGCGGTCCGTTGGTGGACGATCGCGTCGCTGGTCAGCGCGCGGGCCGGGATGCGGGCCAGCTCGCGCGCGCCCGGGGCGGCGCGACCGTCCGCTTCGAGGCCGCCGGTCACGACCGTGATGTCGCCGTCGGTGGTGACCCGACCGATCACGGCCACCGGCAGGCCCCAACGCTCGCACACCTCGCGGACCGCGTCCCACTTCGCGGGCAGCACGGCGGCACACATCCGCTCCTGCGACTCGGAGATCATCACCTCGAACGGCTCCAGACCCGGCTCGCGGCGCGGGATGGCGTCGAGGTCGACGGCGATCCCGGTCCCGGCCCGATCCGCCGTCTCCGACGTGGCGCAGGTGATGCCGCCCGCACCGAGGTCCTGCAGGCCCTCGACCAGCCCGCGTTCGATCAGCTCGAGGCTCGCCTCGATGAGCAGCTTCTCGGCGAACGGGTCGCCGACCTGGACCGACGGCCGCTTGGACGGGTCGTCATCGGTGAAGGTGGCGCTGGCGAGGACCGACGCGCCGCCGATCCCGTCGCGCCCGGTCGCTGATCCGAACAGCACGACCAGGTTGCCCGGCCCAGGCGCGGCGGCCAGGGTCAACCGGCGCTCCTCGAGCAGGCCGATGGCCATGACGTTGACCAGCGGGTTGCCGCCGTAGGTCGGGTCGAACACCAGCTCGCCGCCGACCGTGGGGACGCCGACGCAGTTGCCATAGCCGCCGACGCCGCGGACGACACCGTCGACGAGATGGCGCGTGTGCGCGTCCGCCGGATCGCCGAAGCGGAGCGCGTCGAGGACGGCGATCGGTCGCGCGCCCATCGTGAAGATGTCGCGCAGGATGCCGCCGACGCCCGTCGCCGCGCCCTGGTACGGCTCGACCGCCGAAGGGTGGTTGTGCGACTCGATCTTGAATGCGACGGCCAGCCCGTCGCCGATCGAGATGACCCCGGCGTTTTCGCCCGGGCCGGCGACGACACCCTCGCCGGTGGTCGGGAGCGTGCGCAGCAGCGGCTTCGAGCTCTTGTACGAGCAGTGCTCGCTCCACATGACGCTGAACATCGCGAGCTCGAGGTCGTTCGGGTCGCGTCCGCCGAGGCGCTCGTGGATCGCTCCGAGCTCCTCGTCCGTCACGCCCAGGCGGCGATGGAGGGGCTCGACCGGTCGCTCGGCCACGGTCATCGCGACCCTGCGGCCACGGCCGACCGATTGGCGGCGCGCGCCGCGCTGTCGACCAGCGAGCGGACGATCCCGAAGCCGTCGTCCGAGCCGAGGACGGTCTCGGACGCCCGCTCCGGATGCGGCATCAGGCCGGCGACGTTGCCGGCCCGGTTCGAGACCCCGGCGATCGCCCGCAGGGAGCCGTTCGGGTTGGCCGCATCACCCGGCAGAGCGGCCGCCCCGGAGGGATCGACGTATCGGAACAGCACCTGCCCGTCCCGCTCGAGCGCATCGAGCGTGGCGTCGTCGGCGTAGTACAGCCCCTCGCCGTGCGCCACCGGCATCCGCAGCGGCCGGCGCGCGTCGAGGGCGTGCGTGAACGGCGTGTCGAGCCGCTCTGCGGCGATCCGGACGTCGTGGCCAGCGAAGCGCAGGGTGTCGTTTCGCAAGAGGGCCCCGGGGACGAGCCCCGCCTCGGCCAGCACCTGGAAGCCGTTGCAGATCCCGAGCACGAGGCCACCGTCGGCCGCGAACGCCGCCACCGAGCGCATGACCGGGCTGAACCGGGCGATCACCCCGGCCCGCAGGTAGTCGCCATACGCGAACCCGCCGGGCAGCACCACTGCCGCGGCGCCGTCGAGCGAGGCCTGCTCGTGCCACAGGACGACCGGCTCGGCGCCGGCCAGCTCGAGCGCATGGACCGTGTCGCGGTCGCAGTTGCTGCCCGGGAAGACGACGACGCCGATGCGGACCGGCACGCTCAGCCTTCCCCCGCCCCGGCCCCGACCGCGGGCGACGCTGCTCCGAGCGGCTCGATGGCGAAGACCTCGATGAGCGGGTTCGACAGCAGCTCGGCGGCGAGTCGCTCGACCATCGGCCGCGCCGCCGTCTCGTCGCCGGCCTCGACGGTCAGCTCGACCCGGCGCCCGACGCGGACGTCGTGGATCCCCTCGAGTCCGAGGTGGCCGAGCGACCCCTCGACGGCGCGCCCGGCCGGATCGAGGATCCCGGGCTTCGGCGTGACGTTGACGGCATAGCGGAAGCTGGTCATGGGGCGATGACGTCCTCCTCGAGATAGCGCGCGAAGCTCGCGCCGGTGATCCGCTCGTAGGCCTCGATGTAGCGCGCCCGGGTGCCCTCGACGACGTCGGCCGGCAGCTCCGGCCCCGGGTCGGTCTTGTCCCACGGCTGGGTCTCCAGCCAGTCGCGCACGAACTGCTTGTCGAAGCTGGCCTGCGGACGGCCGGGCTCGTAGGTCGAAGCATCCCAGAACCGCGAGGAGTCCGGCGTGAGCGCTTCGTCGATGAGCAGCAGCTCGCCTGTCTCGCGGTCGATCCCGAACTCGAACTTGGTGTCGGCCAGCAGGATCCCGACCGATGCCGTCCTGGCCGCTGCGTAGCGGTACAGCTCGAGGGCATGTGCCCGCACCCGGGCCGCGAGATCGCCGCCGACGAGGCCGGCCATCGTCTCGAAGGCGATGTTCTCGTCGTGCTCGCCCTGGTCGGCCTTGGTCGCGGGCGTGAAGATCGGCTCGGGCAGACGGTCGCTCTCGCGGAGACCACTCGGGAGGTCGACCCCGCAGACCGTGCCGCTCGCCCGGTATTCCTTCCAGCCCGACCCGGCGAGATAGCCGCGCACGACGGCCTCGATCGGGATGACGTCTGTCGGGCGGCAGACCATCACCCTCCCCCGACGCTCGTCCTCGAACGGCCGCCCGGGCGCGACCAGGTGGTTGGGCACGATCCCGGCGGTCGCCTCGAACCAGAACCGCGACAGACCGGTCAGGACCTTGCCCTTGTCGGGGATCGGCGTCGGCAGCACGACGTCGAAGGCGGAGATCCGGTCCGACGCGACGAGTGCCAGCCGACCGTCCGGCAGCGCGTACAGGTCGCGCACCTTGCCCGAGCGCAGGAATGCGTCAGCGGCCAGCACCATCGTGGACCTCCATCGGCTGTGGTGGCGGCTGGACGCCGAGCCGCTCGGCCAGGCGGTCCAGTCGGGAGATGACCTCGGGGACGTGCTCCAGGAACGACGCGTCATCGAAGCAGGCATCGAGACGCGCCAGCGACAGCCGCTGCGCCACGGTCGGATCGACGGCCAGCAGGTCGCGCAGCGGGGCGCCTTCGTCCGCGGCGCGCAGTGACGCCCGCTGGACGATGGCGTAGGCGTCCTCGCGGCTCATCGACGCCTCGTCGACGAGGGCGATGAGGACGCGTGACGAGGCGTGGAGACCGAGGCCGCGGGCGATGTTCTCGCGCATCCGCTCGGAGCGGACGATGAGACCGTCCACGAGGCCGGTCGCCTTGACCAGCATGTAGTCGAGCACGATCGTCGCGTCGGGCAGGATCACCCGCTCCGCGCTCGAGTGGCTGATGTCGCGCTCGTGCCACAGCGGCTGGTCCTCGAGCGCGGTGTGGGCGTAGCCGCGAAGCAGCCGGGCCAGGCCGGCGATCCGCTCGGACAGGATCGGGTTGCGCTTGTGGGGCATCGCCGACGAGCCCTTCTGGCCCACCTTGAACGGCTCCTGGACCTCGCCGATCTCGGTGTGCTGGAGATTGCGGATCTCGGTCGCGAAGCGCTCCAGCGAGCCGCCGACGATGGCGATCGCGGTCAGCAGCGCGGCGTGCCGGTCGCGCTGGACGATCTGCGTGCTGACCGGGTCGACGTGGAGACCGAGCGCGCCCAGGACCTCGGCCTCGATCGCCGGCTCCAGGTGGCTATACGTCCCGACCGGCCCGGAGATCTTGCCCGTCCCGATCTCGTCGACCGCTGCCGCCAGGCGAACGTGCCCCCGCTCGACCTCGAACGCCCAGCCGGCGAGCTTGAGCCCGAACGTCGTCGGCTCGGCGTGGACCGAGTGGGTCCGGCCCATCATCACGGTCGTCGCCTCGGCGCGTGCTCGGGTCACGAGGACCGCCAGCAGACGGTCCAGATCGAGCAGCAGGCGCTCCCCGGCGGCGCGGAGCTGGAGCGCCAGCCCGGTGTCGACGACATCGCTGCTCGTCAATCCGAGGTGCAGGTAGCGACCGTCGGGCCCGACCGCCTCGGCGACCTGGCTGACGAAGGCGATGATGTCGTGATCGGTCGTGCGCTCGATCTCGGCGATGCGGGCGACGTCGACGCGCGACTTCGTCTCGAGCGCGACCAGCGCCTCGGCCGGGATCTGCCCGCGCGCGGCCTGCGCGCGCGCGACGGCCAGCTCGACCCGAAGCATCGCCTCGAAGCGAGCCGTGTCCGACCAGATGGCGCCCATCTCCGGGAGCGTGTAGCGCGGGATCACCGGACGGCCGCCGCGGCGTGCCCGGATCGCGTCGCATCCGCGTGGATGACCCCGATGTCGGTCCGGTGCTGCAGACCGGGGGCGTGGATCCGATCAGCGGCGGCCGCGGCCGACGCGCGCGCAGCCTCGACATCCGGACCACGTCCGACGATGGTCAGGACGCGGCCGCCGGCGGTCCGGATCGTGCCGTCGGGGTCGAACGCGGTCCCGGCATGGAAGACGAGAGCGCCCATGGACGCCGCGTCGGCCAACCCGTCGATCCGGTCGCCGCGATGGGGCGCGTCCGGGTAGCCGGCCGCCGCCAGCACGATCGCCACGGCCGCCCCGGGCAGGGTCGGAACGCGCGCCGGCCGGTCCCACGCGGCCCCGATCTTGATGGGTCCGAGGTCGCCACGGGCACATGCCAGCAGGATCGGCCCGAGCGCGACGGCCAGCCGCGGCAGGGTCGCCTGCGTCTCGGGATCACCGAACCGGGCGTTGCATTCGAGCAGGACCGGCCCGTCCTCGGTCAGCATCAGCCCCGCGTACAGGGCGCCGCGGAACGGCGTGCCGCGTCGGGCCAGCTCGGCCAGGATGGGCCGGTGGAAGGCGGCCAGCAGCTCGTCCGCCGCCGCGTCGGGCAGGTCGGGCAACGGGCTCGAGGCGCCCATCCCGCCGGTGTTCGGACCGCGCTCGCCGTCGAGCAGCCGCTTGTGGTCACGCGCGAGCGGGAGCGCCACGGCATCGCGACCGTCACACAGCGCGATCAGACTCGCCTCCCGGCCGCGGAGGCGCTCCTCGACGACGACCCACGGTCCGCCCACCGTCGATGGCTCCGCGCCGGCCCCGGCGGCCAGCTGGTCGATGGCCCGCTCGGCCTCGGCCGCGCTGTCACACACGATGACGCCCTTGCCCGCTGCCAGGCCGTCCGCCTTGATCACGACACCACGCCCCTCGGCGGCCAGCTCGGCCGCGAACGCGGCGGCGGCGCGGGCATCGTCGAAGGCGGCCGAACGCGCCATCGGCACCCCGGCCGCCCGGGCGACCTCGTGGCAGAACGCCTTGCTCGATTCGATCCGGGCGGCCGCCTGCGACGGCCCGAAGACCGCGAACCCGGCGTCCCGCAGGGAATCGGCCACACCAGCCGCCAGGGGCGCCTCCGGGCCGACCACGACCAGCTCGGCGGCCTCGCGACGGGCGACCGCGACGACCGCCGCCGGATCGAGCGGATCCACGCCCGTGACGGAGCGGACGCGCGGCTCGGCCGCGATCGCGGCACTCCCCGGCGCCACGACCACCTCGTTGACGCCCGGCTCCCCGGCCAGCTTCCAGGCGAGGGCATGCTCGCGCGCGCCACCACCCACGACCACGATCCGGGTCGGCATCACGAGGCTCACGCCGACAGCCCCGGCCGGTGACGCATCGGTCGCCACGCCCGTTCGATCGTCTGGGTGCGCTCGGGGCCGACCGACACGAGGACGATCGGCACCCCGGCGTGCGCCTCGATGGCGGACACATAGCGCCGGGCGTTCTCGGGCAGGTCGGCCAGTGAGCGGATGTCGTGGATCGGCTGCTCCCAGCCCGCGAACGATTCGTAGACCGGCGTCGCGCGCGACAGGGCCGCCCCACTCGACGGCCAGACCTCGACCCGCCGGCCATCGATCTCGTAGGCGACGCAGACCTCGATGGTCTCGATGCCCGACAGGATGTCGAGCTTGTTGAGCATGATGCTGCTGACGCTGTTGACGGCCACCGCATAGCGCAGCGGCACCGCATCGAACCAGCCGATGCGCCGTGGCCGCCCGGTGACGGTCCCGACCTCGTGGCCGCGCTCGGCGATCCCCGCGCCGATCTCGTCGTGCAGCTCGGTCGGGTACGGCCCCGAGCCGACCCGTGTCGAGTAGGCCTTCATGACGCCGATGACCTCGTCGACCTGGAGCGGACCGATGCCGCCGCCGGTGCATGCGCCACCGGCCACCGGGTTCGACGAGGTGACGTACGGATAGCTGCCATGGTCGAGGTCCAGCAGGGTGCCCTGGGCGCCCTCGAGGAGCACGTGCTCGCCGCGCGCCAGCGCCGCCTGGACGAGCCAGGTCGTGTCGTCGAGGTGGTCGCGCAGCCGGTCGCCCCAGCCCAGCGCGTCGTCGAGCAGCGCCTCGACCTCGAAGGTCGGAGAACCCATCGCCGACAGGACGAGGTTCTTGTCGGGGAGCGCGCGCTCGATCCGCTCCCGCAGGACCGCCGCGTCGAGCAGGTCCTCCATGCGCAGGCCGAGCCGCCACGCCCGGTCGCCGTAGGTCGGCCCGATGCCACGCCCGGTCGTGCCGACCTTCGCCCCGCCGAGGCGGGTTTCGTTGCCCGCGTCGAGCGCGAGGTGGTAGGGCATGATCACGTGCGCGCTGCGGCTGACCCGGACGCGCGACACGTCGATGCCACGCGAGGCCAGCATGTCGAGCTCGCCGATCAGCGTGACGGGATTGACGACCACGCCGTTGCCGATGACCGAGGTGATGTGCGGGTACAGCACGCCCGACGGCGTCAGGCGGAGCTTGAACACCTCGTCGCCGCTGACGACCGTGTGGCCGGCGTTGTCGCCGCCCTGGTAGCGCACGACCATCGCCACCTGCTCGGCCAGGAAGTCGGTCGTCTTGCCCTTGCCCTCGTCGCCCCACTGCAGACCGACGATGACGGTGGCCGGCATCAGCGAGCCGCCCGAGAAACGACGAAACCCAGACCTGACCGGTCTGGGCTGTGGATAGACTGCTCCCGCGGTGCGGTGGGCCGGTCGCTCGGACGTCTCACGGGACGGCCGATGCGCCACGAAAGCGCGATCGCTGACCTCCTGGTTCGCGGGGACACCGCTCGTGACGGGAACCGGGCCGAGTATAGCAGGCGGACCCTCGCCGGACCGACCGATCAGGGGCCTCGGGCTGCTCGTGCTGGAGCCCCGACGCACCATCGTCCGCGTACTTCCGGACCACGCCTGTCGGTACGTCCGGTCGGTCCGAGACGGCCGTCCCGGCACGTAGCCTTCGGATGTGACACGCCTGCTGGGGGTACTGGCGATCGCGGCTCCGGTCGCTGTCGCCCTCCTGATCCTGACGAACCCGGGGCTCACCTCGTCGTGGGTGGACGGCGGCGATCGCGCCGAGGCTGCCGCGGCGACCGCGGTGCTGATGGGCATCGCACTGACCGCGACGTTGTCGTGGCTCATCGTCCGCATCCGGTTCGGGCGGCTGGTCAGGGCCGCCGAGCGCATCGCCGGAGGCGACTACACGATCACCGTCCCGAGCGACGGCGGCGGTCTCGAGGCGCGACTCGCGGCGGCCATCAACGGCATCTCGACCGCTCTGGCCGACACCTACGATCGCGCGACCGTCGACCGCCTGACCGGCGTGGTCAACCGCCAGGCGCTGCTGGCCGCCCTGTTCGCCGAGGTCGAGCGGGCATCCCGATACGAGCGACCGCTGTGCGTCGCATTCGTGGACATCGACCACTTCAAGGCGGTCAACGACACCTACGGACACGCCAGTGGTGACGTCGTCCTCCGTGGCGTCGCGCAGACGATCGCCGAGAACCTGCGGGCGAGCGACCTCATCGGCCGGTACGGTGGCGAGGAGTTCATGCTCATCCTGACCGAGACGAACGTCGAGGACGGGGCGGCCCTCAGCGAGAAGCTGCGCAAGCTCGTCGAGCGCTGCCGTTTCAGCGTCGACGGCAACCCCGAGCTGTCGGTGACCATCTCGATCGGCATCGTCGGTGGGGCGGGTCAGCAGCTCCGGATGGAGACGCTCGTGCGTGACGCCGATGCGGCGATGTACTCGGCCAAGTCACTCGGGCGGAACCAGACCTACATCTTCGAGGAGCCGGACGAGGACGCGCGCGTCCCGCGGGCACCCATCTCGGACATCGGCCGGGCGCGAGCGATGGAGATCGGCCGTCGCGCCCGCGATGCCGCCACCGACACGCTGACCGCGTTCATCGCGCCGCTGCCCCACTACCGCGGCCAGCCGTCCGCGCTGATCGCGGGGATCGTGGTCGACATGGCGCGCCAGCTGCAGCTCCCCGAGGCCGAGGTGGACCGCATCAAGGTCGCCGCCCTGCTCCACGACGTGGGCAAGGTCGCGGTGCCCGATGAGATCCTCGACAAGCCGGCGCCGCTGACGTCGGCCGAATGGCGCACCGTCGTCCAGCACCCGCGGATCGGCCAGGTCATCCTCGAGTACGCAGCCGCGCTCAAGGAGGCGGTCCCGATCATCCTCCACCACCACGAGCGCTACGGCGGCCACGGCTATCCCTACGGGCTTCGGGCCAACGAGATCCCGCTCGGAGCGCGGATCGTGGCCATCGCCGACGCCTACGACGCGATGATCCACGACCGTCCGTACAAGCAGGCGATGTCGCACGATTCGGCCATCCTCGAGCTCAAGGAGCATGCCGGGACACAGTTCGACCCGGAGCTCGTGACGCTCTTCTGCGACCTGTACGCGAACAACGCGCCGCTCCCCGACAAGACGGTCCTGGCGATGACCGATCCGCCGATCAGCCAGCCACGTCGCGAGCGCCGGACGAGCTTCGATGCGGCCTCGACCGCGACGCTGGCCTCGGACGCCGAGGGGCTCGTCGACCTTGGCCCGACCGGGACGGTCGGTCCGACCGCCAAGGGACGCCGCAGCGCGGGCCCCGGCACGCCACCCGACCACCGCGGGATCGCGACCGGCTGATCCGGTCGGGCCACGTGCGGGCCGACCGGGTGAGCGCCAATGCAGCCTCCGGTGAGCGGCGGTGCAGGACCGCCTGATAGCGTCGCCCTGCCCGCCACGCGCTTGCCGGCCCCGCCGACCCCGCCGACCCGCCAGGGCCCGGACCGCCGGGGCCGGCACCCGACCGGCCGCGCGTCCGCCCAGGATCGTCAGAAGTCGCGACGGCCCTCGAAGTGGAGCAGCACCTGCGGCCGGCTGGCCTGGTAGAGCGCGATCCGGTGGCCACCGGCGGACCGGAACGAGCTGCACGGTCCCTGCGGGATCTCCAGTGACCGCTCCGGCGTCCAGCCGCGCCGCGCGAGGTCGTCGCAGGCTGCGCGCAGGTCCGCGACCCGGTAGACCAGGATCGGGCGGTCGCCCTCGAGATGGTCGGTCAGGAGCAGGCGCGGCGCCCCGGCGAGCTCGATCATCGCGACCCTGACCCCGCCGTCCTCGATGGCGAAGATCACCCGGCCGCCGAGCGCCCCGGTCAGCTCCGCGGTGTCGGCAGCGACGTCCCGGCTCGGCGTGTACAGGAAATCGAGGGCTTCGACCACCGGTCTGACATCGCGACCATCATCGGGCATCGCCGATCTCCTCTCGTACGGTCACCTCGACCGGTGCACCGCGGGATAAGCGTCCGATACGTGGCGATGCAGCGTCGATCGCTAGGGTACCGACGTCATCCCGCCGGAGACGCAGGGTCGTGATCGGCGCAGCCGGCCGACCGGGAAGGAGATCGGACCGTGAACAAGGTCCTGCTCACGGGGCGCCTCACGCGCGACCCGGAGATGCGCAGCCTCGCCAGCGGCAAGAACGTCACGACGTTCACCGTGGCCAGCAACGAGTTCATCGGTGGCGGCAAGGAGAAGTCGGAATATCACCCGGTGGTCGCTTGGGACCGCCTGGCCGAGATCGCCGGGCGCTACCTGGGGAAGGGCCAGCAGGTCGCCATCGAGGGCCGGCTCCAGACGCGCTCGTGGGACGACGACAAGGGCGCCCGGCACTGGAAGACCGAGATCGTCGCCTCGCACGTCGAGATGCTGTCGGGTCGCAAGAAGAAGGACTACGAAGCGCAGCAGGCGGCCGATTCGCTGGCGGCCCAGGCGGAGGCCCTCGGAGAGGCGCAGGCCACCGAGCCCATCGCCGAGGCCGTGTTCGACCCGGGGTCGACCGACGACGAGCTCGAGGACGATCTCGGATCGGACACGGGCGCGGAAGTCGCCGCCTGACCCGTTCGCATCTGTCAACGGCGGCGGCGCGACCCCCTCCGCGCCGTCGCCGCATCCGATGTCGCGGGGGGGCCGTGAATGGTGTCGCGCGGGGCCGTCGACGGCGGTCAGGGCTGGATCGGCGGCCCGTACCAGACGCTCGCGGCGATGATCACGTACAGCCCGAGCAGCGCCAGGCCTTCCAGCCAGGTGCTCTCGCCGTCGAACACGATGACCGCCGCCAGCAGCGCGGCCAGGACGACCGCACCGACGAGCAGCGGCGTCAGGACGAGGGTCAGTGCGCCGGTGCCGAGGACCAGCGAGATGAGCACCAGGGCCGGTGTCAGGGCGATCGCGACCTGCAGGCTGCTGTTGAGGATGAGGCTGGTCGCCAGGTCGGTCTTGTCGGCGGCGGCCGCCTGGACGCCGACGACGTTCTCGACGGCGTTGCCGGCGATGGCCACGACGACCAGACCGACGAACGCCTCGGACAGGCCCAGGCTGGCCATCGTCGGCTTGAGCGCCTCGACGAACAGGTCGGACGTGAGTGCGGCACCCGCCGCGCCCGCGACCAGGACCCCGAGCGCGAGCGGCAGCGGCCACGGCGCCCCACCCGTCGGATCGCGCAGCTCGCGGCTGGCGCCACGCCCGCCGGCGAGCGAGAACGGGATCGACGCCGCGAACACGACGAGCAGGACGACCGACACGATGGCGCTCAGGTCGGTGGCATGGCCGGCGTCGGGTTCGCCGGGCATCGTGGCCAGGGTCGGGATGGCCAGGGCGGCGACGGCCAGCAGGAGCAGGGTGGCCAGCGTGCGGACCGCCGGCGCGTGGAACGTCTGCGTCCCGTGGCGCAGCCCGCCGATGAGGAAGGCGAGGCCGAGCACGAGCAGCGTGTTGGCCAGGATCGACCCGATGAGCGCGGTCTGGACGACGACGACCAGCCCGGCCTGCAGCGCGAAGATCGAGATGAACAGCTCGGGCAGGTTGCCGAGGGCCGACTGGAGGATGCCCGTCGTGGCCGGCCCGAACCGCTCGCCCAGCTCATCGGTCCCCTGCCCGATCAAGGTGGCGAGAGCGGCCAGCGCCACGGCGCTGACCACGAACACGACCGTCTGGCTGACGCCCGCGGCGTCGAGCGCGAACGCCAGCGCCGTGGTCACGACCGCGGCGACGATGACCACCATCGCGGTCCGGCCGAGGATCGAGGGCAGGGAGCGAAGGGTCGTCATCTTGGCCCCTTGCCCCGTGCTCCGACCGGCACCCGCCGGCGGCCCGCATCGAGACCGTACAGGCTCCGGCGAGGGAGGCCGGTGCTGACGGCGACGCGCCGCGCCGCGTCGCCGCGGGCGAGGCCGCCGGCGACCAGGGCTTCGACCTCCGCCTGGGCCGCCGCCAGGGCCGATGCGGCCGCGCCCTCCTCTGCCGGTCGTCCGCCGCGCCAGTCCCCGACCACGATCGCGAACTCGCCACGGGGCGGGATGTCGCCACCGGCCTGGGCGGCCGTGGCCAGCCCGCCGAGCGACCCGCGCACGATCGATTCGTGGACCTTGGTCAGCTCGCGACAGACCGCGCCGGGGCGGTCCGGCCCACACGTCTCGGCGAGCTCGCGCAGGGTCGCGGCGACGCGCGTCGGCGCCTCGTACAGGATCGTGCCTCGGTCGTCGGCCGCGATCCGGGCCAGTCGCTCGCGACGTTCACGTCCGGACCGGGGCAGGAACCCCTCGAACGCCCAGCGCGGCCCGGCCACCCCGGAACCCGCGACCGCCGCGAGCACCGCCGAGGCGCCGGGGACCGGCACGACGACACCACCCTCGTCGGCCCAGGCCGCGATCAGCTCGCCGCCCGGGTCGCTGACCGCCGGCGTCCCGGCGTCGGTGACCAGCGCGAGATCGGAGCCGCCGCGCAGATGCTCGAGGAGCGAGGCGGTCCGGCCCGCGTCGCTCCGGGCGTGGTAGCTGGTCATCCGGGTGGCGATCGCGTGGTGGTCGAGCAGCCGCCGCGTGTGGCGCGTGTCCTCGGCGGCGATGAGCGGGACGGCGCGGAGCACCTCGATCGCCCGGAGCGTGATGTCGCCGAGGTTCCCGATCGGCGTCGCGACGACGTACAGGACACCGCCCGGCCCCGGCCCCCCGCCCGTCACCCGCGCGACGACCCCGGCCGGCGACGCGGATAGAGGTAGTCGACGCCGGCCGTCCGCGGCCCGAGCTTGGCGATCGGCGGGACCTGGCGCTTGAACTCGGCGCCGGCGACCATCCGGTCGACCCGCTCGACCATCGCCGCATCGAACCCGAGCGCGACCATCTCCTCGACCGACCGCCGCTTGTCGACCCGCCAGAACAGCAGCCGGTCGAGGACCGGATAGCTGAAGCCGCCCTCGTGCTCGTCGGTCTGGCCCGGCCACAGGTCGGCCGACGGCGCCTTGCGGACGATCGCGTCGGGGACGCCCAGGGCGACGGCCAGCTGCCGGACCTGGCTCTTGTACAGGTCGCCGATCGGGTTGAACGCGCAGGCCGCATCGCCGAACAGGGTCGTATAGCCGATGAGCGATTCGGTCTTGTTGCCGGTGCCGACCACCAGCCCGCCCCACGTCACCGAGCGGTCGTACAGGACGGCCATCCGCATCCGCGCCGCGAAGTTGCCCCGCCGCAGCGGCCCGGCGACCGTGCTGTCGGGACCCTCGGCGCCGGGCATCGTCCCCGTCCCGAAATAGCCGTCGACCATGGCCGTGATGTCCACGATGTCGCTGGCGCAGCCGATGGCGGCGACGACCGACTCCGCGTCGGCCCGCGACGCGGGCGACGACGTCCGGTACGGCAGCATGACCGACAGCAGACGGTCCGCCCCGATCGCCTCGGCGACGAGGAAGGCGACGAGCGCAGAGTCGATGCCGCCCGACAGCCCGAGGACGGCGCGCTCGAACCCGGCCTGCTCGAGCTGGCCGCGGATGAACTCGGCGATGACACGGCGGGCGACGTCCGTGTCGATCGCCAGCTCCTCGGGCAGCTCGAACGGTGCGCCGGCTCCCGGGGCGGGCTCGATGACGGTCATGCGCCGCGGTCCAGCCGCCGCGGTCCGCGCTCCCCGGCCGCCCCGAACCCGATCGGTCCCGCTGGCGGCTCGGCGGCGACAAGGTCGAAACCGGGCTCGGCGCCACGTTCGGCGGTCGCATCGTCGACCAGCCCGGCTCGCTCGGCGACCAGCCGCTGGAGCTCGCGGACCTGCAGCTCGAGCCGTTCGTCGCGGAGCAGTGGCAGCGCGATCCGCTCCCGGCGAACGTCGGCGAGCGAGATCTCGACCGTGTACAGCCCCTCGTCGTAGAGGGGGGCGCTGAACACGGCCCGACCGCTCGGCGCGATGACCTCCGAGCCGCCCCAGAAGGAGATCGACTCGTCGACCCCGACCCGGTTGCAGAACACGACGAACGAGGTGGTCAGCTGGGCGTACGTCCGCATCAGGGTCCGCCATGAGGTGGCGGTGCCCAACCCGACCTCGTTCGTGGCGGCCAGGTCACGCCCGGGCGACGACGAGATGTTGACCAGGATCTGGGCTCCGTCGAGGGCCAGCACCTGGGGCACGGGCAGGTGCCAGAAGTCCTCGCAGATCGCGATCCCGAGACCGACCCCGAGTCGCGACGGGACGGTCCGCAGCAGGTCGCCGGCGGCGAAGAAGCGGCGCTCGTCGAACAGCCCGTAGGTCGGCAGGAACAGCTTGCGATGGACGTGACGGAGCTCGCCGTCCTCGAGCAGGGCCGCGGCGATGAACAGCCGGTGATCGGCCGATTCCTCGACGAACGAGACGATGGCCGACAGCCCGCGGGTCGCGCCGGCCAGCTCGGCCAGGCGCGGATCGTCGAGCCGCATCGCCACCTCCGACGCCAGATCCTGGAGCTGGTAGCCGGTCAGACCCAGCTCGGGAAAGACGACCAGCCCCGCGCCCTTTCCCCGGGCGTCCTCGAGCAGGGCATGGTGGGTCGCGAGGTTGACGTCGAGCGAGCCGAGCCGCGGCGCGATCTGGGCGAGCGCGATGGTGAGCGTCTGCACGCTCCGGAGCATACGCGAAGGTCCGGCGCCCGAGCGATGACCTTCGTCCCGACGACGCGCCGCAGCGCCCGATGCTAGGCTTCCCGACGCCCACGCCGGCGCCCGGGGCCGCATCGATCAGGAGCAGCTGCGACCGTGTCACGACCACGCCGCCGGACGGCGGGATCCGCCGCATCCACGCTGGCCGTCGTGGTTCTGCTCGCCGCCTGCGGCCCGACGATCCCGCCCATCCCCACCTCCCCGCCGACCCCCACCCCACGCGCCGAGACCCCCCGACCGAGCGAGGGCGCCTTCGTGCCGGGCGCCTATCCGCCGTCGGACGACGCTCCGTGCGACCAGGCCAAGCCGCCGGACGCGACGCACGCCGCGTATCGAGGCGAGCTCAAGCGGATCGTGGCCAAGGATGCCTCCACGGTCCTGTTCGAGCTGTGTTCTCCCGACGTCGCGTTCCTGACCAAGCTCGCCTCGCCGGCGTTCGGGATCAACGACGCGGGCTGGCTCCGCTCGCATGTCTCGGCCGGCGGCAGCGGCGACCAGCCGATCGTGAGCCAGCTCAACGGGACCGGTCCGTACCGGCTCGGGGCATGGGACCGGGATACGCAGGTCAGCCTCGACCGCAACAGCGCCTATTGGGGCCCCGCCCCGAAGAACGAGCGACTGATCGTGCGCTGGGGCGGGGACTCGACCACGCGCGTGTCGGAGCTCCAGAACGGCACGGTGGACGGCATCGACGGCATCGACCCGGCCGGCGTGGCCACCGTGGCCGGCGACGTGACGCTCCAGGCGCTGCCGCGAGCCGGACGGGACGTCGTCTATCTCGGCTTCTCCACGGCCAGCCCGCCGCTCGGCAGCGAGAAGGTCCGCCAGGCGATCGCCGGCGGCCTCGATCGCGCGGGGATCGTCCGAAACGACTTCCCGCCGGGGGCCGAGGTCGCGACGCACTACACCCCGTGCGAAGTCCCTCATGGCTGTGCCGGTGGCGACTGGACCGACTACGACCCGGTCCAGGCCCGCGAGCTCCTGGCCGCCACCGGCCTGTCGGCCGGCTTCACGACGACCCTCTACTACAGCGCGACACCGACGCCCTCGATGCCCGACCCGGGCCGGGTCGCGGCGGAGATCCAGACCGAGCTCCTGGCCAACCTCGGCATCGCGGCCAGGCTCGTCGTCATGCCCGATGCGGCGTTCCATCGACAGGTCGACGACGGCACGCTCGATGGTCTCCACCTGCTCGATCGGAGCGGGGCGTATCCGGATGCGTCGGCCTATCTCGACCCCGTGTTCGGCGGCGACGCCGGACCCGAGTTCGGCACGCCGTTCCCGGACATCGCCAAGGCGCTGGCATCGGGCCGGGCGACGGTCGACCCGGAGAAGCGCGAGACGGCCTATGCCAAGGCGAACGACCTCATCCGCCAGCACGTCCCGATGATCCCGATCGGCCGGGCGACCCAGCCGACCGCCTACCTGGCCGACGTCGACGGCGCGCAATCGTCGCCGGTCGGCCTCGAGCATTTCGCCGCGATGACCCCCGGCGATCGCCGCCAGCTCGTCTGGCTGACGACATCCCAGCCACCGGGGCTGTACTGCGCCGACGAGACCGATCCGATCGCCGCGCTCGTGTGTGCCCAGGTGATGGACGGCCTGTATGCCTTCACGCCGGGTGGGGCGACGCCGATTCCGGCGCTGGCCACGAGCTGCGACCCGAACGCCGCGCTGACGGTGTGGACCTGCCACCTGCGGCGCAACGTCCTGTTCGACGACGGCTCGCGGCTCGACGCCAACGACGTCGTCCTCAGCTTCGCCGTCCAATGGGACGCCGAGCACCCGCTCCATCGCGGCCGAACCGGCGACTTCGCGACCTTCGCGGCCTGGTTCGGTGGCTTCCTCCACCCGCCGGCACCACCGCTGCCGCCGAGCCCTCCCGCGTCCGCGTCGCCATCCGGCTCGCCCGGCACGTCGGCGCCGCCGTCGGGCCGGCCGCCGTCCCCGACGGCGAAGCCGAGCGGCTGACCGCTCGTCAGGCGGGCGGTGGCGCGGTCGGCGGGACGACCGGCGGCGTCGGCACCGTCTGGCTGCCCGCCGCGGGCAGCGACATCTCGCCCGATCCGGCCGGTGTGCCCGGGACGGGACGCCCGGTGGCCTGGGCCTGCTCCGCGGAACCATCGACCTGCTCGGCGAAATGGCACGCCACCTCGTGACCGGTGTCGAGGACCCGCAGCTGCGGATCGTCGGTCGTGCAGATCTCCGGCTTGCCGAGCCGCTCACGGAGCCAGCAGCGCGTGTGGAACCGACAGCCCGATGGCGGGTTGACCGGCGAGGGGACGTCGCCCTTGAGGATGATCCGCCGCCGGCGGCTCTCGATGACCGGGTCCGGGATCGGCACGGCCGACAGCAGCGCGACCGTGTAGGGGTGGAGCGGCCTCAGGTTGAGGTCGCGCGATCCGGCGATCTCGACCACCCGTCCGAGATACATCACCGCGGTCCGGTCGCTGATGTGGCGGACGACGCTCAGGTCGTGGGCGATGAACAGGTAGGTCAGCCCGAACTCGCCCTGCAGCCGCTCGAGCAGGTTGATGATCTGGGCCTGGATCGAGACGTCGAGCGCGCTGATCGGCTCGTCGGCCACGATGAGGTCCGGATTGAGCGCCAGCGCCCGCGCCACCCCGATCCGCTGCCGTTGGCCGCCGGAGAACTCGTGCGGGTACCGCGACGCGTAGGCCGGGTTGAGCCCGACCGTGTGGAGCAGCTCCCGGACCCTCTCGCGCCGCTCGTCGGTCGACCCGACCGAATGGATGTCGAGCGGCTCGGCGATGATCCCGCCGGCGGTCATCCGCGGGTCGAGGCTGGCGTACGGGTCCTGGAAGATCATCTGCATCCGACGGCGCATGCGGCGCAGCTCGCCGCCCTTGGCGTAGGTCACGTCCTTGCCGTCGAACTGGATCCGTCCCCCGGTGGCGGGGTTGAGCCGGACGATGGCGCGCCCGGTGGTCGTCTTGCCGCAACCCGACTCGCCGACCAGCCCGAGCGTCTCGCCGCGGGCCAGCTCGAAGCTGACGCCATCGACGGCCTGGACGTCCCCGACGTGGCGTTGGCGGATGATCCCGTCGCGGATCGGGAAGTAGACCTTGAGGTCCTCGACCCTGAGCAGCGGACCGGCCGGGGCCGCTCCCACCCCGGCGGCGGCCGCCGCGGCCGTGGCAGTGGCGTGGTCGGGTGCCACGTCAGTCGTCATTCAGGAACCCGTCCGTCCGGTGCTCCGGCTCGACCGGCAGCGGCAGGGCTCCGGCGCTCGGGCCCATGTCGATCAGCCCCTCCTGGCCCGCGATGCCGGCCTCGATCCCCTCCAGGTCCTCGGTCGAGCCCAGCCGCCCGGCACCGACCTCGTCGATCGCGCCGGGCGGTGCGGGCGCGGGCACGAACCCGTCGCGCAACGGGTGACCGGCGACCCGCTCCTCGACGGTCGGGATGTTGAAGCACGCGACCCGGTGGGTCGCCCCCGGGCCGGTCGTGACCAGCCGGGTCCCCGCGATCGTCGGCTGGAGAGCCGGGTTCTGCTCCCAGCAGACATCGAGCCGCCAGCGGCAGCGCGACGCGAACGGGCAGTGGGTGGGCTCGTGGCGCATGTCGGGCGGACGGCCCTCGATCGGGATGAGCGGTTCGCCGACGACGTCGTCGAGCCGCGGGATCGAGTGCAGCAGGCCGACCGTGTACGGGTGGGACGGCGAGGCGAACAGGTCCGCGGTGGTGGCCGACTCGACGATGTAGCCCGCGTACATGACGTTGATCCGGTTGGTCATCCCGGCCACCACCCCCAGGTCGTGGGTGATCAGGATCAGCGCCGTGCCGTACTCCTCGGTCAGGCCACGCAGGAGCTCGAGGACCTGGGCCTGGATCGTCACGTCGAGCGCCGTCGTCGGCTCGTCGGCGATCATCAGCTTCGGCTCGAGCGCGAGCGCCATGGCGATCATCACGCGCTGGCGCATCCCGCCGGAGAACTGGTGCGGGTAGCTCTTCAGCCGTCCCTCGGGCTGCGGGATGCCGACCATGCTGAGCAGCTCGATCGCGCGCGAGCGGGCCATCTTCGGCGTGATCTCGCGGTGGGCCATGATCGTCTCGATCATCTGCTCCTCGATGGTCAGCACGGGGTTGAGGCTGGTCATCGGGTCCTGGAAGATCATCGCGATGTCGCGCCCGCGGATGGACCGCAGCTCATCCTCGCGCAGCGTCGTCAGGTCCTGCTCGTCGAACCGGACGTGGCCGCCCTCGATCCGACCGGCCGGCTGGGGCAGCAGCCGGATCATCGCCAGGTTGGTCACGCTCTTGCCGCAGCCCGACTCGCCGACCAGCCCGAGCCGTTCGCCTTCGGCCAGCTCGAACGAGACGCCGTTCACCGCGTGGATGATGCCTTCATGGGTCCGGAACCGGACGACGAGATCCTCGACGGCGAGGAGCGGACGGTCCTCGACGGTCATCGCCGCATCCGCGGATCGAGCGATTCGCGGAGCCCGTCGCCGAGCAGGTTGAAGCCGATGGCGCTGATGACGATCGCGGCGCCCGGGAACCACAGCAGCCACGGCGCCTGCCGGATGAACTTGGTCGCGTCGGTCAGCATGGTCCCCCACTCGGGCGTCCGCGGATCGGGCGGTCCGAGACCGAGGAAGCCGAGACCGGCGACGTCGATGATCGCGGTCGCGAGGGCCAGCGTCGCCGCGACGATCAGCGGCGACAGCGAGTTCGGCAGCAGGTGCCGGAACAGCAGGCGCGACCCCGATGCGCCGATCGAGCGCGACGCGGTGACGTAATCCGACTCGCGCAGCGACAGCAGGCTGCCGCGCAGGATGCGCGCGAAGATCGGCACGTTGACGATGGCGACCGCGAACATGATCTGTGGTAAGCCGCGGCCCAGGAAGGCGACGATGCCGATCGCCAGCAGGATGCCGGGGACCGCGAGCATGGCGTCGACGAAGCGCATCAGCACCGAATCCAGCTTGCCCCCGACGCCGCCCGCGAACGCGCCGATGCTGCCCCCGATGAACACGCCCATCACGACCGACGCGACGCCGGCGACCAGGCTGACCTGGGCGCCGAACAGGACCCGGCTGTACTCGTCGCGGCCCTGCGCGTCGGTGCCCATCAGGTGCTCGCGCGATGGCGGCTGGAGACGCTGGGACAGACCGCCCTCGAGCGGACCGTACGGCGCGATGACCGGGGCAAGGATCGCCGACAGGACGAAGACCGCGATGAACACGAGGCCCAGGACGGCCGGCCGGTTGCGGACGAGGCGTCGCGCCGCGTCTCCCCACAGGCCGCGGCTCGCACGCCGGTCGGCCTGCTTGTCGAGCGGGATCGCGGGCGCGGCCATCAGGCGTACCGGATCCGTGGATTGAGCACGGCGTACAGGATGTCCACGAGCAGGTTCACCACGAGGAAGATGATGGCGAAGATCAGGATCGAATTCTGGATCACGAAGTAGTCCCGGTTGAAGATCGCGTCGACGACGTACAGACCCACGCCGCCCCAGGCGAAGACGGTCTCGGTGATGACGGCGCCGGCCAGGAGGCCGCCGACCTGGAGCCCGAGCACCGTGACGACCGGCAGCCAGGCGTTGCGCATGATATGGCGTGAGCTGATCCGGCGTTCTGCCAGACCCTTGGCCCGGGCCGTCCGGACGTAGTCCTCGTTGTTCACGTCGAGGACCGATGCGCGGGTGATCCGGGTGATGATGGCCAGCGGGATCGACCCGAGCGCGATGGCCGGCAGGATGAGATGGCTGAGCCCGTTGAGGAACAGGTCCGGGCGTCCCATCAGCAGGCTGTCGATCAGGATGAAGTTCGTCTTGATCTCGAGACCCGCCCGCGGATCGATCCGGCCGGTGGCGGGGAGCCAGTTGAGCTTCACGGCGAAGATGTACTGGAGCGTCAGGCCCAGCACGAAGACCGGGATGCTGATGCCGAGCAGGGAGACGACGGTGACCGCTCCGTCCGACCAGCCCTGGGCGTGTCGCGCCGCGTAACGGCCGAGGGGGATGCCGATGCCGGCCGCGAAGATCATCGCCGCCACGGTCAGCTCGATGGTCGCCGGGAAGCGGACGAGGAACTCCTGGAGGACCGGCTGGCTGTTGATGATGCTTGCGCCGAGATCACCGTGGAGCACGTTGTTGAGGTAGTTCAGGTACTGCTGCCAGAGCGGCTTGTCCAGGCCGAGGTACTCCCGCATCGCCTCGACCCGGTCGGGCGTCGCGTGCTGGCCGAGGATGGCCGTCGCCGGGTCGCCCGGCAACAGGTGGACGAATGCGAACAGCAGGATGGACAGCCCGAACAGGACGGGGATGACCCCGAGCAGCCGGCGGACGATGAACCGGAGCATCTGGCTGGTCCTGCCTCAGCGCGGTCGATGGCGCGGATCCCCCGGGGCGATTGCCGCCGGGGGATCCGGATGTTGACGCCTGAAGGGCGCCGATGGCGCCGAGTCAGCCGGCTACTTGTCGAGCCACACGTCGGTGAACAGCTCGAGCAGGGTCGGTCCCGGCACGAAGCCCTTCACGTAGGTCTGGCCAGCCGCGGGGGTCTTGCCCGAGACGATCGGCACCGACGGCATGTCGGCGACGATCTGGTCCTGGGCGGCTTCCCACTTGCTCTGCTGGGTGGCCTGGTCGGACGCCGCGAGGGCGTCGTTCATGTCCTGGTTCATCGCGTCGTTCTTGTACGCGTACTCCGGGTTCGGCGCACCGCTGTGGTAGCCGAAGAAGGCCGTGACAAGGAAGTTGTCGATGCCCAGCCAGTCGCAGTTCCAGCCGATGAGCCAGGCCGGGTAGTTGCCCTTGGACTCGGCCGCGAGGTAGTCCGGGTTCCACGGCGCTGTCATCGGGTTCGGCTTGAAGCCGACGGCCTCGAGGTCGGACTGGATGGCCTGGAACTCGCCCTTCGGATCGGGCATGTACGGCCGGCTCACGCCGGACGGATACCACATGTCGAAGGACAGGTCGGTCACGCCGCTGTCCGCGATGAGCTGCTTGGCCATGTCCGGGTTGTAGTCGGGGACCGGCAGGTCCTTGGAGAAGATGGTGCCCGGCGGGGTCCAGTTCTTGAGGACGACACCGGTCGTGCCGAAGTAGGCGTCGACGATCGCCTGCCGGTTGATCGCATAGGCGACCGCCTGGCGGATCTTGAGATTGTCGAACGGCTTGTGGGTCTGGTTCATGCCGAGGACGCCCACGTTGCAGGCGCTGCCGCGGTCGTAGAACTGGAGCTTGCTGTCACCCTGGACCGTCGGGACGTCGACCGGCGCCAGGGTCTGCGCGACGTCGATGTCGCCGGACTGCAGCGCGTTGAGCGTGGCGGTCGTGTCGGTGATCGGCTTGAAGGTGATCGCGTCGAGGTACGGGCCGCCGGCGGAGGCGTTCCAGTACGACGGGTTCTTGGTCAGGGTGACGTGGTCGCCCTTGGTCCATTCCTTGAACACGAACGGACCGGTGCCGACCATGGCCGGCGGCCCGCCCTGGGCGTACTTGTTGTTCTTGAAGTCGGGTGCGCTCGCGTCACCGTCCTGGAGCGCCTTCGGGCTCGCGATCGCGAACGGGGTCAGGGTCTGGGTGACCAGGAAGCCCGAGTTCGGGGTCTTCAGGGTGATCACGAACGTGTTCGGGTCGGGGGCGGCCGTCGAGGCGATCGCGCTCTTGTCGCCGTGCCCGAGGACGGTATCGATGTAGTAGGTGTAGCCGAGGTCGATGTACGACTGCGGGATGTTGATCCAGCGGTCGAAGTTGAACTTGACGGCCGCCGCGTTGAAGTCGGTGCCATCCGAGAACTTGATGCCCGGGTGCAGCTTGAACGTGTAGGTCAGGCCGTCCGAGCTGATCGTCCAGCTGTCGGCCAGGTCGCCGATGATGTCGCTGCCGGAGCCCGGCTTGAGCGTCACCAGCGTCTCCATGACGTTCTGCATCACGTACGTCGAGCTGGCGTCATCGACCAGCGCCGAGTCCGTCCACTTGATGTCGCTGGGGATGGCCACGACGGCTGTTCCGCCCTGCTTGGGCGTTTCGCCGGTCGACGCGGACGGCGCGACCGACGGCGCGGACGACGCGCCGGTCGAGGGAGCCGCGGTCGCGGGCGCGGCCGTCGGCGCGGTACTGGTCGCCGCTCCACCGCAGGCCGCGAACACGATCGCGGTCACGGCGAACAGCGCACCGATACGGACTTGTTTCATGCTTCCTCCTCCTCCATGTGGATCGCCTGTCACCTGCGCCGATGAGACCCGTCGGCGACGAGCGATCCGGACGCGGCACAGGATAGCGTGGGCCCCCGGCCGGCGCATCCGGCCAGAGGGACGACGGACGGTAGCTAGTCCTTCCTCCATGCGTCGGCGGCGTCCGCCTTGCTGACCCCGACGTTGGGGTCCTCGGCCGCGAGGCCCTCGGTCGTCTCCACCTCGGTCCCCTCCCGGGACATGTCGGCGAAGGCGGGTGCCGAGAAGGCGGCGATCTGTTCCTCGGTCGGCCCTTCCGCGACGCCCGCCTTGAGCGAGGCGATGGCCGACGCCGGCGTGCCGCGACGGACGAGCGCGTCCCCGATGTGGGCGATGCCGACGTCGGTCTTGAGCGCTTCCGCGGCGAAATGGCAGGCGGCGGCGTGGTCGGCCCGCTCGGCGACGCTGGTGAGCGGCGGATCGATCGTCCGGCACTCCTCCGGCTGGCCGAGCCGCTCGTACAGCCAGCAGCGCGTGTGGAAGCGGCAGCCGGGCGGCGGGTTGATCGGGCTCGGGACGTCGCCCTTGAGGATCACCCGGCGGCGCTTGCGCTCGGCCACCGGGTCGGGGACGGGCACGGCCGACAGCAGGGCACGGGTATACGGATGGCCGGGCGCCGAGTACAGCTGGTCGGGCGGACCGATCTCGACGATCTTGCCGAGGTACATCACCGCCACCCGGTCGCTGATGTGCTTGACCACCGACAGGTCGTGGGCGACGAACAGGTAGGTCAGCCCGAGACGGCGCTTGAGGTCGGTCAGCAGGTTGAGGACCTGGGCCTGGATGGACACATCGAGCGCGGAGATCGGCTCGTCGCAGACGATGAACTCGGGCTCGACGGCAAGCGCCCGGGCCACGCCGATGCGCTGTCGCTGTCCGCCGGAGAACTCGTGGGGATAGCGCTTGACGTACTGCGGGTCGAGTCCGACCAGGCGGAGCAGGTCCGCGATGCGCTCCCGCTTGGCCTCGCCCTCGGCGAGGTCGTGGGTCTCGATGGGCTCAGCGATGATCGAGCCGACCGTCATCCGCGGGTCGAGCGAGCCATACGGATCCTGGAAGATGATCTGCATCCGGCGGCGGGTGCGGCGCAGGTCGGCGCCGGACAGCGTGCCGAGGTCCACGCCGTCGAAGCGGACGGTCCCGCTCGTCGCGTCCCGCAGCCGGATCATCGCCCGGCCGATGGTGCTCTTGCCGCAGCCCGACTCGCCGACGAGGCCGAGCGTCTCGCCCCGGCGGACCTCGAAGGTCACGCCGTCGACCGCCTTGACCGTCGCCTTGGTCGTCTGGAAGATGCCACCCCGGATCGGGAAGTGGACCTTGACGTCGTCGACCTCGACGAGATTGGCTGGATCGTGCGGGCGGACAGCGGGAGCGGCCGGCGGCGCGGTCGCCGTCACGCGATCCAGCCTTCCGGTTCGGTCGCCCAGCAACGGGCCATGTGGTCGGTGCCGCCGCGGCGGGTCAGCTCCGGCTCCTTCTCGCGGCAGACGTCCCGGGCGTAGCGGCAACGCGGGTTGAACCGGCACGCGTCGGCCGGCCTGATCAACACCGGCGGCAGACCTTCGATGGTCCGCAGGCGATCGCCGCGGACATCGTCGATCCGGGGCAGCGAATCGAGCAGGCCCCAGGAGTACGGCATCCGGGGCTCCTCGAACAGCTCGTCGACCGTGCCGGTCTCGACGATCCGGCCGGCGTACATCACGTTGACCCGGTCGCACATCCCGGCGGCGATGCCGAGGTCGTGGGTGATCATCAGGACGGCCGTCCCGAATTCGCTCGACAGGGTCTGGATCAGCTCCAGGATCTGGGCCTGGATGGTGACGTCGAGGGCGGTCGTCGGTTCGTCGGCGAGGATCAGCTTCGGGTCGCACGACAGAGCGATGGCGATCATCACGCGCTGGCGCATCCCGCCCGAGAACTGGAAGGGGTAGTCCTTGAGCCGTTCCTTCGCTCGCGGGATGCCGACCTTCGAGAGCAGCTCGATGGTCCGCTCCTCGGTCGCCTTCTCCGACAGGCCCATGTGCTGACGGATGGCCTCGCCGATCTGGTAGCCGATGGTCAGCGTCGGGTTCAGGCTGGTGAGCGGGTCCTGGAAGATGAACCCGATCTCCTTGCCGCGCAGCTTGCGCATGTCGTCGGGGCTCAGCTTGAGGACGTCGATGCCGTCGAACAGGATCGAGCCCTTGACGATCTTGCCCGGCGGGTCCGGCACGAGTCGGGCGATCGACAGGGCGGTGACGCTCTTGCCGCAGCCCGATTCGCCGACCAGACCGAGTGTCTCGCCATAGCCGACGTCGAAGCTGACGTCGTCGACCGCCTGGACGACCCCGTCGGGCGTGAAGAAGTGGGTCGACAGCCCGCGCACTTCGAGCAGGTGCTCGGCCTTGCGTCCGATCCCGGCCTTGGCGACGGCCTCCGTGCGAGCACGGAGAACGTCGTCAGCGGACAGTTCGACGATGGTCGGTGCGTCGGCGGCGGACATGTCCTCCTCGGCGCTGACCACCTATTGCTTCCCCTTCAGCTTCGGATCGAGGGCGTCACGGAGACCATCACCCACGAACGTGAAGCTGATCAGCGCGACCGCGATGCAGACCGCCGGGAAGAAGGTCAGCCACGGGCTCGAGCGGATGACCGCCTGGCCGTCGTTGATGAGGCTGCCCCACGAGGCACGTGGTGCCTGGACGCCGATGCCGATGTAGGCCAGCGTCGCCTCGGCGAGGATGGCCGCCGGGATGCCCAGGGTGATCGCGACGATGATCGGACCGATCCCGTTCGGCAGCAGGTGCTTGGTGACGATCTTGCGGTCGGACACGCCGATCGCCTTGGCCGCCTCGACGAACTCGGTCTCCTTGAGCGCCAGCATCTGGCCACGGACCAGCCGCCCGACGGTCACCCAGGTGGTCAGCCCGATGGCCACGAACACCAGCAGCAGGCCGTCCATCGCCTGCCCGAACGGGGTCTGCTTGAACACGACCGTCAGCAGGATGATGAACAGCAGGTCCGGGAAGGCGTACATCACGTCGGTGAAGCGCATCAGGACGTTGTCGGTGCGGCCGCCGAACCAGCCGGCCATCGCGCCGATCGGCACGCCGATGCAGATGACCACGATCTGGACCACGATCGCCACGGACATGCTGATCCGGGCGCCGTCCATGAGGCGGCTGAGCAGGTCACGCCCGATCTGGTCGGTCCCGAGGATGTGCCCGCCGGTCAGCGGCGGCAGCGGCTGGCCCTTGTTGGCGACGACCGCGGTGAGGTCCTGGTCCTGGTAGTTGTAGGGGGCCAGGATCGAGCCGAAGACCGCGATGAACGTGACGAAGCCGACCATGATCAGGCCCAGCATCGCCAGCTTGTTCTTGCGCAGCCGCGAGAAGGCGTCACGCCACAGGCTCGCCGACGGCTGGGGCTTTGCGACGCCGCCTCGGAGGGTATCGGTGGCCATCGATCGGACTCCTAGCTGTAGCGGATGCGCGGATCGATGAAGGCGTACAGCACATCGACCACGAGGTTGAGGAACGCGACGACGAACGCATACAGGATCGTCATCGCCATCAGCACCCCGTAGTCATGCTGGCCGATGGACGTGATGTAGTAGCGCCCGATGCCCGGGATCCCGAAGATCGACTCGATGATGAACGAGCCGGTCACCAGGAAGGCCAGGGTCGGGCCGAGGATCGTGATCACCGGGATGAGGGCGTTGCGGATCATGTGCCGGGTCACCACCGCGCGGTCGGCCACGCCCTTGCTCTGGGCAGTCCGGATGTAGTCCTTGCGGGTGACCTCGAGCATCGACGCACGCGTGTAGCGGGTGATGATCGCGATGGGGAAGCTGGCCAGGGCGATCGTCGGCAGGATCCAGGTGTCAGGACCCTTCCAGCCGCCGGTGGGTAACAGCTTCAATGTGACCCCGAATAACAGGATCATGAGGATGGCGAGGACGAAGCTGGGCGTGGCGATGCCGAGGACGGAGATGCCCGTCGCGGCATAGTCGGGCCATCTGTTGTGACCGAGCGCGGCGATCACCCCCAACGGGATGCCGACCGCGACCGACAGGAAGAAGGCCATCAGTCCGAGCTGGACGGTGGTCCAGATCCCACCGCTGACGATGTCGTTGACGCTCCGGTCCTGGAACTTGTAGGACGGTCCCAGGTTGCCCTGCAGGAGGTTCGTCACCCAGGTGACGTACTGCACGGGAACCGGCTGATCGAGCCCGTACTTCTCGTTGAGGCGGGCGATCATCGACGCCGGGACGGCCTTCTCGCGGGCCCACGGTCCGCCCGGCACGGCGTGCATGAGCGAGAAGGTGATCAGAGAGACCACGAAGAGCACCGGGATGATCCACAAGAACCGACGCGCGATGTACCTGATCATCCGATTCCTCTTGTGTCAGTCCCTAGCGGTACATGTGACAAGTCCCGGGTCCGCGAGAGCGATCGTACGCGCCCACGAGCCCGGGGGTCTGGCGGGAGCCGGACGAGGCCGGCTCCCGCATCTGTCGACGACCGAGTCGTCTAGTGCTGCGCGATCGAGATGTTCTCGTAGAAGTAGTCGCCGATGACGACGGAGTCCTGGGCAGTGCCCTGGACACCCTGGACATACGGCTCGACTTCGTAGTTGCTCACGCGCCACCGGGTGAAGACCGCGGGGGCGTCCTGGACCAGCAGCTCCTGGGCCTGGTTGTACAGGGCGATCGACTTGTCGAGATCCGGCTCAGCGCCGGCCTTCGCGACGAGGTCGTCGTACTGCGGGTTCTTGTACTTCGAGTCGTTGTTGCCACTCTGGCTCTGGAACAGCGCGCGGAGCCAGTTGTCCGGGTGCGGATAGTCCGCGCCCCAGGCGTTCCGGGCGATCGAGAACTTGCCGGCCGGGCGGTCGACCAGGAACTGGTCGAAGGTCTCGCCGACGAGGGTGCTCTGGATGCCCAGGACGGTGCGCCACTGGTTCTGCATGTAGGCCGACGGAAGCTCGTGGCCGGCGTTGGTGTTGAACCCGAACGACAGCGGCGGAACGTCCGCGGCGGTCTTGTAGCCGAGCTCGGTCAGCGCCTGGGCCAGCTCGGTCTGCGCGCCGGCGGTGTCGTACTTGAGGCCGATGCCCTCCTGGTGACCGGGCATGCCCGGCGGGATCAGGCTGTCGGCGACTTCGCCCTGGCCGCCGTAGACGGTGGTCAGCATGGTGTCCTTGTCGATGGCCATCGACAGGGCACGGCGGAGGTGGACGTTGGCGGTCGGGCCATCAGCGGTGTTGAAGCCCCAGTAGTCGGTCACGAGGACCGGCTGGGTGGTGACCATCGGGCCAAGCGTCGCGTCGGCCTTGATGCGCGGCACGTCGGGCGGGCTCGCCGCGAGCATGTCGAGCTGGCCGGCCTCGAAGGTCGCCTGGTCAGCGGTCGGATCGCCACCGATCTTGAAGTCGATCTCGGTGAGGGTCGGCTTCTGGCCGTACCAGTTCGGGTTCGGGACGAGGGTGATGGACGCCTGGTGGGTCCAGTCCTTCATCATGAACGGGCCCGAGCTGACGTAGTTGGCGGCCTCGGTGAAGTTGGGGGTCTCGACCCACTTCTTCTGGATCGGCCCGGCGCCCCACAGCCCGACGATGTCGAGGAAGTAGCCGGCCGGGTGCGCGAGGGTGATGACGAAGGTCTTGTCGTCGGGAGCCGACACGCCGTACTTGTCGAGCGCGGCGTCGATCTCGGCGTCCGTGGCGGCCGGCTTCTTGCCGGTCAGGGCCAGGATCTCGTCGCCACCCTTGACGTCGGAGTAGAAGGCCTGATAGGTGGACGCGGTGCGCGGATCGATGATCCGCTTCCAGGCGTACACGAGATCACCGGCGACGATCGGGTCGCCGTTGCTGTACTTCGCGTCGTCGCGGAGGGTGAACGTGTAGGTCAGGCCGTCGGCCGAGATGGTCGGCAGCGCGGTGGCCAGCGACGGGACCGGGTTCAGGTCCTTGTCGAAGTAGATCAGGCCCCGGTTGAGGGCGTGGAGGACGCCGATGTCGGTGCTGGTCGAGGCCTTGCTCGGGTCGAGCGTGTCAGGATCCTCGGCGCCGAGGGACACGTGAAGGACCTGGTCGGCGGCAAGAGCGCCGCCCGAGGCGGCCGCGGACGGCGCGCTCGATGCTCCCGTGGACGCCGCCGGCGCAGAACCCGCCGGCTGCGACGCCGCGGGCGCCGACGAGGTGGCGGCACCGCCGCATGCCGCCGAGATGACGGCGATGCTGGCTACGATGCCAAGTAGACGTTTCTGCATGGGTTCTCCTCCGAACGGGTTGCTACCCGAATGACTCCCGCTACCGCGGCCCGCCGCACATCTCAACGCCGATGAACTTGCTCGCTGGGTCCGGATCGAGCCTCCCGCTCTTTTCGGCCGATGGGCGAGCAGCGGCGCCAGCACGGATCGGGTCGGTGCGCTGCCGGTACTATCCACAGCACTTCGCGGACTGTCAACTCGCGACCTAACAAACGTTCGGTCGGCTGTCCTGGGGCCGTCAGTCAGGGCACGGTGTCTGTGCGCCGGTCATCCCGCGCCAGCGCAGATTCGGGTGCCGCGCGGCCGCCGCCTCGTCGAGCCGGCGGACCGGGGCGCTGTGTGGGGCGCTCGTGACGAGGTCCGCGGACGACTGCGCCTCGCCGGCGATCGCGATCAACGCATCGGCGAAGGCGTCGAGCGTCTCGACCGACTCGGTCTCGGTCGGCTCGATGAGCATCCCCTCCTCGACGATCAGCGGGAAGTAGATGGTCGGCGGATGGTAGCCGTAATCGATCAGCCGCTTGGCGATGTCAAGGGTCCGGACGCCGGTGTCCTTCTTGATGGTCGCGGCCGAGGCGACGAACTCGTGCTTGCAGGCACGGTCGTAGGGGATGTCGTAGGTCCCTGCCAGCCGGTGCTTGAGGTAATTGGCGGCGAGGACCGCGTCGTCGCTGACCTCGCGCAGCCCGGGGCCGCCGTGCGCCCGGATATAAGCGTACGCGCGCACGAGGACGCCGGTGTTGCCGACGAAGCTGCGCAGCCTGCCGATCGACGTCGGCCGTTCCGCGGGCCGCTCGAGGCGGAACGTCCCATCGTCATCGCGCAGCACGCGCGGCGTGGGCAGGTACGGCAGCAGGGTCTCCCCCACCCCGACCGGTCCGGCCCCGGGGCCACCGCCGCCGTGCGGGGTCGAGAACGTCTTGTGGACGTTGAAATGCATGACGTCGAAGCCGGCCTCGCCCGGCTTGAACCGTCCGAGGATGGCGTTCAGGTTGGCGCCGTCCATGTAGGCCAGCGCGCCGGCCGCATGGACCGCGTCGAGCAGATCGCCGATGCGCGCCTCGAACAGGCCCAGGGTCGACGGGTTGGTGATCATCACCGCGGCCGTCCGCGGCCCGAGGGCGGCGCGGAAGGCGTCGAGGTCCACGCCCCCATCCGCCGCCGACGGGACCGTGATCGTCTGGTAGCCGGCCATCGATGCAGTGGCGGGGTTCGTGCCATGGCTCGAGTCGGGGACGAGGACCTGGTCGCGCTCGGTGTCACCCCGGGCGCGGTGGTGGGCGCGGATCATCAGGATCCCGGTCAGCTCGCCCTGGGCGCCCGCCGCCGGCTGGAGCGACACCGCGCGCATGCCCGAGATCTCCGCGAGCGCACGCTCCAGCTCCCAGAGCAGCTGCAGGGTCCCCTGCGCGACCTCGTCGGGCGCCATCGGGTGGAGACCGGCGAAGCCCGGCAGGCGGGCCGCCCATTCGTTGAGCTTCGGGTTGAACTTCATCGTGCACGAACCGAGCGGATAGAACCCAGTGTCGACCGCGTAGTTGAGCTGGGACAGGTTGACGTAGTGGCGCACGACGTCGGGCTCGTTCATCTCTGGCAGCGCCGGGGCCGTCGTCCGCCGCGCGTCGGCCGGGATGCGCTCGAGGGCGTCCTTGGGCGGGTGCGGGATCTTGCCCCCGCCGCGGCCGGGTCGGCCGCGCTCGAAGATGGTCGGTTGGAGCCGCTCGCCGGTGACGCTCATGCGGACGCCGTCCGGGCCCGGCTCACCGGACCGGCTCCGCGGTCACGGGCGGGATGTCGAAGTCGGCCAGGACCGTCGACAGGGCGCCGGCGAAGGTCGCGATCTCGGCCGGGGTGGTCAGCTCGGTGGCGCACACGAGCAGGCCGTCGGCCAGGCTCGCGTCGTCCGGCTCGGCGTCGGCGAGGACGAGGCCGGCGAGGACCCCCGACGCGAGCAGCCGCCGGTGGACGGTCCGCGCGTCGGGCACGCCGACGACGAACTCATTGAGGTACGGCCCCGGGTGCAGCCGCGACACCCCGACGGCGGCCAGCGCCGCCTCGAGCTCCGCGGCGCGGGCCGCCCCGAGTGCGGCGACATCGCGCAGGCCGTGCGGTCCGAGGGTCGCGAGGTAGATCGACGCGGCCAGCGCGAGCAGGGCCTGGTTCGTGCAGATGTTGCTGGCCGCCTTGTCCCGACGGATGTCCTGCTCGCGTGCGCGCATGGTCATCACGAATGCCCGCCGGCCGTCGAGGTCGGTGGTCATCCCGACCAGCCGCCCCGGGATCTGGCGGACGAGCGCATCGGTCGAGGCCAGGATGCCGAGGTAGGGGCCGCCGTACTGTGGGGCGATGCCGAGCGGCTGACCCTCGCCCGCCGCGATGTCGGCCCCGTACGCGCCAGGCGGCGCGAGGACCGCGAGGCTGACCGGCTCGACGACGGCGACGAACAGGGCGCCCGCCGCGTGGGCGAGCCGGCCGATCTCGGGCATCGGCTCGAGCAGGCCGAGGAAGTCGGGTTGCGCGGCGATCACCCCGGCGACCGGGCGCTCGGTATCGGCCAGCATCCGCTCGAGGGCCGCCAGGTCGGTCGTGCCGGCGGCCTCGCCCTCGGCCACGAGGGGGATCTCCTCGAGCTCGAGCCCGCCCTCGAAGTAGGTCCGGGTCGTGGCGCGGTAGTGCGGGTGGACGCCCCGCGAGACGAGGACGCGCTCACGGCGGGTCGCGCGACAGGTCATGAGGGCCGCCTCGGCCGTGGCCGCGGCGCCGTCGTAGTGCGAGGCGGAGACGACGTCGAGGTCGACCAGCTCGGCCAGCAGCGATTCGTATTCGTAGATGCTCTGGAGCGTGCCCTGGCTGATCTCGGGCTGGTACGGCGTGTAGGCCGTGTACCACTCGCCGCGGAGCAGGAGCTGGTCGACCGCGGGCGGGCTCCAGTGGCGATACACCCCGGCCCCGAGGAACGAGGCGAGATCCGTCCGGTTGCGGGCGGCCAGCCCGGACAACCGTGCGGCGAGCTCGAGCTCCGGTTCAGGGTCCGGCAGGTCGAGGTGCGAGGCGCGGAGGCCGACCGGGATGTCCTCGAACAGCTGGTCGACCGACGTCAGGCCAAGGGCACCGAGCATCCTCGCCCGGTCGTCGGCGGTATGCGGACCGTACGGCATCGGGTCAGCCGGCGGCGATCAGGGCGTCGTAGGCGTCGGCGTCGAGCAGCGCGTCGACCTGACCCGCGTCGGCCACCCGCAGCCGGATCATCCAGCCGCCGCCGAACGGGTCGCTGTTGACCAGCTCCGGGCTCGGCCCGAGGTCCGGGTTCGTCCCGGTCACCTCGCCGCTCAGCGGAGCGAACAGGTCGCTCACCGCCTTGACCGACTCGACGACGCCGAAGGTCGCGAACTGGTCGAGCGTCCGGCCGGTCTCGGGCAGCTCGACGAACACGATGTCGCCCAGCTGGTCGGCTGCATAGGCGGTGATCCCGATGGTCGCCTCGTCCCCGTCGAGGCGGACCCACTCGTGGTCCTTGGTGTATCGCAGATCGCTCGGGACCATGGGCTCAGGCACCCCTCTTGTAGAACGGCAGGGCGACCACCCGCGCCGGGACGCGGGCATCGCGGATCTCGACATCGACAACGGTACCCGGCTCCGCGTCGCCCGGCGCGACGTAGGCCATCGCGATCGGCACGCCGAGGGTCGGCGACTGCGTCCCGCTGGTGACGATGCCCGTCCGCCGCTCACCGGCGAAGACGGTGTAGCCGTGGCGCGCGATCCCGCGGCCCTCCACGATCAACCCGACCAGACGCCTGGCCGGTCCGTCACGGTCGACCTTCTCGAGTGGGGCACGGCCGACGAAGTCGCCGGGCTTGGTCAACTTGACGACACGCCCCAGCCCCGCCTCATACGGGTTCGTGTCGAGGTCGAGCTCGTTGCCGTAGAGCGGCATGCCGGCCTCGAGTCGGAGGGTGTCGCGAGCGCCCAGGCCGATCGGCAGGCCGCCGTGGGCGCGGACCGCCTCGAGCAGCACGTCCCACAGCTCGGCCGTCCGGGCGGTGTCGACGAACACCTCGAACCCATCCTCGCCGGTGTAGCCGGTCCGGGCGACGAGGGCGTCGATCCCGGCGACCGTGCCCTCGGCCGCGGCGTAATAGCGCAGCGCGCCCAGGTCCACGTCGGTCAGCGGGGCGAGCGTGTCGACCGCGCGCGGGCCCTGGACGGCGAGCAGGCCGGTGGCCAGCGAGCGGTCGTCGAGCACGGCCGCGAACCCGGCCAGGCGGGTCGCCAGGGCGTCCGACACGACCGGCGCATTGCCGGCGTTGGCGACGACCAGGTAGCGGATGTCGCCGAGCCGATAGACGATCAGGTCGTCGATGATCCCGCCATCGGGCGCGCAGATCATCGAATACTGGGCGCGCCCGACCGCCAGGCTCGGCGGGTCGGAGACGAGCGCCGCGGCGAGGGCATGACCGGATTCCGGCCCCTCGACATACAGCTCGCCCATGTGCGACAGATCGAACAACCCGACCCGTTCGCGGACCGTCCGGTGCTCCTCGAGGATCGAGCCGTACTGGACCGGCATCAACCAGCCGCTGAACTCGATGAGGCGGGCACCGAGGGCGCGATGCGCGTCGACCAGCGGCGTGACATGGATGGTCGCGTCCGCGGCGTCGGTCACGACGGTGCCTCGGCGTGCTCGCTGGCCACCGCCGCGGACCCACCGGGGACGGTCACTCCAGAGAGGACCTCGCCGGCGCGCGCCACCAGCGCCCGCTCGGTCTCGAAGGTGAGCATCGAGCCGGCGCTCTCGAACGTGATCCAGCGGACCTCGTCGAATTCGTGGTCGTGGGCCGCCAGGTCGCCGCCGACCGGTTCCATCAGGAAGTAATGGACCGTCTTGTGGATGCGGGTCCCCGACTGGACGAACCAGTACTCGATCGAATCGAGCGGGCCCGTGATCCGGACCTCGAGCCCGGTCTCCTCACGGACCTCGCGCAGGGCGGTCTCCTCGCGCGTCTCGCCCGGATTGGGCGTGCCCTTGGGCAGGGTCCAGGTCCGACCATCGCGTTCCCGCCGCCGGCTGCCGACCACCAGGCACGGCTGGCCCGATTCGTAGCGAACGACGATCCCGCCGGCGGAGGTGGCGGTCGAGGTCCTCAGCCTTGCCACGGCGCCGACGAGGCGCCCGGCCGGGGCGTGCCGGCGCGCCCGGATCTGGCCCACTGCATGATCACGGCCGGCCGCGGTCGACCACCGGACCGCCGGCCGGGGACGGCCGGCTGGATGGCGCGCCACCCGGCGCGGATGCGGGCGAGGGGCGCCATGTCGGGACCGCGGACCACGGTCGCGTGCGGGGCCGGTGCGTTGAACGAGCTCGACGGACGCAGGCCCAGACGGCGCTCCCTGACCCGGGTCGAGGGACGCACGAAATGAGCCGCCGGCCGGGCCGCGTACTTGGCCGCGATGCTGTGATCCATGGGAGGCTATGGTACCGGTTCGGGCGGGGCTTGCAAGGCCGAGACGAGCGCGTTGCGCATGTCGCTCGCCATCGCCGGTGCCAGCGCGCCACGGTCTTCGGCCAGGTCGATCTCGCGCCCGGCCGCGGCGGCGTACAGGTCGAGGACGCCTGGTGCGTGCCTGCGCAGGGTGTCCAGGTGGGCGACCAGCGTCCCGATGTCGCCGCGCGTCATCGGACCGGTCAGCGCGGCCCGGATCCCGAGCGCGCGGGCGTTCCCGAGCGTGCCCTCGATGAGCGGGCCGTAGATCGCCAGCGCACCGGCCTCATCGAGTCCCGCCACCCGGCCCAGCTCGGCGATCGCGTCGAGCAGCGCCACGAAGCCGCCGGCGGCCAGCACGGCGGCCGCGTGATAGGCGGCCTTCGATCCGGGGGCCAGGCGGACGGCCGTCGCACCGATCGCCTCGGCCATCTCGGCGAGCATCGCGGCCAACTGGTCGTCGCCCTCGATCGCGACCGTGGCGCCATGCAGGGCCGCGACGGCCCGCTCGGTCTCGGCGAACGCCACCAGCGGATGGAACGCGCCGATCTGGGTGCCGGCGGCCATGGCCGGCGCCAGGACCTCGGCCCCGAGCGCGCCGCTGGTGTGGATCATCGCCTGCCCGCCGTACATCCGGAGCGATCGGGCCAGCCCCGCGATCGCGTCGTCGGGCACGGCCAGGATGATCAGCTCGACCTCATCGAGGATCGGCTCGGGATCGGCGAAGACGCGGCTGACCTCGACGAGCGAGCGGAAGCGCTCCCGATTGGCGGCGTCCCGGCTGGCGACCGCCTGGATCGGCCAGCCGCCGCGGCTCAGGGCCAGTCCGAGCGCCGTGCCCACATGGCCCGCGCCGACGATGCCGATGATGGGCGGCTCGCCCGGGCTCGAATGGACATGCGGGTGCGTGTGCTCGCTGGTGTCCTCGGGGTCGTGACGATGCGCGCCGGGGTGGGGCGGGTCGAGGTCGATCCCGGCCGCCTCGACGGCGGCCGCGGTCTCGGCGTGCTCCACCGCTCGTCGGGCGTCATGGTCGGCCGCCCGGTCGTCTCGGTGGCCGGCCGGATCGTCGCCGGGCAGGTCGCCCCAGGCCTTCATCGGGATCGTGCCGTGGCCGGCCCGGGTCGTCGCTGTCGCACGGCCCGAGTGTAGCGACCACGTCGGCGCGGCCGCGCCCGGGCCGTCCTATACTGGAGGCCGATTCGACCCGGGGCGGGCGCACCCGCCCGGCGCCGACTGACCCCGCGCACATGCGCGGACGATGAAGGAGGCGCATCATGCCGACCCGGTCCTCGATCCCCGACCCGTTCGCCGCGCGCGACACCCTGCGCATCGGCGGCACCGACTACGGCTACCACCGGCTCGCGGCGGTGGCCGACCGGATCGACCTCGACGGTCTGCCGGTCACCATCAAGATCCTGCTCGAGAACCTGCTCCGCCACGCCGGCAACGGCGTCGTCGGGTCGGAGGATGTCGAGGCACTGCTCGCCTGGCGGCCGGGCGTCGCGGCGGAGGCGGAGATCCCGTTCATGCCCGCCCGGGTCCTCCTCCAAGATTTCACCGGCGTGCCGGCGGTGGTCGATCTCGCGGTCATGCGCGATGCGATGGCCGACCTCGGTGGCGATCCGGGCAAGGTCAACCCGCTCGTCCCGGCCGACCTCGTCATCGACCATTCGGTCCAGATCGACCGTTTCGGGACGCCCGGTGCGTTCGCCTTCAACGTCGAGCGCGAATACGACCGCAACGGCGAGCGCTACCAGCTCCTGCGCTGGGCCCAGACCGCGTTCCGCGACCTGCGCGTGGTCCCGCCCGGGACTGGCATCATCCACCAGGTCAATCTCGAGTTCCTGGCCACCGTCGTGACCGATCGGGAAGACGGCGGCGGCGGCCGGGTCGCCTTCCCGGACACGCTGGTCGGCACCGATTCGCACACCACCATGGTCAACGGCCTCGGCGTGCTGGGCTACGGCGTCGGCGGGATCGAAGCCGAGGCCGTCCTCCTCGGGCAGCCTCTCTACCAGCCGATGCCGCACGTCGTCGGCGTCCGTCTCCATGGCGCCCTGCCGCGCGGCTCGACGGCCACGGACCTCGTCCTGGTCGTGACCGAGATGCTGCGCTCGCATGGCGTGGTCGGGTCGTTCGTCGAGTTCGCCGGTGACGGCCTGGCCACTCTCGCCCTGGCCGACCGGACCACGATCAGCAACATGAGCCCCGAGTTCGGGGCGACCGCGACGCTCTTCCCGATCGACGACGAGACCCTCGCCTATCTGCGCCTGACCGGGCGCTCGGCCGAGCGGGTGGAGCTGGTCGAGCGCTACGCGCGGGAGCAGGGTCTGTGGCGGCTGCCCGGCGACGGGCCGACCTTCGATGAGCTGCTCGAGCTCGATCTCGCCAGCGTCGAGCCGTCGGTCGCCGGACCGCGCCGTCCGCAGGACCGCGTCGAGCTGCCGGGGCTGCCGGCCAACTTCGAGGCGGCCTTCCCGGCGGTCGGTCCCACCGCCGCGTCCCGGGAGGATCTCGGGCGGCTGACCGATGAGGGCGGCACGACCGGTGCCACCGACAACGGCAGCGTCGCCATCGAGGTCGGCGGTCAGCATGCCATCGTCCGTCACGGCTCGGTGGCGATCGCGGCCATCACGTCGTGCACCAACACGTCCAATCCGACGGTCATGGTCGGGGCCGGCCTGCTGGCCCGCAACGCGGTCGCGCGCGGGCTGCGCGTGGGCCCGACGGTCAAGACCTCGCTGGCCCCGGGCTCTCGCGCGGTGACCGGCTACCTCGAGGCGGCCGGCCTGATGGATCCGCTCGAGACACTGGGCTTCGCTCTGGCGGGCTACGGCTGTACGACCTGTATCGGCAACTCCGGCCCGCTCGACGACGCCGTGGCGGCCGCCATCGAGAAGAACGACCTGGTGGTGGCCGCGGTGCTGTCGGGCAACCGCAACTTCGAGGGCCGCATCCACCCGCTCGCGCGCGCGAGCTACCTGGCCTCGCCGCCACTGGTCGTTGCGTTCGCGCTGGCGGGCCGCGTCGACATCGACCTGACCAGCGAGCCGCTCGGCACCGGGTCGGACGGTCGTCCGGTCTTCCTGGCCGACATCTGGCCCGAGCCCGACGAGATCCGGACGGTCATCGCAGACAGCATCGATCCGGAGCTGTTCCGGCGCACCTACACGACCGTGTTCGAGGGCGATGACCGGTGGCGCGCGCTGCCGATCCCCTCGGGCGACAGGTACGCCTGGGCGGACGACTCGACCTATATCGCCAAGCCGCCGTTCTTCGACGGTCTCGGCCCGACGCCCGAGCCGGTCGGTGACATCGACGGCCTGCGCGTGCTGGCCATGCTCGGCGACTCCGTCACCACCGACCACATCTCGCCGGCGGGCTCGATCGCGCCGTGGTCGCCCGCCGGTCAGTGGCTCCAGGACCACGGAGTCGGGCCGCTCGAGTTCAACTCCTACGGCGCCCGACGCGGACACCACGAGGTCATGATGCGCGGGACGTTCGGCAACATCCGGCTGCGCAACCGGATGGTCGAGGGCAAGGAGGGTCCGTACACGGTCCACCTCCCCGACGGCGAGGAGGGCTTCATCTTCGACGTCGCGATGCGCTATGCCGGCGAGGGCGTGCCACTGGCCATCATCGCCGGTCGCGAGTACGGCTCGGGCTCCTCGCGCGACTGGGCGGCGAAGGGGCCGGCGCTCCTCGGCGTGCGCGTCGTCATCGCCGAGAGCTTCGAGCGCATCCACCGCTCGAACCTCGTCGGGATGGGGATCCTGCCGCTCCAGTTCCGGGTCGGCGAAACGCCGGCGTCACTGGGCCTGACCGGCCGCGAGACGCTGTCCGTCAGCGGGCTGGCCGGTGGCCCGAGCCCGCGGCAGGACGTGACCGTCATCGCCCGGGCGGACGATGGCAGCGAACGTCGGTTCAGCGCGATCGCGCGCCTGGATGGTCCGATCGACGTCGAGTACTTCCTGGCCGGAGGCATCCTGCCCGCGGTCCTCCGGCGGCTCGCGAACGAGGACTAGGCGGACCGTTACCGAGCCGGCCCGGACACGAAGAAGCCCTCGGGGGAGGAACCGAGGGCTTCTGCGCGGAGGAGCGGGTTGGTGTCGCCCGTTCTGACGACCGGCCCTTCCACGGCGTGACGTCCTCGGCAGGTCATTCTTCCGGCTGTCCACCCGGCTCGCTGCGGCGCAGCGTTCGACCGACGTTGCCGACCAGGAGGGCGACCGCCGACACGAGATAGAGCTGGCCGATCAGCCCCTCCGATACGGCTGCCATCCGCCCGACGCTGGTGGCCGCCGTGAAGTCGCCGAAGCCGATGGTCGCGAGCGTGGTGTAGCTGAAGTAGATGTAGTCCGAGGCGTCGGGCGTGGCCGTCTGGACGAAGAACGGCGCGTGGGTCAGCGTGGCCACGAGCGGGAACAGGTACGCATAGGCGAGTCCGAGCAACAGGTAGATCGCCAATGCGCCGAGGACCAGGCGGACCGTGATGGTCGGACTGAGCACGATCCGTCGCAGGATGACGATCGGGGCGACGATCGCGAGCAGGAGACCGACCAACCCCGCGGTCGCGGTCGGGACCGCGCTGCCGGCGTAGTAGGCGGCGGCCGCGGTCAGGATCGCCAGGCCGACCACGACCGCAGCCGCGCGGAAGGTCCGCCCATGCGCTCCGGCGGTATGCAGGACGAACAGGAGCGTTCCGCCGCTCAGCGCCACGCTCGCCAGCTCGCCGATCGGCCCGTCGGCCGCGGCGAAGATGCTGACGGTCAGGAGGATGAGGACGAGCGCGACCCCGAAGTCGTCCTCCCGCGCGAGCAACCGGCGCGCCGCCTTGCGGCGCGTTTCGTCGGGCTGCCGGATGGACATCATGGTCCAGGGATGGTAGGCCGGTTCGACCCCTCGGCGGCGTGCCGGTGAGCACGCTCGTGCCGGACCAGCGTGTCGACGGCGTTGTGCGGAAGGGGCTCGAAGACGGTGACGAAGGCCTGGACGTGGCGGGTGGCCAGGCGATCTCGGCAGGACGAGCCGACGCCGAAGTCACCTGTCCCACGCACGTGCATGCTGCTGAGGATGCCAGACCGAGCCTACGTACCGCCCGATCATCAGCACGCTCCGCCGCCTGGTCGGCGCCGACGGCTGGTACCTGTCTTTCTTCGACGAGGAGCGGGCCGTGCGTGTCGACGAGGACGGCGATGCGGGTCTGGCAGAGCTCGGGGCCCGACCGTTCCAGGGAAGTGGTGGGCGATACTGGATTCGAACCAGTGACCTCGCGGATGTGAACCGCGCGCTCTAACCGACTGAGCCAATCGCCCGGGAACGTCGGGCGATCATACCCGGAGCCCCGGCCAGCGGGCAACGATCGCCTCCGGGTCGACCCCGTCGATGACGACCAGCTTCTGGCGGCTGGTCGCGCCGGCGACGATGCGGACATCGCGACGGGCGACGTCGAGCTCGTCGGCGAGGATGCGGATGAGGGCGGCGTTCGCCGCCCCTTCGACCGCGGGCGCCATCACCCGGACCTTGAGGACCCCGTCGACCACCTCCTCGACGCGCTCGACCGCGGACCGCGGCGTGATGCGGACGGCGAAGCGGGCGGTCGGGAAACTCACGATCCCGGAAGGCGCGCCATGGGGGCGTCTTGCACGGACGGCATCGGCCCCGAGTCTACCAGCCGTGTCCGCCAGGGGGCCTTTCAACCGCCTCGCATCATCCGTGCGGCTCGTGCGGGTGATGGCGCTCGCCGAACAGCGCCCGGCCGACGCGGACGATCGTCGCGCCCTCCTCGATGGCGAGCTCGAAGTCGTCGGTCATCCCCATCGACAGCTCCGGGCCGAGCTCGGGCCAGCGTGCGCGAGACCGCTCCGAGAGAGCGCGCAGGCCCTGGAACGTCCGGCGAGCCTCGGTCGCGTCCGCGGTCAGTCGGCCGACGGTCATCAGGCCGCGGACGGCGAGGTGCCGCAGCCCGAGAAGGTCCGGGAGCGCGGCGTCGAGGTCGACCACCGCGAACCCCGCCTTGGCCGGATCCTCGTCCACGTTGACCTGGACCAGGACCGGGTAGGGCTCGCCCGGCCGGACCTCCGGCACGAGACGGTCGAGCCGCCGGGCGAGCTCGACCGTGTGCACCGTCTGGATCGCATCGAACACCTCGAGCGCCCGGCGGGCCTTGTTCGACTGGAGGGGGCCGATGAGCTCCCAGCGCGCGCCGGGCACCTCGGGCGCCTTGGAGGCCCCCTCCTGGACCCGGTTCTCCCCGAGCCGATCGAGGCCGGCCGCCACCGCGTCGCGCAGTGCCTCCGCGGCGACCGTCTTGGAGACGGCGACCAGAGACACCTCCGCGGTCGCCCGTCCCGCGCGGGCGCAGGCATCCGCGATGCGGGCGAGCACGTGCTCGCGGGCGGCGCGATAGGCCTCGACGCGCGACGTCGGGTCGATCATGCGCGGATGGCCGGCACGCCGGCCAGGATCACTTCCGGCGGAGGAAGCTCGGGATCTCCAGGTCGTCGGCGTCGTACGTCGTCGAGCGCTTGGTCGGGACCGGCTCGCCGACGCTCCGCTCGACCCGCGGTGCCGCGACCACGGCGGCGGCCTGATCGTCGAGCGGCGACGGCGCCTGGCTCGGATACGACCCGCCGTCGGCGACTTCGTCGCGCTGGCGCTGGAGCTCCTCGAGGAAGTCGCGCTCGCGGGACGGTCGGGCGATGGCGCCTTCGTCCATCACGGCGGTCGCCTCGTGGCGGTTGACGTGGCGCTTCTTGCCGCCGTCGAAGCCGGTCGCGATGACGGTGATCATGACCTCGTCGCCGAGCCGCTCGTTGAAGCTCGTCCCGAAGATGATGTTGGCCTCGGGGTCGGCCGCAGCGCGGATCTCCTCGGCCGCCTCGGTCACCTCGTACAGGCTGAGGGTCGACGAGCCGGTGATGTTGAACAGGATGCCCTGGGCACCCGCGATGTCGACCTCGAGCAGCGGGCTGGCGATGGCCTGGCGGGCCGCCTCGACCGCCCGGTTCTCACCGGTCGCCCGGCCGATGCCCATCAGCGCGGAGCCCGCGTCGCGCATGATCGCCCGCACGTCTGCGAAGTCGAGGTTGATGAGTCCTGGCATGGTGATGATGTCGCTGATGCCCTGGACGCCCTGGCGCAGGACGTCATCCACGACCCGGAACGCGTCGAGGATGCTGGTGTTCTTCTGGACGACGTCCTTGAGCCGGTCGTTGGGGATGGTGATGAGGGTGTCGACCTGCGACTTGAGCTCCTCGGCTGCCTTCTCGGCGACGAGCTTGCGCTTGGCGCCCTCGAACGTGAACGGCTTGGTCACGACACCGATCGTCAGCGCGCCGGTCTCCTTGGCGATCTGGGCGACGACCGGGGCGGCGCCCGAGCCGGTCCCGCCGCCGAGCCCGGCGGTGATGAACACCATGTCCGAGTCGACCAGCGCCGCGCTGATCTTCTCCGAGTCCTCCTCCGCGGCGCGCTGGCCGATGGTCGAGTCGCCGCCCGCACCGAGACCCCGGGTGATCTTGTCGCCGATCCGGATCTTGTGCGGGGCGTCCGCCTGGAGGAGCGCCTGTGCGTCGGTGTTGAGGGCGATGAACTCGACCCCCATCATCTCGGCGCGGATCATGCGGTTGACGGCGTTGCTTCCCCCACCGCCGACACCGATGACGCGGATCAGCGCGAAGTTCTCGGAATCGGAACGCAACGGCATCGGGCTCTCCTCAGCGACCCACATGGGCATTCTGCGCGACGGTGGCTCGTCTGGACCCGGGTGGCCTTTCCCGGTGCTGAGCGGGTCCGTTGGGTTGGCGGGAGTATACCGCCGGACGTGTCCGGATGGGCGCCCGAACATCGCCGATCCGACCCCTTTTTCGCCTGTCCAGCGCGTCCCGGCGGTGCCTGGGCGCACCGCTCAGCCCGGCAGCCAGGACAGGCGCACGGTCCGGATGTCGTTGTCGGCGTTGGGGTCCACCAGGCAGATCGATTGCCACGTCCCGAGGGCCAGCCGGCCGCCCACCACGGGCACGGTGAGCGACGGCGGCGCGAGCAGCGGCAGGACGTGGTCGGCGCCGTGACCGGGCGATCCGTGGCGGTGGCGGTACCGACCGTCGTCGCGTGGCAGCAGCCGGTCGAGTGCGGCCAGCAGGTCGTCATCCGAGCCGGCACCGACCTCGACGACGACCAGTCCCGCCGTGGCATGGGGCACGAAGATCGACAGCAGGCCGTCGCCGTCGGCCGACGCCTCGGCCGCGAAGCCGGCGCAGTCGGCGGTCAGGTCGATGAGCCCGCGGCGCCGGCCCGTCCGGATCGTCAGCTCGCGCGTCTCTACGGGAAGATGCTCCGGATCGCGTCGCGCAGCCGGCCGATGCCACCGCCGACCGGCGCCGACTCGTAGCGGTTGGGCTCGCCCGCCGACAATGCCGCAGCCCCCCACTGGAGCAGGCCGACACTGGTGCTGTAGGCCGGGGTGAGGAGAGTGTCGACGAGCCCGCCGATCCCGGTCGGGGCGGCGACCCGGACCGGCATCTCGAGGACCTCGCGGCCAAGCTCGGCCGCGCCCGACAGCTGCGCCGCCCCACCGGTCAGGATGACCCCGGCCGGGAGCATCCCGACCCCGGCCGCCCGGATCTCGTTGCGCAGCAGCTCGAACGTCTCGCGCATCCGCGCCTCGATGATCTGCGACACCTCGAGCCGGCTGACCGACCGACCGGCATCCTCGCCAAGGACCGACACGCTGATCTGCTCGTCCTCGTCGATCTGGCGGAGGTCGCAGGTGCCGTGCTTGATCTTGAGCTCCTCGGCGACCTGGATGCTCGTCTTGAGCCCGATGGCCACGTCGTTGGTGACGTTGGCGCCGCCCACCGGCAGGACCCGCGTGTGGAACGGCGAGCCGTCCTGGAAGAGCGCCAGGTCGATGGTCCCCGCGCCGACGTCGGCGACCGCCACGCCGAGCTCCTTCTCGGTCTCGGTCAGCACCGCCTCGGCGGCGGCCAGCGAGTTGGCCACCAGCTCGTCGATCTTGACCCCGGCGGCAGCGACGCACTTGGTCAGGTTCTGGACCGCGGTCGCCGACGCGGTCACGATGTGCGTCTCGACCTCGAGCCGCAGTGCACTCATCCCGAGCGGGTCCTTGACCCCTTCCTGGCCGTCGACGGTGAAGCCACGCCGCTCGACATGGAGGACGTCGCGGTTGGACGGGATCGAGACCGCCCGGGCGACCTCGATGGCGCGGTTGACGTCCTCGCGGGTGACCTCGCGATGATGGGCGGTGACCGCCACCTGGCCGCGCGAGTTGAGGCTCTCGACGTGCTGGCCACCGACCCCGACGAAGGCGCGATCGATCTTCCAGCCGGACAGCCGCTCGGCGCGCTCGACGGCGTCCGCGATGGAGCGGACCGTCTGGTCGATGTTGATGACGACGCCCTTCTTCAGCCCGGACGCCGGCACGGTGCCGTGGCCCATGATCGTCAGCCGGCCGTCGCGGCTCACCTCGCCGATGAGGGCGCAGACCTTGCTCGTGCCGACGTCGATGCCGACCAGGACCGCTTCTCGTTCCACCGTTCCGTTCGTCTCCCGTTGCGGGTTTCGGCTGTCTAGAGGAAATGGCGCCGGATGAGAGCCACGTTATCGAAGATGCGCAGGCCGAAGGTGATGAGGGCCACCAGGTACAGGTCGAGGCCGAGCCGATCGCCGATGAATGTCAGGAGCACCGCGACGATGGCGTTGACCAGGAACCCGCTGATGAAGATGCGATTGTCGTAGACCCCGTCGAGCTCGGCCCGGACCGCTCCGAGCACCGAATCGAGCGCGGCGAGGATCGCCACGGCCGAATAGCGACTGAGTTCGAACCCGACGTTGACGTTGAGGACGAGGCCCATGAGGACGCCCACGAGGAGTCCGAGCAGGGGCAGCAGCACGGGGTGATCGTCCTCGCTCCGATGGTTTGGGCAAGGCTACCCGACGGCGAGGCTGTCCGCCACCTCACGGCGACTTGCTCGGCTTCGGCGACGCCTTCCCCGACGAGGCGGGAGATGGGCTGGCCCGCGGCACGTATGTCCCGTCGGTCTCCGAGGCGAGGATCACCCGTCCGACCGTCGGCTCCCGCCCGGCCAGCAGACTGCGCAGGAGGCGGACCTGGCCCGGGATCATGTCGGTCGTCCGCAGGCTCGGGGTGTAGAAGCCGAACACCGCCGACCATGTGTCGGGCCGCGTCCCGAGCACGAAGCCATTGGCGTCGGTCACGCTGACCGCCAGCGCCACGGCACCGCTGCCGACATCGCCCGGGACGAGCGCCGCCAGCCGGGTCGCGGCGTCGAGATCGACCGGGTCGAGGCGGTCGCCCACGCCCAGATCCACGGCCGAGGCACGGCGGTCGTCGATGACCGGCAGGGTCGCGACGTCCGCCGGCGGGTGGGCCGGCATCAAGCCGAACAAGGTTCCGCCGGCGTCGGCCAGGAAGCGCCGCTCGCCGACCGCCCAGACCATGACCGGGACCCGCTCGTCGACGCTGACCGCGAGCGTCCCGGGCAGGCGCACGTCGACCTGGGCGGAGCTCACGGTCGGGAGGCCCTCGAGGGCCGCCACCAGCGGGCGGGTGGACAGGGCGAACAGGTTCTGGCCGCGCGCGAGCGCCAGCGTCGACTCGATCACGGCAGGGTCGGTCAGCCGGGCGCCGGTGACCTGGATGGACCGGTAGTCGAAGGCGGACGACACGCCGACGCCGTAGACGGCGGCCGCCGTCGCGAGCATGACCAGCGCCGCACCCGCACGGACCGGCGACAGGCCGGCCGACGCCCGCCGCACCTGGCGTGACCGCCGTCCGGGGAGTGGCGTCCGGCTCCGGCTGGCGACGGGTCGGCCGCTCACCGCGGGAGGTCCGCCGGTGTCAGCGCGGACCGCGCGCGAGCCGCATGGCGCTCGAGCGCCAGCTCGACGATGCGGGTGCACACGCCCGCGAACGTGTAGCCGCCCTCGGCCGGCATCGTCGGGAAGAGGCTGATCGGGGTGAACCCCGGGATCGTGTTGATCTCGGACAGCACGATCGACTCGCCGGCCAGCAGGAAGTCGATCCGGGCGAACCCTTCGGCACCGATCGCCCGATACGCGTCGCGGGCGATCTTGAGCATGGTCGCTCGTTGGCGGTCGGTCACCTCGGCCCGGGTCGAGGTCTCGGACAGGCCGGCCGTGTATTTCGCCTCGTAGTCGTAGAACTCGTGACCCGACACGATCTCGCCCGGGCCGTACAGCTCGAGATCGGCCGGGCCATTGCCGATGACCGAGACCTCGAGGTCGCGGGCGCCCGCGATGTAGGTCTCGACCAGGGCCAGCGTGTCGTGCCGGAACGCCGTGTCGAGAGCCGCGTCGAGCTCGCCCGGCTCGTGGACGAAGGTCATCCCGACCGAGCTCCCGAGACGGGCGGGCTTGACCATCAGGCGCGGATCGGACGCGGCGGCGGCGAAGGCGAGGAGCTCCGTCCGGACGGCGCCCGGATCGCTCGTCCAGCGCGCGGCATGGACCTCCCGCCAGTCGACCACGGGCAACCCGATGCCGCGGCAGAGCCGCTTGAAGATGACCTTGTCCATGCCGATCGCCGAGGCGGCGACGCCCGATCCCGTGTATGGCAGGCCGGCCGCCTCGAGCAGGGCCTGGACCGTGCCGTCCTCCCCGAACGGGCCGTGGAGGGCGATCACCACGACCGGCGCGGGGCGCGCGGCCGCCAGCCGGTCGATGGCGGCTCCGACCGTGACCGGGCCGCTGGCACCGAGTGCTGTCGGATCGTCGTAGGCGGCGGCCGGGCGGCCCGCACGGCGGTGGTCGAGCGGCAGCCACCACCACCGGCCGTCGAGGTCGATGAGGACCTGCTCGGCCGCATGCCCGTCCGCGGCGAGCGCCTCGGCGATGGCCGTCCCCGACACGACCGACACGTCGTGCTCGGCGGAGGGCCCGCCGAGCAGGACCACGACCGGCGGTCGGGCGACCGGGCCGCCGCTCATGCCGCGGCCTCCCAGCCGGTCCAGTCGCCGACGAACTCGATCTCGTAGGCGAGCTCCACGCCCTGCCGATCCCGGACCTCGGCGCGGACCCGTTCGGCCAGGCTGCGCACGTCGGCTGCCTGTCCCTTCTGGTCGTTGACGATGAAGTTCGCGTGTTTCTCCGAGACGACGGCCCCCCCGATGCGCAGCCCCTTGAGACCGGTCGCCTCGATCAGCCGGCCGGCCGAGTCGCCGGGCGGATTGCGGAAGACGCTGCCGGCCGACGGCAAACCCAGCGGCTGGTGCTCCTGGCGCCAGTGGCGGATGTCGTCGAGCCGGGCCTTGATCAGGGCGGGGTCCGCCGGGCTGAGCCGGAAGGTCGCCTCGACGACGACGTCGCGCGGCGCGTCGACCGCCAGCTCGCGGTCGGCGTGCTTGAACCGGCTGTCGCGGTACGACAGCCCGAGCTCGTCGCCCGGCACGATCGCCTCCGTCCCGTCGGAGAACAGCACGCGCGCCGACTCGAGCACGCCGGCCATGTCCGCGTCGTGGGCGCCCGCATTCGCCCAGACCGCTCCGCCGACCGTCCCAGGGATGGCCAGCCCGAACTCGAGGCCGGTCAGCCCCGCGTGCTGGGTCTCGGTCGCGGCGCGGGCCATCTGGACACCCGCCTCGGCCGTGTAGCGGTCGCCGTCGGTGCGCGACCCCTCGGCCCGGACCTGGATGACGAGGCCGCGGATCCCCGCGTCCGCGATGACCAGGTCGCTGCCGCGGCCCAGCACGAAATGACGCAGACCGCGCGTCCGGGCGAAACGCACGAGGGCGCGCAGCTCGTGAGCGTTGTGGACGGTGGCGAACAGGTCGGCGGGCCCACCGACGCGCATCGTCGTGAACCGCGCGAGCGGCTCGTCGCGCGACGTCTTGACGCCGATCCGGCGCTGGATGTCGGTCCCGGTGGCGATGGCGTCGAAGCCGGCGATCATGCGGCTCGACCCTGGGCGACCCGCTCGATGTCGGTCGGGTCGGGGAACGGCAGCCGGCCGGCGGCGGCCAGGACGAGCTCGGCGACCGCATCCGCCGCACCCGGCCTGCCGAGCGCCCGCGCCGCCGCCGACATCGCGTCGTGCGCGGCCGGGTCGTCGAGGAGGCCGGCCGCGTCGAGCAGCGCCCCCGCGTCGAAGTCCTCGTCCTCGACCAGCCTCGCCGCGCCGGCCGCCGCGAGACTCACCGCGTTGGCGCGCTGGTGTCCGGCCGCGTGCGGGTACGGGACGACGACCATCGGCAGCCCCAGCGCGGTCACCTCGGCGAGCGTCGATGAGCCGGCGCGTCCGACGACCAGGTCGGCCGCGGCGAGGGCGGCCAGCATGTCGTCGCGCAGGAACGGATACGGGCGGTAGCGGCCGCGGAGCGCCTCGGGGAGTCCCTCGCGACCGGCCAGCGCGGCGGCGTATCCCTCGTCGCCGGTGACATGCAGGACGGTCACCCGGTCGACGAGCCGTGGCAGGGCCTCGGCCACGGCGGCGTTGAACCGCCGGACCGCCTGCGAGCCGCCGAAGATGAGGATGACGTGTCCATCGGGGTCGATATCCATCCGCCGCCGGGCGGCGGCCCGGTCGATGGCCCCGACCTCGCGGATCGGCGTCCCGGTCACGAAGCACGGCCGGCCCGGGGCCGCGCCCGACAGCGCTCGGCAGGTGGCGTCGAACGATACGGCCAGGGCCGTCGCCAACCGGGCCGTCGCGCGGACGGCTCGGCCCGGGATCACGTTGCCGTCCCACAGCACGACCGGGATGCCGAGCGGGGCCGCGGCGAGGAGGACCGGCACCGCCACGTAGCCGCCCGTCGTGAAGATGGCGGCCGGTCGCTCGCGGACGAGGATGGCGGCCGCCTGCGGGACCGAGATCGCCAGCCGGATCGGGTCGAGGACGGCGTGGACGTCGGCGTCCGTCGTCCGCAGCGATCGTGCCGACAGCCGGCGCAGGGGGATGTGCGCCGCCGGGACGATGGTCGCCTCGAGGCCGCGGTGTCCGCCCAGCCAGCTGAGCTCGGGCGACTCAGGCGTCGTTCCGAGCGAGCGTGCCACGGCGAGCGCCGGGTAGATGTGTCCGCCCGTCCCGCCCGCCGCGATCAGCAATCGCATCGTCGTTCCATGTCCCCTTCTCCACCGTCTCGCGCGAGACCGACAACAGGATCCCGACGGCGGCGAAGCTGATGATGAGGGATGAGCCGCCGGCACTGATGAACGGCAGGGTGATCCCGGTGATCGGCAACAGCGCGACGACGACACCGATGTTGATGAACGCCTGGAGGCAGAGCCAGGCCGTGATCCCGGCCGCCAGCAGGGCCCCGAAGGTATCGGGTGCCGCCAGCGCGACCCGGACGCCGGAATACGCCAGCACCAGGAACAGCGCGATGACCACGATCCCGCCGATCAGCCCGAACTCCTGGCCGACCTCGGCGAAGATGAAGTCGTTGAACGCGTTCGGCACCGACACGCGGCTGGCCCCCAGCCCGGTCCCCACCAGGCCGCCGACGCCGAGCGCGAGCAGGCCCTGGATCGTGTGGAAACCCTTGCCGAGCGGGTCCAGCCACGGGTTCTGCCAGACCAGGATGCGGTCCATCTGGTAGTCGTGCAGGCCGACCGCGAGCATCGCCAGCACACCGCCCGCGGCCATCACCGCCAGGTGGATCAGGTTCGCTCCCGCGACGAAGAAGATGGTGAACGCGGTCAGGGTGATGACCCCGGTCGTGCCGAGGTCGGGCTCCTTGAAGACGAGGGCGATGACCGGCGCGACGATGATCAGGAACGGGACGGTCCCGCCCCAGAAGCCACGGACGCGTCCCCCGCGCTTGGCGAACCAATGGGCGAGGTAGATGACGAGGGCGAGCTTGGCGAACTCGGCCGGATGGATGGCCGGCAACGGTCCGAGCTTGAGCCAGCGCGCCGAGCCGCCGATCACGATGTTGAGGCTCGGCACGAACACCAGGATCAGGAGCACGATGGCGACCAGGTACAGCGGGACCGAGACGAGGCGCAGGTAGCGGTAGTCCACCCGCATCATCACCAGCATGGCGGCGAGGCCCAGGATCGCCCACTGGATCTGTGGTCCCACGGTGGCGAACGTGTCGGCGTCCTGCGACAGGTAGCCCTTGAGCGCCGACGACGAGTAGACCATCAGGATGCCGATGGCGGTCAGGGCGACGACCACCACCAGGATCACGTAGTCCGCCTGGTGTCGCTCACGCCGGAGAGCACCGGCGCGGCTCTTGACCGGCGTGCGATTGGCGGTCGCCCGGTCGTCGCCGGCCTTCCGCTCGCCGTCGCGTCGGGCGCGCTCGAGCCGCGGGATCGGTGGTGCCATGTTCATCGGTCCCCCTCCCCTGACCGGGTCGCGGCGAGTGCCGTGACGGCCGACTTGAACGCCCGACCGCGGGCGGCGTAGTCCACGAACATGTCGAAGCTGGCGGCGGCCGGGCTGAGCAGCACGGTCGCCTCGCCTGCCGGCAGGCCGCCGGCGCCCGACGCGAGGATGTCGCGCGCGATGGCGTCTGCCCGCGCGACCGCCTCGTCGAGGCTCGCGGCACGCTCGGTCCGGGCCAGGCCGGCCGCCCGGAACGAGCGCTCGAGCACGGGTCCGCTCTCGCCGATGAGGACAGCGGCCGCCGCCCGCTCGGCGACGACCGGGGCGAGGGCCGACAGGTCGATCCCCTTGTCGCGCCCGCCCGCGATCAGGACGACCGGCGGATCGAAGGCGCGCAGGGCGGCGATGACCGCGTCGGGCTGCGTCCCCTGCGAATCGTTGATGAACCGGACGCCGTCGACGATCCCCGCGGGCTCGAGCCGATGCTCGACACCGGTGAACGCCGCCGCCGCCCGGCGGATCCCGGCCGGGTCGACCCCGAATGCGAGCGCGACCGCGATGGCAGCGAGGGCATTGGACACGTTGTGGGCGCCCGGGATCGCGAGCTCGTCGACGGGCATGATCCGGCCGGCCGATCGGGCCGCGGCCAGGCCGCCACCGACGAGCCCGAGCCGTGGCACGTCGTCGGCCACGATCCAGCCGTCGACCACGCCCAGTCCGCCCGCGGGCGGCACGTCGCGCCGGTAGCGGATCGTCCTCACGCTTGCCGGACCCGCGTACGACGAGACCACGGGGTCCTCCGCGTTGAGCACCAGGGCACCGGCCGGGTCGACCAGCTCCGCCAGGCGGCGCTTGACCGCGCGGTAGCCCTCGAGCGTCCCGTGCCGGTCGAGGTGGTCGGACGTGACGTTGGTATAGACCGCCACCGTCGTGCCGCGCGACACGGTGGGCAGCTGGAGCTCCGACAGCTCGTCCACCACCCGATGCGCGGGCGTCAGCTCGAACAGCCGCTCGACGAGCGGGCTGCCGATGTTCCCGCCGAGCACGACCGGGTGGTCGGGATCGGCCGCCAGCACGGCCGCGATGAGCGAGGAGGTCGTGGTCTTGCCCTTCGTCCCGGTCACGCCGATCGTCGGCGACGGGCACAGGCGGAGGAACAGGTCGGCCTCCGACACCAGTGCCGGCACGGTCATGTCGCCGCCCGACCGGGCGTCGACCAGCGCCCGAAGCGCGGCGCGCAGGCGCGGCTCGGTCGTCGGGAAGTCGGGCGTGATCGATGGCGAGGTGGCCACCAGGTCGGCGTGGGCCCAGGTCGCCGCCGGGTCGACCGCGGGCCCCAACGCGAGGGTCACCGGGCGGCCGTCCAGCGCCGCGATCGCGTCGCCGAGCTCGTCCGCCGGGCGGCCGTCGTAGACGCTGACCGCCGCGCCGGCATCGACCAGGAAGCGGGCCAGTGCGAGCCCACTGCGGGCAAGGCCAAGGACGGTGACCGGCCGCCCCGCGAAGACGCCGGCCCGGACGTCGTCGAGCGTCAGGCGGTCGAGGTCGATCGGACCGGCGGTCGTCATCGTGGCCGTCGTCACTGGAGCCTGTTCAGCGATGCGAGGAAGAGCGTCACGCCCAGCAGCGCGGCCAGGATGCCGATGATCCAGAAGCGGATGGTGATCTTCTCCTCGTCCCAGCCGCCGAGCTCGAAGTGATGATGGATCGGGCTCATCCGGAACAGCCGCCGGCCCCCGGACAGCTTGAACCAGGTGACCTGGAGGATGACCGAGCCGGTCTCGATGACGAAGATGATGCCGATGAGCGGCAGGACGAGGATCTGGCCCGTGATGAGCGCCGTGACCGCCAGCGTCGCGCCCAGCGACAGGGCGCCCGAATCGCCGATGAAGATCTGCGCCGGGTGGACGTTGAACCACAGGAACCCGAGCAGCGCCCCGATGATCAACGCGCACATCAGCGCCAGGTTGGGCTGGGCCGGCTCGTTGAGCAGCGCGATCAGCATGTACGCGACGAATGCGATGGCGACCGTCCCGCCGGACAGCCCGTCGAGCCCGTCGGTGATGTTGACCCCGTTGGCCGAGGCCACGATGGCGAACGCCGCGAAGATGACGTAGATCCGGGGATCGATCGAGACGGGCCCGACGAACGGCACGGCGATGGCCGTGATCTCGTACGTCTGCTGGATCTGCCATGCGGCGACGAAGGCGACGACGCTCAGCCAGATCAGCTTCTGGCGGACGTGGATCCCCTCGCCCGTCCGGGCGTTGAGGTAGTCGTCGAAGGCGCCCAGGGCGCCGACCCCGGCCAGCGCCGCGAGCGGGGCGAATGTCGCCGCGTCCGGCCCCTGGCGCAGGAAGAAGTAGATGCCGATGACGACCGCCACGATGAGCAGCCCGCCCATCGTCGGCGTCCCCTCCTTGACGTAATGGCTCTCGGGGCCTTCCTGGCGGATGTGCTTGCCGAAGCCGACCGCATGCAGCAGCCGGATGTAGGGCGACATCAGGATCACGACCAGCGCGAAGGCCAGCAGGAGGCCCTGGATCAGCTCGACCTGGGCGAGGCTGTCGGTCACCGGGCGGCGCTCCGGCCGAGCTCTCGCCGGAGCTCGTCCACGAGCCGGTCGAGGCCGATCCCGCGCGACGCCTTCACGAGCACCACGTCCCCGTCGCGCAGCCGCGGGACGAGCGCGTCGCGGGCGCCCTCGACGTCCGTGACCCGGATGACGCGCCCGGCGTCCAGGCCGGCAGCCACAGCGCCGTCGGCGATGCCGCCGGCACCCGACCCGACGACCACCAGCGACTCGACCGTCCGCGCCGCGGCCTCACCGACGAGCCGATGGCCGTCGTCGCTCGCGTCGCCGAGCTCGAGCATCTCGCCGAGCACCGCGACCCGCCGGCCGGGCAGGCCGGCGAGCAGCTCGAGGGCCGCGACCACCGACCGCGGCGACGCGTTGTACGAATCGTCGACCACGGTCACTGCCCCGAGACGGACGAGCTGGACGCGATGCGGCGCGGCCCACCCGCCGGCGAGGCCCGCCTCGATCTCGTCGAAGCTGAGGCCGGCGATGCGACCGACCGTGGCGCCCGCCAGGGCGTTGTGGACCGACAGCCGACCGAGCGTGGGGATCGTCAGCGGCCGGCGGGTGCCCTCGGCGCGGAGGACGAAGCGCATGCCGTCGAGCCCGCCCGAGGTGACCGCCTCCGCGCCGACATCGGCGTCGTCGGCGAACCCGTACGTGGTCGAACGCGCCGCGGACCGGGCGCCCATGCGCCGGACGATCGGATCGTCGGCATTGAGGATGGCCGCGCCGTCGGGTGGCAGCGCCTCGAGCAGCTCGCCCTTGGCGGCCTCGATGGCCTCGATCGACCCGATGCGTGCCAGGTGGACGGGCTGGACCGCGGTGACCACGCCGATCCGCGGGCGCCCGATCCGAGCCAGCTCCGCGATCTCGCCGCCGACATACATCCCCATCTCGAGGACGGCTGCCTCGTGCTCGGGACCCAGCCGCAACAGGGTCAGCGGCAGGCCGACCTCGTTGTTCTGGTTGCCCTCGTTGCGGAGCGTCCTGAACCGGGCACCGAGGACCGCCGCGATCGCCTCCTTGGTCGAGGTCTTGGCGATGCTCCCGGTCACCCCGACGACCAGTGGATCGAACCGCCGGCGCCAGCCCGCGGCCAGGGCGCCCAGTGCCGCCAACGGCTCCGCGACCCGGACGACGGTGACGTCGCCGAAGGCGTCCGGATCGGCGATCGGGCGGGCGATGACGAGGGCGGCTGCTCCGCGGGCGACCGCGTCGGCGAGGAACGCGTGGCCGTCGACGTGCTCTCCGGGGAGAGCCACGAACAGCTGGCCCGGCTCGACCAGCCGCGAATCGACCGCGGCGCCACGGATCGGTCGTCCGGACCGGGCCAGCAGCCGCCCACCGGTGAGGCGGACCAGGTCGTCGGCGGTGAAGGCGGCCGCCGGGGTCTGCCCCGGGATCGGGGGCGACGGATCGACGTCGGTCACGGACTGCAGTGTCGCACAGGCCGTGCTCACCGATCCGGATGCGGGGTCAGCGGTGCGGGTTTCGGGGGCAGCAGGTCGGGGGTGGTGATGCCGTCGGTCGCGATGCGCCGGAAGAGCTCGAACGACATGACCGGCATCTCGATATGGCCGACGCGCAGGACCGTGGGCGTGCCCTCCTCGATCTGGATGGCGACCACCAGGTCGGGCACGCCGGGCGTCCGGGCGATGTAGCCGACGAACGAGTAGTTGAACAGGTTGGCCTTCCAGGCGCCGTGGCCGTTGTTCGCCTTCGGGTCCCAGATCTGGGCCGTGCCGGTCTTGCCGCCGACGTCGTAGCCCGGGACCAGCGTCCGGTCGCGGTAGAACGGGACCTCGGTGATGACGTGCTCCATCATCCCGACGAGCGTCCGCGAGACCGACGGGTCGACCACGCCGGTCGCCTTGGGCTCGACCGGCACCGCCCGATCCCCGATCTCCTTGACCACGTGCGGTTGGACCATCGTGCCGCCGTCGGCCAGCGCCGCGTAGGCCGTCGCCAGCTGGATCGGGGTGACCGCGACGCCCTGCCCGAACGCGCCGTTGGCGAGGTCGATCTGGCGCCAGGGCTTGATCGCCGGGTCGCGGACCAGCCCGCCGACCTCACCGGCGACGTCGATGCCGGTCGGCTTCCCGTACCCGAGCCGGAGCCACATGTCGTGCAGGATCGCCGACGACTGCTGGGTGGTCTTGCCGAGCCCGAGGGCGACCTTGGCCGCGACGACATTGCGCGAATAGGCGACCCCGTCCTGGAACGTCATCCAGCCCATCGGCTTGCGGTCGGCGTCGTCGATCTTGGTCCGGCCGCCGTCCAGGTGGAGCGTGCCGGTGTCCTTGACCCGGGTCAGCGGCGTGACGGTCCCGTTGGTCAGCGCGGCGGCCGCGGTCATCATCTTGAACACCGAACCGGGCTCGTAGACGCTGGCCACGATCGGATCGATGAAGCGCGACGGGTCGGATGCCGCGATCGCCTTGTAGTCGTTGCCGTCATAGCTCGGGTAGGTCGCCATCGCGTAGATCTCGCCGGTGTGCGGGTCCATCACGACCGCCGACACGCTCTTGGCCTTGTCCGCGATCCAGGCCGCCAGCAGCTCCTGCTCGACGCGCAGCTGGAGGCCCGCGTCGATGGTCAGGGTGAGGTCGGTCCCGGGCTGTCCGACCTGGGTGACGGTCGCATCATCGAGGATCGGCTGGCCGCTGGCGTCCCGGTCGGCGACGACGATCCGTGGCTGGCCCGCGAGCGTCGACTGGTACTGCTGCTCGACTCCGTACTGGCCGCCCCCCTCGCGGTTCACGAAGCCGAGCAGATGAGCGGCCAGGCTCGAGCCCGGCCCGCCACCGACCTGTGGGTAGACCCGTTCCGGCTCGGGTTCCAGCGAGATGGCGAATGCCGTCTTGGCCGCGATCGCGGCGCGGATCTGGTCGCCCATCTGGCGTTCGATGCCGTGCCGCAGGATGACGTACTTGGCGGTGCCGGTCAGCTTGTCGCGCAAGGCCACGGCCGCGGCGTCATCGAGACCGAGGATCGGCGCCAGCGTGGCCACCGTCGTCCGGCGCTGGTCGGCATCGAGCTGGTCGGGCGCAGCGACGAGACGCTCGCGCTGGACGGTGGTGGCCAGGACGATCGTGCCGGTCCGGTCGTAGATGTCGCCGCGCTTGCTCGGGGTGTCGAGGGTGACGGTCGTCTGGGCCAGCGCCTCGGCCGCCAGCCGCGACTGGTCGATGACCTGCCAGTAGGCCAGCCGCGCGACCAGTGCGCACGTCCCGACGGCGAAGACCAACAGCAGGAAGAGGAGCCGGCGGCGTGAGTCGGTACGGCCCAGCATCGTTGTGTCGATCGCCTAGCGAGGCGTCAGGACGATCGGGTCCGACAGCTGACCGAGGCCGGCGTCGATGGCCTGCTTGCGGATGGCTGGTTCGCGGCCAAGGCGGTTGAGATCGGAGCGGACGTCGGCCGCGGTGTCCTCGAGGTCCTGGCGCTGCAGCTCCAGCCGCCCGATGTCGAGCCCGGTCGCCGACACACGGACCTGCTGGGCGAGCGAGAAGAAGGCCAGCATGAACGCGACCACGATCGCCCCGAGGACGAGGCCCAGCCGGTTGGTCTGCCGGCCGGCCCGGAACGCGCCCCGGACCCGGCGGCGGTCGAGTCGGGGGCCCTCGGCGACACGCCGAGCACGCGGCAGCCCGATCGTGCGAGGGCGGGCGCCCTCGTAGACGGCCATCGGTCAGTCGCCGAGCGCGAAGCGGATGCGCGGACTGCGCGGGTCGAGGAAGCCGAGCGGATCGGCCTGGCCGGCCGGACCCCAGTCGCCGAGCTCGAACTCGAAGCCCTCGCTGTGCTGGCCGCGGTCCTGCCGCTCGCGCACCTCGTGCTGGCGGCGCCCGTAGGTCTTGCGACGGCTGGACGTATGACGCTTGCTCATCTTGGGCTCCTCCTTCCGGGTGGTGGGGTCATGCGGCGAGGCGCTCGGCGGCCCGCAGGCGGGCGCTCCGGGCTCGGGGATTGGCGGCGATCTCCGCGTCGGTCGGGGTGATCGACGGGCTGGTCACGAGGCGCAGGCGCGGGTTCCGACCGCAGACGCAGACGGGGACCTCGGGCGGGCAGACGCAGCCGCGCCGCTCGGCCTGGAAGAACCGCTTGACGATGCGGTCCTCGAGGGAGTGATAGCTGAGCACGACGAGTCGGCCGCCCGGCCGGAGCAGATCGAGGGCAGCGGCCAGGCCGGCCTGGAGCGCCTCGAGCTCCTGGTTGACCGCGATCCGCAGCGCCTGGAAGACGCGCGTGGCCGGATGGGTCCGGCGGCGGATGCGCGGATTTGGCGGTGCGACCCGCTCGACGAGCGCGGCCAGCTCCTCGGCGGTCGTGACCGGCGCCACCCGCCGGGCATCGACGATGGCCCGGGCGATGCGCTGTGCCTTCGGCTCCTCGCCGTACCGCCGGAAGAGGGCGGTCAGCTCGGCCGCGTCGAGGGTCGAGAGCAGCTCGGCGGCCGGGACGCCACGGCTCGTGTCGAACCGCATGTCGAGCGGGCCGCCGGCGCGGAAGCCGAAGCCGCGGCCGGTGTCGGCCAGCTGGTAGCTCGACAGGCCGAGGTCGAACAGACAGCCATCGACGGCACCGAAGCCGGCCGCCGGTGCCACCGTCGCCAGGTCACCGAAGTTCGCCTGGCGGAGGACGAGTCGATCGCCGAACCGTGGTCGGAGCCGCGCCTCGACCCGGGCGATCGCCGCCGGATCGGCGTCGAGCCCGAGGAGGCGTCCGTCGGGGTTGGCGGCCTCCAGGATCCGCTCGGTGTGCCCACCGCCGCCCAGGGTGGTGTCGATGTGAAGGCTGCCGGCTTTCGGGGCGAGCATCTCGATGACCTCGTCCAACAGCACCGGCAGGTGCCCTTCGTCCATCTCTCCTCCATCCAGAACGAATCGGATCCCGAGCGGACCCTGGAAGCGCATATGGTTCGAGCTAGATCCCGATGCCCTCGAAGGCGCGGGCCAGCTCCTGCGGGTCGTCGAGCGTCTTCCGGTAGGCGTCCCACCGGGTCGGCGCCCAGATCTCCGCGTGATCGCGGGCACCCACGAAGACCGCCTCGTCGGTCAGCCCGACGAACGCGCGGATGTTGGCCGGCAGCAGGATCCGGCCCTGCTTGTCCATCTCGGCCTCGCTCGCGGTCGAGAACACGTAGCGCTGGAAGCTCCGCGCTCGCTGATCGCCGATCGGCAGGGCGGCGATCTTCTCGGCCAGGACCTCGAAGGCGGCCTTGGTGTGGATCGCGAGGCAGTCGTCCAGCCAGCCCGACACCATCGAGCCCTGGTCGAGCTGCGCGCGGAACTTCGCAGGGACCGCGATGCGGCCCTTGTCGTCCACCGTGTGCCGGTACTCGCCGGTGAACACTTCTTGGGTCTACCCCTGGTCGTCTGGGCCTGGGCGGTCGGGGGACCTGGGAGATTCCCCACTTCGTACCACTTTGTGCCACTTCGCGCCATTCTAGCGAGCAAACGGGGCCCGTCAAGTGGATTCAACGACTGGATCGGAGGCCGACCCGCGGGCTGCGCCGGGGCCGGCACGCCCTCCCCGCAAACGGTGGTCGAAGGACCCGGGCGGCGACTGCTGGCGGGGCGGCGACTCCTGGCGGGGCGGCGACTCCTCGCCGGCCAGCGGCACCCCGCGCGTGGTGCGTCGGTCGTTCAGCCGGGGCGTTCGGCGCGCCGTCCTCCCAGACGGCGGCGGAGCGCGATCACCTCGTCGGGGGCGGGATCCGCAGGTCGCGACCGACGGTGAGCCCGTCCTTCGTCCATGGGTTCATGGCCTTCACGGTCGACAGCGGCACCCCGAAGTAGTTGGCGATGCTGAACAGGTTGTCGCCGGACCGGATCACGTAGATGTAGCAGTCCGGCACGTTCGGACACGGCGTGACGAGCGCCAACCGGCTGGCCGAGGCCTTCGTCTTCGGGGTCGGCGTCGGGCTCGGGGTCGGGCTCGGCGAGAGGGTCGGGGTCGGGCTTGCTGTCGGGCTCGCCGTGGGGCTCGCCGTCGGGCTCGGGGTGGGGCTGGGCACGACGGTCGGATCCACCGACGCGGTCGGCGCGGTCGTCGCGCTGGGCGGGGCCGTCTCGACATCGCCGAGGACGCCGCCGGCCGGAGTCGGCGACGAGGCGGCCGACGTGAGGACCAGTCCGCCATTGGCCAGGACGAACGTGAGCGAGACGAGGAACGCGAGCGCGAACAGCGCGAGCGCCGCGATGATCGACCGCGTCACTGTCCGGTTCGATCGGTCGCGCTCGAAGGGATCGGCGGCTCCAACCGTCCCGCGCAGATACCGCGGGCAGTTGACGTGCCCGCTCGTCAGGCAGACGAGCTCCTGCTGCCGGAGCGACTGCGGCACGGCGTCGACCAGCGCGGCGCAGCGGTTCGCGGGGTCGGGCGACTCGATCGGTGGCCCCAGCGCGTCGCCGTCGTCGACCGAGCGCAGGAAGGGGCAGATCGTCGCATGCGCTGCGGGGTCGTCGCCCCGAGCGACGGGATCGGTCGTGGTGAGCGCAGCCGGATCGCGACGCTCCGTCATGAGGGCTGCGGGGAACCCGCTGCCGGGTCGTCGAGCACGCGCGCCCTCCGTCTGGCCCCCGGTGGGTGGAACGGCGCGGAGTCTAGTACCTTTCGCGTGTTGCCGTTTCGTCGGGGGCGATGCTAGGCTCCACCGCCAGAGTCGACTGGACCATCCGTTCGACCGATGGACGCGAGGCTCATCACACGCACATGGCGCTCCCGCTACCGGTCATCCCGCCCCAGCCCGACGCCTTCCACCTGGCGCCGCACCGGATCAAGCGCTGCACCTTCCGCCGCCTGATCAGCGTGGACATGGGCTCCGAGCGCGTCTATGACGTGGAGTGCCTCTACCCGGACCGGAAGGTCCCGATCCCCCTCGGGGACCTCGAGGCGGCGACGCCCATCTGCAACGCCTGCGTCGCGCCGCACACCTTCCGACCCGACGAGGACTGACCCCCGCGGGAAAGGTCCGACCCGATCGAGCGCCAGCGAGGCGGTCTGTAAGCCGAGTTCTGTCCCACCTCGCCTTGCGGCGCGACGGGGATGGCCATCCATCTGTGGCCGCCGGTCGCCCGACGGCTCATGCGGCCGACCCGAGGGCTGGGCAGCGCACCTCTCCCTCGCCGGCGGTCACCCGTCGACGAGTTGCGCCCTCCTATTTGGCCTTGCTCCGGGTGGAGTTTGCCCGTTTCACTCCGGTCGCCGGCTTGCGCCGCCGATCGGCATCGTCACTGTGGCACTGGTCCTCGCCTCACGGCGGGCGGGCGTTACCCGCCACCCTGCGCTGCGGAGCTCGGACTTTCCTCACGTCCCGGACGGGTCGCCCCGCCGTGACGCGCAGCCATCCGACCGCCTCGCTGACACGACCATCCTACCCGGGCGGCCGCCGGTCGAGTCCGGCGTCCGCCGGCTCAGCCGGTCGGGCGGCGCACCACCGACGTCGGTCCCCCGGCGGCGACCCGGTCGATCGCCTCGTTGGCCAGCGCGTCCGCGACGGTGTTCAGCGCGCGCGGCACGTGGGTGGCCGACCAGCGATCGAAGCCGCCGAGCGTCGCCCGCGCCGCCGACCACAGGGGGATGAGCTTGGCGTCCTTGACGCGCCAGCGGCCGGTCACCTGCTCCACGATCAGCTTCGAGTCGAGCAGCAGGTGGACCTCGCGTGCGCCCAGCTCGCGCGCCAGCTCGAGCGCGCGGACGACCCCGGTGTATTCGGCCACGTTGTTGGTCTGGATCCCGAGATAGTCCGAGATCGAGGCGTCCGGCGTGGCTCGCGCATCCCGGGCATCCGGTCGGGCCAGGTCGAACAGCGCGGCACCCAGCGACGCCGGGCCCGGGTTGCCGCGCGCTGCGCCGTCGGTGCGGATGACGAACCCGCGCGGATGTGGCTTCGAAGCGGTGTCGTCCGCCGTGTCGGTGCCGAACTCCGGGAAGAGCGTGTCGCTCAATCGTGTCCCTGGTCGGCCGGGGGCGAGCCCTGCAGGACGGGCAGCTCCACGCCGGCCTGCGAGCCACCCGAGCCACCGCCGCGGACCTTGCTCCACACCCATTGGATCGGGTCGTAGTACTTGTCGGCGACCCGTTCCTTGAGCGGGATGATCGCGTTGTCGGTGATCTTGATGTGCTCGGGACAGACCTCGGTGCAGCACTTCGTGATGTTGCAGTAGCCGATCCCGCCGCTGTCCTTGAGGTACTCGCGCCGATCCGCCTGGTCGATCGGATGCATCTCGAGCCCGGCCGTCCGGACGAGGAAGCGTGGCCCCATGAACGGCCGCTCGGTCTCGTGGTTGCGGAGCACGTGGCAGACGTCCTGGCACAGGAAGCACTCGATACACTTGCGGTATTCCTGGACCCGCTCGACGTCGTCCTGCTGCCAGCGCCAGTCCTCCTGCGGGATGTCGTCGGGCGGCGTGAATGGCTGGATGGTCTTGTTGACCTCGTAGTTCCACGACACGTCGGTGACGAGGTCGCGGATGAGCGGGAAGGCCCGCATCGGCTCGACCGTGATCGGCTGCTCGAGATCGAAATCCGACAGGCGCGTCTTGCAGGTCAGGCTCGGCCGGCCGTCGACCTCGGCGCTGCACGACCCGCACTTGGCGGCCTTGCAGTTCCAGCGGACGGCCAGGTCGGGCGCCTCGTGACCCTGGATCCAATGGAGGGCGTCGAGGACGACCATCCCCTCCTCGACCGGGACGTCGAACTCGTCGAAGCGACCCTCGCTGCCGGGGCTGCCGCGAAAGACCTTCAGGTGTGCGTCGGGCATCGGTCCCTCCGTGGTCAGTGGTCGCCGCTGCGCAGCAGGCCGCGCAGCTCGTCGGACATCGGCGGGAGCGGCGCGGTCGTGACCGTCATCGATCCATCGAGGCCCCGTGAGATGACCGTGTTCAGCGAGCCCCATCGGGCGTCGTCGGTCGCCGGATAGTCGAGCCGACTGTGCGCGCCGCGGCTCTCGGTGCGCTGACGGGCGCTCCGGGCGACCGCTTCCGAGACGGTCAGCAGATGGTCGAGCTCGAAGACCAGGTTCCAGCCCGGGTTGTACGCCCGGCCCCCGCTGGCCCGCACGGTCGTCCACCGCCGGCGCAGCTCGGCCAGCCCGGTGAGTGCCTCGTCGAGGTCCGACTCAACCCGGAAGATCCCGACCAGTCGCTGCATCAGGTCCTGAAGGTCGCGCTGGATCGCGTACGGGTCGTCTCCCTCGTCGCGCTCGAGCGGTGTCCCCAGCGCCCCGACCGCGGTCTGGACCTGGACCGGGTCCATGTACGGCTCGGCGGCGTCGGCCGCGAAGGCCGCGGCGGCGGCACCGGTCCGCGCCCCGAACACGAGCAGGTCGGACAGCGAGTTGCCGCCAAGCCGGTTCGCGCCGTGCATCCCGCCGGCCACCTCGCCCGCCGCGTACAGACCGGCGACCGCGGTGCGGCCCGTGTCGGCGTCGACCTTGATCCCGCCCATCACGTAGTGGGTGGTCGGGCCGACCTCCATCGGGCCGGTCGTGATGTCGACGTCGGCGAGCTCCTTGAACTGCTCGTACATCGAGGGCAGCTTGCGCCGGACCGTCTCGGGCGGCAGGTAGCTGATGTCGAGGAAGACGCCGCCGTGCGGCGAGCCGCGGCCCTCCTTGACCTCGGTGTAGATCGCCCGGGCGACGTTGTCCCGGGTGGACAGCTCGGGCGGGCGGCGGGCGGTGGTCTCGCGACCGGCGGACAGGGCCTCGACCCACTGCGCAGCCTCCTCGTCGGTCGCGGCGTATTCGTCGCGGCGATCGTCGGGGAGATACGTCCACATGAACCGCTGGCCGTCCTTGTTGCGCAGGATCCCGCCCTCGCCCCGGACGGCCTCGGTCACCAGCAGGCCGCGGACGCCGGGCGGCCAGACCATCCCGGTCGGGTGGAACTGGACGAACTCCATGTCGATCAGCTCGGCCCCGGCCTCGTATGCGAGCGCCTGACCGTCGCCGCTGTACTCCCACGAGTTCGAGGTGACCTCGAACGCCTTGCCGATGCCACCGGTGGCGAGCACCACGGACTTGGCCGGAAAGGTGATCGGCTGTCCGGTCGTCCGCCAGTAGCCGACCGCGCCGCTGACACCGGCGTGGCTCGTGACCAGCTTCGTGATGGTGCACTCCATGTAGACCTGGATCCCGAGCGAGACCGCGCGGTCCTGGAGCGTGCGGATCATCTCGAGCCCGGTCCGGTCACCGACGTGCGCCAGCCGGGGATGCGAGTGGCCGCCGAACGGCCGCTGGAGGATCCGGCCGTCGGCGGTCCGGTCGAACACCGCGCCCCAGTACTCGAGCTCGCGGACCCGATCGGGGGCCTCCATCGCGTGGAGCTGCGCCATCCGCGGGTTGTTGAGGAGCTTGCCGCCGACCATCGTGTCGCGGAAGTGGATCTGCCAGGTGTCCGCCGTCGCGACGTGGGCCATCGCGGCTGCCACACCACCTTCGGCCATGACCGTGTGCGCCTTGCCGAGCAGGGACTTGCAGACGAGCCCGACGTCGGCTCCGGCGACCTTCGCGGCGATCGCGGCGCGCAGACCGGCGCCGCCCGCGCCGATGACCAGGACGTCGTGCGGGCGGACCTGCGGTTTCGTCGGTGGGACGTGGAGCATCGGACGCCTAGAAGCGGATCGCGGGGTCGGTGATCACGCCCAGCGCCAGCAGGCGCACGTAGACGTCGGCCAGGGTGACCGTGATGAGGCTCGCCCAGGCCCAGGCCATGTGGTGGCGGTTGAGGCTGGTCAGACGCTGCCACAGGCCGTGCCGCACCTGCGTCCGGCGCGTGCACGAGAAGCAATCGATCCGGCCACCGACCAGGTGGCGGAGCGAGTGGCACGAGAACGAGTAGCCCGACAGGAGCAGAGCGTTGAAGCCGAGGATGAACACCCCGAGCCCGATCCGCCACTGCCCGTCGACCCGGAGCGACGATGCGGCGTCCACCCACAGGAAGAACAGCGGGATGAACGCGAGGTACAGGAAGAACCGGTGGGCGTTCTGCAGGACGAACGGCAGGACGGTCTCCATCCGGTAGCGGTGGTGGATCGGCGGCTCACCGACCGCACAGCCGGGCGGATCCGCGAAATAGAACCGGTAGTAGGCCTTGCGGTAGTAGTAGCAGGTCGCCCGGAAGCCGAGCGGGATCCACAGGATGAAGATGCCCGGGCTGAACCAGGTCGGCAGCCAGTCCGGCGTGATCAGCGGCGAGAACAGCGGTGAGAGATAGCCATCCACCTCATAGGGCGTGCCGAACAACGGGGTCAGCAGGATGCCGCTGAAGAACAGGTACGCGGCGCAGATCGTGAACAGCGCACCCTGCACCCCCGGGGCGATCCACCAGCGGTCGACTCGCCGGGTGATGCCGAGGCCGGACGGTGCGGTGCCGGGCGGCTTGCGCGGGATGCGCAGTGTCGCGGGCAGCCCCGTCATCGGGCCGCCGGCGTGGCGCTCAGGCGATCGATCACCGCGTCGGCGAAACCCTGGGTGCCGGTCGAGCCTCCCAGGTCATGGGTCGTCGACCGGCCCTCGGCGATGACCGCGCGGACGGCGCCCTCGAGCGAGGCCGCCACGTCGGCGTGACCGAGATGACGGAGCATCAATGCCCCGGACAGGATCATCGCCGTCGGGTTGGCCCGGTCCAGCCCGGCGTACTTGGGCGCGGACCCGTGGACCGGCTCGAACACCGCCGCCTCGGTCCCGATGTTGGCGCCGGGCGCCACGCCCAGGCCGCCGACCAGCCCGGCACACAGGTCGCTCACGATGTCGCCGTACAGGTTCGGCAGGACCATCACGTCATACAGCTCGGGCTTCTGGACGAGCTGCATGCACATGTTGTCGACGATGCGGTCCTCGAACGCGATCCGGCCCTCGTACTCGGCCGCGACCGTCCGGCAGCTCTCGAGGAACAGGCCGTCGGACAGCTTCATGATGTTGGCCTTGTGGACCGCCGTCACCGTGCGCCGTCCGTTGGCGACCGCGTACTCGAAGGCGAACCGCGCGATGCGCTCGGACGCGGCCCGGGTGATGATCTTGATGCTCTCCGCCGCATCGGGCCCGACCATGTGCTCGATCCCCGCGTACAGATCCTCGGTGTTCTCGCGGACGATGATCAGGTCGACGTCGTCGTAGCGCGACTCGACCCCCTGCATCGACTTCGCCGGGCGGAGGTTGGCATACAGCCCGAGCGCCTGGCGCAGCCCGACGTTGACGCTCCGGAAGCCGCCGCCGACGGGGGTCGTGATGGGCCCCTTGAGCCCGACGCCGGTCCGTCGGACCGATTCGAGGACGTGGTCCGGAAGAGGCGTGCCGTAGGCCGCGATCGCCGCTTCGCCCGCGACGACCGACTCCCACTCGAATCCGATCCCGGTCGCGTCGAGGACGCGAGTAGTCGCCTCCGCCAGCTCCGGACCGATGCCGTCGCCGGGGATGAGCGTGATCGGGTGGGCCATGACCGCGATTGTAGCGAGGCGCCGGGGCAGACGGCGGCCGGCCCGTCTCACGGCACTCAGCCGAGTGCGCCATCCATACTGGCCTTGCCAACGACATCGCCACCTCGAAGGGGACCATGTGAGCATGCTCGATGAATCCATGCCGCCGCCCTCCGTCCCGGCTGAGTCGGTCCCAAGGACCCGCCGAGCCCTGCTCGCAGGTGCTGCAGGTTCGCTCGTGGCGCTTGTGGCGACCCGTCTTGGCGGACCGGATCCGTCCTCGGCGGCCACCGGCGACCCGCTCATCCTCGGGAGCACCGGCAACACCGCTGGGACGTCGAACACGACCGTGGCGACGACCAGCTCCGGGACAGCGCTGCAGGTCACACAGAACGGGACCGGGACGGCGTTGCGCGGCTCGGCAGTCGGCCCGAATTCGATCGCCGGATTCTTTACCGCCGCCAATGGGACGGGGATCAGCGGGATCAGCGGCAGCAACCTCAGCTACGGCGTCTACGGCGCCAACGATGCGTCGAGCTTCGGGAGCGGGGCCGCCGTGCGGGCGGCCGGACAACAGAATCACGGGCTGGTCGCAACCGCTAGCGGCTCGCAGGCCGACGGCGTCCGGGCCGTGCATGCCGGGAACGGGACGGCCGTCCGGGCCACGGCGTCGGCCGGCGCGGCGATCCAGGCCGTCGGACAGACGGGGATGACGGCTGAGGCGACCGGACCGTCGGCGAACGGCGTCTCCGGACTGGCGAGCGGCGGCGGCGTCTCGACGGGTGTCCGCGGCGAGAGCTACAGCGCAGCTGGACGTGGCGTCCACGGGGTTGCGAACGTCGGCGATGCGACCGATTCCCCGATCGGCGTGCTCGGCGAGACGACGACCCCCGGTGGGTTCGCGGTCCAAGGCATTGCCACAGCGGGCGGGATCGGCGTCCGTGGCGACAGCCCAGGTTTCATCGGTGTGCGTGGGACCGGCGCAACCGGCGTCGACGGGATCGGCGGCACCGTCGGCGTGAACGGGCAAGTGCACAGTGCGTCGTCCCCTGACGTCGGGGTCAAGGGCTACAGCCAGAGCTCAGCAGGCACGGGAGTCCAGGGGATCGCCGACTCAGCAACGGGTGGATCGATCGGCGTCCTTGGCGAAGCGATGAGCTCGGTCGGAATCGCCGTCATGGGCATCGCGCATCGGATCTTCGGGGCGACCGTCGGGGTGCACGGAGAGAGCGCGAGTCCTGATGGGGTCGGGACAAGAGGAATCGCGACTGCCATCTCGGGGGGGACCGTCGGAGTCCAAGGCGAGGTGGCGAGTCCGGATGGCATCGCTGTCCGCGCCAAGTCGACGGCCGTGACCGGGAACACGGCGGCTGTCGCGGCGACGACCGCGAGTACCGCAGGCATCGGGATCTACGGCAATGCCACCGCGACGACCGGACAGGCCTTCGGCGTGGTCGGCGACACCAACTGTGTGCCGCCGGGCGTCCAGATCGCCGCGGGTGTCTGGGGCCATTCAGGTGCCAGCACCGGCGGTGCGGTCGGCGTCTTCGGGCAGACCCAGAGCACGGACGACTCGGCCGGTGTGCTCGGCTGGGCGTTCGCGTCGAGCGGAACCGCCGCCGGCGTGAACGGGATCACGAACAGCGGCGACGGGGTTGGGGTGCTCGGGATGGCGTCCCAGTCCCCGGGCATCGGGGTGTTCGGGTCGGGAGTCGGCAATGGGTACGGCATCTACTCATCCGGGAGAGCGATGGTCGCGGGCAGCCTCGACGTCACGGGCACGCTCACGAAAGGCGGCGGTGCGTTCAAGATCGATCATCCGCTCGACCCGGCCAACAAGTTCCTGTCGCACAGCTTCGTCGAGAGCCCGGACATGAAGAACATCTACGACGGTGTCGTCACGCTCGATGGCGCAGGAACGGCCACGGTCACCCTGCCGGAGTGGTTCGAGGCGCTGAATCGCGATGTGCGGTACCAGCTCACGCCCATCGGCGAATACGCCCCGTTGTTCGTCCGTACGAAGGTCAAAGGCGGCCGTTTCACGATCGCCGGAGGGGTTGCCGGACAGGAGGTGAGCTGGCAGGTGACCGGGATCCGCAAGGACGCCTGGGCCGACGCCCACCGGATCCCGGTCGAGGAGGCCAAGACCGGCGAGGTCAAGGGCCGATATCTGCACCCGACGGAGCACGGCCAGAGCGCCGCGAAGGGCATTGAGGCACCGGCGGCGGCCCGCCGGGCGATCGCCAAGGCACCGAAGCGCCCAGCGCCGCCCCGGGCATAGCCGTCCCGGACGACCAGCGACGACGAAGCGACCACCGGGCTCGGGTACCAGGGCGGGAGACGGCCGAGCCGTATGGGTCGGTGTCCGTCAGCGGGCGGGCTGCCAGACCACCGGGTTGCCCAGGTCCTTCACGTTGGCCTCGAGGGGGATGACGATCGGCTGGCCCGTTCCGTCGGCCATCACGGACAGGATCGAGGAGCCCGTGATGTCCGGAGCGATGAGGCGTGTGTCGTCGGGTGAGAACTCGGCCGGACCGCAGAAGTTCCGGTCCTTGAGCTCGCTGTGCTCCTCGCAGCTCTTCCCGTCCGTCCATGCGTGGATGGCGATGGTCGCCTGGCCCCGCCCGGCCAGCGCGTCGGCGGTCGTCCGGACCTCGGTCCCCCAGTAGGAGAAGCGGGTGCCGTCCGGGGACCAGGTCGGCCAGAAGGACGCCACCAGCGCCTGGTCCATGCCGGTTCCCACGTCGACCATACGCACCGTCGGCGTCGTGCCCGCGCCCGTGTAGAGCAGGCGCAGGACCGCCGGATCGGGTGACCAGCTGAGGCCACCCTCCGCGGAGGCCGGGGCCGTCGACAGCGCGTGCAGCTCCGTCCCGTCCGGGTGGACGAGATAGATGATCCCTGGTCCGGTCGCGTTGTCGGCCTGATAGTCCGCCGCCACGAACGCGAGCCAGTGGCCGTCAGGCGACCAGACCGGCGACCAGAGCCCAAAGCTGGGGTCGATCGGATCGGTCGCCATCACGGTGAACGTCGAGCCATCGCTCGGGCCCACGACGATGTGATCGCGCGACCCGTCGTAGGTGATGTAGGCGACACGCTGGTCGTCCGGCGACCACGTGAGGCCGCTGCCCATGCCCACCTGCCCGGCGAGCTTGGGCAGGGCGGTCGAGGACGCGTCGCCAAGGCGGACGACCGCCATGTACTGGTTCGCGTCCGACGACACGGCCATGCCGAGGCGCGTCCCGTCGTGCGAGAGGACGAGGTACTCCGCCGTGGCGGGCAGGGCCATGACCGTCCTGGGATCGCTGCCGTCGGCAGCGAAGCTCTTCAGGGTCGGCCCATCGGCGACCAGGATCCGGCCGTTGGTCGCGAGGCCCGGGATGGGTCCTGGCTCGCGCAGGGCGCCGGTGGCGATGGCGGTGGCCAGGATCGCCAGGATGACCAGGGCGATCAGGGCCAGCCAGACGAGCGAGCGGCGGGCCGCGATCCGGCCCCGCATGTCAGTCGCAGTGTCCACGGGGAGCCACCTTTCGGGGCTCGACCACCACGCCCGCTGGCGCGTCGCCGCGGTCTGCACCAAGACCTCGCCGAGGTGCTCCGGGACGCGATGCCCGGCCTCCTCGTGCAGCCATGCCGTGAGGTGCTGTCCGAACGTGTCGTCGGTGGTCATGCCGGACGGCCCTCCACGGTGGCCTGGCCGACCCGCGAATCCGCATCGAGTGCAGCGCGCATCAGCCCAAGGGCGCGGTGTAGACGCGATTTCGCGGTGCCGAGGGGGATCCCCAGTGTCGCCGCGACGGTCGGGAGTGGGAGGTCGAGGTAGTGATGCAGGACGATCAGGGCTCGCATCTCCGGTTCGAGCCGGAGGAAGCCGCGTTCGAGCTGGTCGCGGGCGACGACGGCCGATTCGGCGCCGTCGACCGCCGGTACGGTCAAGGGAGTGAGCTCGACGTCGACGCGATGGCGTCGAACCCGGCGCGCCTCATCGATGCAGGCACGGACCAGGAGCCGATGGAGCCACGCGTCGAAGCGCTCGGGATCTCGGAGGGTGGGCAGATCACGCCAGGCACGGACGAGCGCGTTCTGCACCGCGTCCTTGGCCTGCTCCGAATCCCGGAGGATGAGCCAGGCAGCGCCATCCAGACGGGAGATCGCGTCGCCTGCCAGCTCGGCGAAGGCGTCATGATCGCCTGTCCGCGCTCGCTCCACGAGGTCTCGCTGCATGTCGCCCCTCGGCGATGGCGGGCCGTCTGGCCGCGCTCGCTGAGTATGGCGAGGCGACCTCCGCGGTTCGTTCCGAAATCGATGGCGGGTCGCCGGTCCCGGGGGCCCGGACGCGGTACCATCGCGCTCCCGTCCCGACCGTCGCCGGAGGCCCTGCCCGCCCGTGAAGATCCAGGAAGCCGACGCCAAGACTCTGCTCGTCGCGCAGGGCCTCCCTGTCCCCGCCTGGGAGGTCGCGCACACAGTTCCTGAGGCGCGCTCGGCCGCCGAGCGGATCCTGGCCGGTGGCGCCACGGCGGTCGTCATCAAGGCCCAGGTCCTGGTCGGTGGTCGGGGCAAGGCCGGTGGCGTGAAGCTGGCCGCCACGGCCGACGAGGCAGAGCGGGTCGCGAGCGCCATCCTCGGCATGGACATCAAGGGCATCACCGTCCGCAAGGTCCTCGTC
>DASYSM010000037.1:0-10737 GCA_036003325.1 Candidatus Limnocylindrales bacterium
AACTTCCCGCTGCTGATGCTGTCGTGGAAGATCGCCCCGGCGCTCGCGGCCGGCAACACGGTCGTCCTCAAGCCCGCGTCGACCACGCCGCTGTCCGCCCTGCTGTTCGCCGATGTCTGTCGCCAGGCCGACCTGCCACCGGGTGTCGTCAACATCCTGACCGGGCCCGGCGAGATCGGGATGGCGCTGGTCACCCACAAGGGCGTCGACAAGGTCGCCTTCACCGGCTCGACCGAGATCGGCAAGCGGATCGCCAAGGGCGTCGCCGGGACCGACAAGGCGCTCACCCTCGAGCTCGGTGGCAAGGCCGCCAACATCGTGTTCGACGACGCGCCGCTCGACCAGGCGGTCGAGGGCATCGTCAACGGCATCTACTTCAACCAGGGCGAGGTCTGCTGCGCCGGCTCGCGGCTGCTCGCCCAGGAATCGATCGTCGAGCCGCTCATCGAGAAGCTCAAGGATCGCCTGTCGACGATCCGCGTCGGCGACCCGCTCGACAAGAACACCGACGTCGGGGCGATCAACTCGAAGAGCCAGCTCGAGAAGATCACCGAGCTCGTCGCGTCCGGTGTGGCCGAGGGCGCCGACATGTACCAGCCCGCCTGCGACCTGCCCGACCGCGGTTACTTCTTCCGCCCGACGCTGTTCACCAACGTCGCCCAGAGCCACCGCATCGCGCGCGAGGAGATCTTCGGGCCGGTGCTCTCGGTGCTGACCTTCCGGACCCCCGACGAGGCGGTCGAGAAGGCCAACAACACGATCTACGGGCTGTCGGCCGGGATCTGGACCGACAAGGGCTCGCGCATCCTCGAGATGGTGTCGCGGATGAAGGCCGGCGTCGTGTGGGCCAACACGTTCAACCGGTTCGACCCGACGTCGCCGTTCGGTGGCTACAAGGAATCCGGCTTCGGTCGCGAGGGCGGGATGCACGGGCTGCACGCCTATGTCCGGCTGGTGGACCGCTGATGGCGTCGCGCGGCGGGAAGCCGGTGTCGGCTGGGCGGAACGGGACCGGGCGGGCCGTGGCGGCTCGGGCACAAGCCGCCGCGCTGGCCGTCGCGCCGGCGCGGGTCGAGGTCCGCAAGACCTACAAGCTGTACATCGGCGGGGCGTTCCCGCGGACCGAATCCGGTCGCTCCTACGTCGTCACCGCCGCCGACGGCACGCTCCTGGCCAACGCCTGCCGGGCGTCGCGCAAGGATGTCCGCGAGGCGGTCCGCGCCGCCCGCAAGGCTGCGGACGGATGGGCAGCCAAGACCGCCATGAACCGCGGCCAGGTGCTGTACCGCGTGGCCGAGCTGATGGAGGGCCGACGCGAGCAGTTCGCCGATGAGGTGGCCGCCGCCGAGGGGCTGCGCTCGGCGGCCGCCGGCGAGGTCGTCGATCGGGCCATCGACCGCTGGGTCTGGTACGCCGGCTGGGCCGACAAGATCGCCCAGGTCCTCGGCTCGTCCAACCCGGTCGCCGCCCCGTACTTCAACTTCACGATCCCCGAACCGACCGGCGTGGTCGGCGTGGTCGCGCCCGAGACGTCATCGCTGCTCGGCCTCGTCTCGCGCCTTGCGCCGCCGCTGGTGACCGGCAACGCGGTCGTGCTGATCGCCTCGGAACGGCGGCCGCTGCCGGCCATCACGCTGACCGAGGTGCTCGCCACATCCGATGTCCCGGGCGGGGTCGTCAACGTGCTGACCGGTCGCAAGGCCGAGCTCGTGCCTGTCCTGGCCGCGCACGGCGACGTCGACGCGCTCGACACCTGGGGCGTCCCCGACGACCTCCGGACCGAGGTCGAGACGCTCGCCGCCGACGACATCAAGCGCCTGCTCCGCCGCCCGACCACCATCGCCGAGGCCCGCTTCGACTGGCTCGACGACGCCGCCGCCGAGCGCCCCGAATGGATCGCCGCCTTCCTCGAGATGAAGACGGTCTGGCACCCGATCGGCGGCTGACGATGGCTGTCGGGACGGGCGGGACCGGGAGTCGGCGTGCAGCGCGCGCAGAATCGACCGATCGCGGGCCGGTCGAGCGCCGCGTCTTCGTCCACGCCACCCCGCGGACGGTCTGGGCGACGCTCCACGATCCGGCTGCGACCGCCGTCCTCTTCCCGGAGTTGCGGCTCGGGCCTGCCGCCCCGCCCTGGCCGGCCGCGGCGACCATGCGCTCCGCGCGCGCCAGGCTTGGGCTCCTGCGCGAGGACGCCCGGGTCGAGAGCCTCGAGGCGCGGCCGGATTCGCGCTTCCGTCTGCGGGTCACCGCGTCCGGGTTCGAGAGCGAATGGAGCTGGCGCCTCGAGCCGGTCGCCGGCGGCACCCGCGTCATCCACGCCGCGACCTTCGAGCCGTTCGACCGCTGGACCGGGATCCTGGTCCGCCTCGGTCGAGCCTCGCTCGCGACCCGGGTCGAGACCCACCTGCGCATCCTCAAGGAACGGGCCGAGGCGGCCCAGAGGGCGTCCAACCCGTCCACCTGACCTGCCACCTGCCCGGTCGCAGCGGGGATCGCCCGGGCCCGATCACGACGCTCCGTTGTCCACCCAGAGGGAGCCCATGACCGCTGTCATCCGGACCGAGCGCCTGACCAAGAGCTATGGCGACCATCGCGGCATCATCGATCTCGACCTCGAGGTGGCCGAGGGCGAGACGTTCGGCTTCCTCGGTCCCAACGGCGCCGGCAAGACGACCACCATGCGCGTCCTGCTCGACCTCATCCGCCCGACGAGCGGGCGCGCCGAGGTGTTCGGCATCGAGACGACGACCGATCCGGTCGCCATCCACCGACGCGTCGGCTACCTGCCGGGCGAATTCGACCTGTACGACCGACTGTCCGGCGCGGACACGATCGCCTACTTCGGCAACCTGCGCGGCGGCGTCGATCGCGCGTATGTCGCTCGCCTGGTCGATGCGCTCGAGCTCGACACGAGCCGGCGGTTCAAGGAGTACTCGAAGGGCAACAAGCAGAAGGTCGGTCTGATCGTCGCGCTCCAGCACCGGCCGGACCTGCTGATCCTCGACGAGCCGACAGCCGGGCTCGACCCGCTGGTCCAGCAGACGTTCTTCGCCCTCGTTCGCGAGGCGCACGACGAGGGCCGCACGATCTTCCTGTCGAGCCACATCATCGACGAGGTCGACAGGACCTGCGAGCGGGTCGCCATCATCCGCGAGGGCCGGCTCGTCCAGGTCGACCGGATCGAGGCCATCCGCGAGCTTGCCTTCCATCACGTCGAGCTGACGTTCCGTGGGCCGGTCGACCCGGCCGCGTTCGCGGGGCTGGCCGGTGTCAGCGACGTCGAGGCGCAGGGGCACCTGATCACATTGCGGGTGAGCGGGCCGATCGGGGCGGTCATCTCGGTCGCGGCAGCGCACGGCATCGTCGACGTCGTGAGCCGCGAACCGAACCTCGAGGACGTCTTCCTCGCCCAGTACGGGGAGCACGCCACGGACGCAGGCGCCGGCGCGTGACCAGCGCCGCCCCGACGGTCCTCGACCGGCCAGGCCCCTTCTCCCGCGTCCTCGGCATCGGCTCGGTCTATGGCAAGACGCTGCGCGACAGCCTGGTCGCGGCGATCGTGGTCGGTGGCGTCGCCGGCCTGTTCATGCTCGGGACCGGGGCTCCGTACGGCGCCGCCCCGGAGTTCGGCACCACCGAGCTGCGGCGCCAGTTCATCGCCGGTCTGACGGCCCTCCCGCTCGCTTTGCGCGGACTCCTCGGCGAGCCGATCAACCTCGAGACCATGGGCGGTTTCCTGTCCTGGCGCGTCGGCAACTTCCTGCCGGTCCTGCTCGGGCTGTGGCCGGTGATCGCGCTGTCGGGGATCCTCGCCGGCGAGGCCGCGAAGGGGAGCCTGGACGTGCTCGCGGCCACGCCCCGGAGCCGCCGCACGATCGCGCTCGAGAAGGTCGGCGCGCACGTCACCGCGGTCGCGCTCGCGATGCTGATCCTGGCTGCCGTGATCTGGGCGGTCGGGGCGTTCTTCGCCAAGCTGCCGGGCGATGAGATCCCGATCTCGGCCGCGCTCGGCCAGGTCGTCCTGTACGGGGTGATGATGCTGACCGGCGGCGCCCTGTCGTTCGCGACCGCGCCGTACGTCGGGCGGACGCGTGCCCTCGCGTTCGGGCTGATCGTGCTGTTCGCGAGCTACCTCATCTACAGCTACGCCAGCCTGTCGCCGGTGATCGACGCCCTGACGCCACTGTCCTTCTTCAGCTGGACCGCCGGCCACCGGCCGATGGCGGGCGTCTCGGACTGGACGTCGGTGGCGTTCCTGGCGGTGGTCGACGTCGTGCTGCTGGCGATCGGCGTGCTCGCGTTCGAGCGGCGCGACCTCGGTGCCGTCGCCAACGTCGGATGGCTGCGGCTGCCGTCGCTGCCGGCCGGTATCGCCGGACCGTTCAGCCGCCAGCTGGCCGACCGGGCCGGCATCGCCATCGCCTGGGGGCTCGGGATCGGGCTGTATGGGATCCTCATCGTGGCCTCGGCGCAGGCGTTCAGCGACAGCATCGCCTCACTGCCACAGATCGCGGCGCTCATCCGGCTGGTCTATCCCGGCGTCGATCTCAGCCAGCCGTCGGGCGTCCTGCAGCTGACGTTCTTCGGGTTCGGGTCGTTCATCTTCACGCTGGCTGCGGCCTCCTACCTGGCGGGCTGGGCGAGCGACGAGGGTCGCCGCCGGCTCGAGGTGGTGCTGACGACGCCGGTATCGCGCGGCAGGTGGGCGCTCCGGAGCGCGACCGGTGGGATGGCCGCGATCGCCCTGATGACCCTCGTCGTGGCCGTCCTGATCGGCCTCGGGATCGTGTCGCAGGGCGGCGACATCGTGGCCCCGCTGGCCGGGATCGGTGTGCTGGGGTTGGCGGCCGCCGCATTCGCCGGGGTCGGGCTGGCGGTCGGCGGGCTGGTCCGCGCGTCGCTGGCGGCGTGGGTGACCGCGATCCTGGCGATCGCCACGTTCCTGCTCGACACGTTGGGCGCTGCGCTCAAGCTCCCGGACGTGATCCTGCAGCTGTCGATCTACAAGCATCTCGGCCAGCCCATGGCCGGCATCTTCGAGCCCGCCGGCCTGATCGCCGCGAGCGTGATGGTCGTCGGGGGCGTGGCGCTCTGCACGTTCGGGCTCACGCGCCGCGACATCGGCAGGTAACGTCGGGGCGTGACCCCGTTCATCGTCGGCCTCGTGGCCGTGTCGGCCGTGCTGCACCTTGCCTGGAACGTCCGACTCAAGACGGCCGGCGATCCGCTGCGGACCGCGACGCTCGGGCTGCTCGCGGCGTCGGTCGCGATCGTGCCGCTCGGTGTCGCCGTGTGGTGGGCCGGCGGGCGTGTCGCGCTTCCGCCCGAGGGTGTGGCGCTCGGCGTCGCGTCCGGGTTCGTCGAGGCGGCCTACTTCATCCTGTTGTCGGCGGCCTACCGGCGCGGTGACCTGTCGGTCGTCTACCCGGTCGCGCGCGGGACCGCGCCGCTGCTCGCCGTGCTGATCGGGGTCGGCATCTTCGGGGAGCGACTGGGCGTCGCCGGCTCGATCGGCGTGGTCATGCTGCTGGTCGGGTTCCTGTGGCTCCAGCGGCCGTGGCGAGCGATCGCTGCCGCACGCTCGGGTGGCGCCGACGCGCGCCGGGCCGCCGCCGACAGCGCGATCCTGTTCGCCCTCGCCACCGGGGTCATGATCGCCACCTACACCGCCATCGACCGTGCCGGGACGCGGCTGATCGACCCGTTCCCCTACGCCGCGATCCTGTGGGTGACGGGGTCGGTGGTGCTGGTCGTCTGGGTCGCGGTGGCGGCCGGCGGCGGGCTGTTCCGTGACGGACCGACGGCCACCCGCGACGCGGCGGTCGGTGGCTACCTCACGCTCGGCGCGTACCTGTGCATCCTCGTCGCGCTCAGCGTGGCGCCGTTGTCGGGGGTCGCGCCCTTGCGCGAATCGGCGACGGTCTTCGCCGCGGCCTGGGGCTCCGTGCGACTGGGAGAGGCGAGCGATCGTCCCGAGGCCGTTCGGCGGATCGGGGCCTCGGTGCTGATCGTCGGGGGCGCGCTGCTGCTGGCGGTCGGCGGGTAGGGGAGTGGCGGGCGGCCGGGCGGGCCCGGGCCGGGGCCGGGGCCCGGACGGGCCGATGGCCTGCGCCGATGGCCCGTTTCTGCCACCGAGTCTCCCCCAGCATATCTGTCAGGATCCGGGGGAGATTCGTGACAGCTAGTCTCCGGGCGACTCCTCGTCAACGAACGGACCGGCCGCCTCCACCGACCGCCCCGGATCCACGCTTGATCGTGCCAGCGTTGCGGCGGGATCGGTCGGTTTCGGGGGCGCGATCCTGACTACCAGTCTGGGGGAGGGTATCTGTCAATGTTCCGCGCCGCGCCGCGCCGCGTCGCCCCGCCCCGCGCCGCCGCGCCCGCACCGCCCCGACCCGCCCGAGCGTCCCTCAGACCGCCTCGATCGGCGGCACCCGCCCGAAGACCCGCCGCCGCCCGAACCGGCTGTTGACCAGCCCGACACCGGCCACGACGAGCGCCGTCCCGAAGATGATCCGGCCGTCGACCGGCTCGGCCAGGACGAGGTATCCGAGCACGATGCCGACGACCGGGATGATGTAGGCGACCAGCGTCGTCCGGGTCGCGCCCCACGCCGCGAACAGGCGGAACACGAACAGGTAGGCGACGCCCGACCCCAGCAGCCCGAGCCACACGATCGAGAACAGCGCCTCGGTGCTCGGATGGATCGTCCAGGGATGCTCGAACAGGAGCGCGAGCACGCCCGTGATGACCGCCGCGAACGACACCTGGAAGACGGCCGGGACCATCGGTGCCAGCCCGCGCACGTTCCGCCGCGCGTAGACCGCACCGCAGGCGTAGCTGAATGCCGCGCCGAGTAGCGCGAGCTCGCCGGTCAACGACGATCCCGCGCCGGTGAACCCGGGGCTGGTGAGGATGACCACGCCGACGAACCCGACGACGAGCCCGACGACGCCGTTCACGCGCATCGGCTCGTCGGCCAGGAACAGCGACGACAGGATGATCGCGAACAGGGGCACGGGCGAGGTCAGGATCGCCGCCAGCGACGATTCGACCGACTGTTCGGCCCAGGTGATGAGCAGGAACGGGATGGTGATGTTGATGATCGCCATCACGATCAGATGGCCGTACATCCGGCGCTCGCGGGGGAGTGGCTGGTGTGCCAGCGCGATGACCGTCCAGAGCAGGGCGGCGCCGATGACGAGCCGGAAGGCCACCAGCGTGAACGTCCCGAAGTCGTCGACGGCGAGCTTGATGAACAGGTAGCTCGAACCCCAGATGAAGCCGAGACCGAAGAAGACGAGCCAGTTCGCCCGAGCAGTCGTCATCATCGGGGGATGATAGCGGCCATTGGCCTACGCGCGTAGGCCAATGAAGCGTGAGCGGATCGGTGTGCCTCCGTCGTCATGCACCCAGAACCCGGTCGCGGCCCGAACCGTTTCCTGCTCGGTCAGCGCCAGCGGGTCAGGATCGCCTCGCGATCGAACAGCGCCACGCCGGCCCGCAGCCCGATCAGGCTGAACAGCAGCACGATACCCGCGAGCAGCACATAACCGGCCGCTCCGACCAGCAGGGTCCCGGTCGCCTGGAGAAGGGTGATGGCCACGATCGGGACGATGATGATGCCGCCGACCTGCTGGGCGACCCGCGGATCGTTGACCCGCGAGCTGACGATGACGCCGGCGACGACCGACGCCAGACCGACCGCCGGCCCGAGCACGAACACGCCGGCGAGCCAGCTCGGATCGGTCACGACGCCGAAGAGCTTCGGACCGTAGACCAGCGACGACAGCAGCACGAACGCCACGTACGTCAGCCAGCCGGCGAGGACGCCCGGCACGAGCGCGGCGACGGCTTTCCCGGTCAGCAGCTCGCTCGTCCGGATCGGCGCGGCGAGGACCGGCTCGAGGGTCCGTGCCTGCTTCTCGCCGATGATCGAGAACGTCGCGATCGACAGCGGGATGTAGGCCGGCATCAGCAGGAAGAAGGCCAGGAACTGCTGCACGGCGAACGCCCCGGCGAGCTCCGCCGCGGAAAAGTCGGCCCATTCCGGGCGCTGGCTGACGACCTGGGTCGCCAGCTCGGGCGGCAGGGCACGGTCGCCCACGACCCCGGCCAGCGCCAGCGGCGCGATCGTCAGCACGACCGGCGGGATGAGGATGGTCGACATCAACAGGCGGTTGCGGACAGTCTCCGACCACTCGCGGCGCAGGACCGTGGTCACGATCCGGCCGCGCATCAGGCCGCCTCGCCGTGGTCGGGCCGCACGCCCATGACCTCGAAGTAGATCTCCTCCAGCGTCGTCGCCCGCTCGCGGACCTCGACGATGTCGGCGCCGGCGGCGACCAATGTCCGCACCAGCGATGGGGTGACCGCGGCCGGGTCGGCGGTGCCGACGATCAGCCTGTGGTCGACCGATTCGACCGATGCCACGCCGGGCACCGCGCGCGCGGCCGCGGCCAGACCCGAGATCGAGACAGGCGGCGTGTCGGGCGTGCCGCCGGCCGTCGACAGACCGATCTCGACGCCATGGCCGCCGACCGACCCGCGCAGGGCGGCCGGCGAATCGATCCGGAGCAGGCCCCCGCGGACGAACGCGATCCGATCGCACAGGCGGTCGGCCTCGTCGAGGTTATGGGTCGCCAGGACGATCGTCCGGCCCGATCGCTGGAGCGACTCGATGGCCTCGCGGACGACATAGGCGGCTTCCGGGTCGAGCGCCGCGGTCGGCTCGTCGAGGAAGATGACCGCCGGGTCATGGAGCAGCGCCCGGGCGATGGCGAGCTTCTGCTTCATGCCCTTGCTGAACGCGCCGGCCACGTCGTCACGCCGCTCCCATAGCGAGAAGAGGCGCAGGTAACGCTCGATCCGGGTCGCGCGGGTGGCGGCGTCGAGCCCGTACAGCCGCCCGAAGAAGTCGAGATTGGCGCGCGCCGAGAGCTTGTCGTACAGGCCCGGCGTCTCGGTCAGGATGCCGACCCGGGCGCGCACCTCCTCCGGTCGTTCCGTCACGTCGAAGCCGTCGACCGAGGCATGGCCCTCGGTCGGCTCGATCAGCGCGGTCAGCAGGCGGACCGTGGTCGTCTTGCCCGCGCCGTTCGGTCCGAGCAGGCCGAGCACCTCGCCGCGAAGCACCTCGAGGTCCATGTGCCGGACCGCCCACAACGAGCCGAACTGCCGGCCGAGGCCGTCGGCCCTGAGCATCACCGGATCGGGCGTGGTCATCGGTCCAGTCTGACGGAGCCGGGTGGACGGCGCGGCCGCCGCCAGTCGACCCTTCCGCGCGATGCATGTGGACGGCATATCGTTCCGCCCTTGATGCAGTCCACGCGCATCATCGGAGAGGGTGACGCCTGCCGCCACAGCCCTGACCGCCCCATGCCACAATCGTCTGGTGACGACCCGACCGTGGACCCTCCCCGAGGTCACGGGACTGGGACGGCTCCCGATGCACAGCATCCCGCACCCGGACCGTCTCGCACTCGATGGCCGCTGGCGTTTCCAGCTCCTCGCGAGCCCGGACGATGAGCCGACGGCGGCGTGGGGCGAGGCCGACGTCCCGAGCGTCTGGACCATGGCAGGCACCTGGGATCGTCCGCATTACACCAACGTCCAGATGCCGTTCGACGGCCTGCCGCCGGAGATCCCCGCGCGGAACCCGACCGGCGTCTACGAGCGCGACTTCGAGATCCCCGAACGCTGGTCCGACCGGCGAATCGTCCTCCACGTGGGGGCCGCCGAGAGCGTCCTGATCGTGCTCCTCAACGGCGAACAGGTCGGCGTCGGGAAGGATTCGCACCTCGCTTCGGAGTTCGATCTGAGCGGGCGGTTGCGTCCCGGACCGAATACGCTGACGCTGCGGGTCGTCAAATGGTCCGACGCGAGCTATGTCGAGGACCAGGACCAGTGGTGGCACGGCGGCATCACTCGCTCGGTCTTCCTGTACGCCACGCGCGATGTGCATCTCGCGGACATCCGTGCCGATGCCGGCCTCGCCGACGACCTGACGACGGGCACGCTCGACCTGGCCGTCACGGTCGGCTTCCCTGGGCGCGTGCTGCCGCCGGGCTGGACGGTCGAGGCGTCGATCGAGGGCGTCGCCGACACCCTGCGCGCGGAGGCCCGCTCGATCGATCGCACGACCCTGCGCGACTGGACTCTCGACGACCAGCGGCTCATGTACCGAGCGGCTGCAGGCCTGCCCCTCTCGGACCGCGAGGCCGCGGACTGGTCGCATGTCCACGCCAGGATGGCGCCCGAACCCGACGGGCTCGTCACGTGGCACCTCGACATCCCCGAGGTCAGACGCTGGTCGGCGGAGACCCCGACGTTGTCTGCGTTGCGGGTCGTCCTGCGCGACCCAGCCGGCGCCTCGGCCGAGGACGTCACGATCCGCGTCGGCTTCCGTCGCGTCGAGGTCGTGGGTCTCGACCTGCTGGTCAACGGCGCTCGTGTCTTCTTCCGCGGCATCAATCGCCATGACTTCGACCAGCACACCGGTCGGGTCATCTCGGCGGACACGATGCGGGCCGACCTGGTGCTGATGAAGCAGTTCGGGTTCAACGCGGTCCGGACATCGCACTACCCGAACGACCCGATATTCCTCGACCTGACCGACGAGCTCGGCCTGTATGTCATCGCCGAGGCCGACATCGAGTCGCACGCCTTCCAGAGCACCCTGTGCGACGACCACCGCTACCTCGCCGCCTGGGTCGATCGCGTGTCGCGCATGGC
>DASYSM010000038.1:0-15125 GCA_036003325.1 Candidatus Limnocylindrales bacterium
GGTCGTCGAGCGATCGGGCGTGGTCGATCGGGCCGGCTGGGTCCATGCCAACACCGGCTCGTTCGCGTCGCTGATGAGCAAGATCGAGACCGACCTGCTCGACCAGGTGATGCCGCCCGGCGGCGGGCTGGCCAAGGCCACGATGGCCCTCGCCAACCGCTGGGTCACGACCCGCCAGCTCGGCCTGCTGCTCGGGTTCATGGGCTCGCGGGTCCTCGGCCAGTACGACCTCGCGCTGCTGACCGCCGAGGCGGCACCGGGCAGGCTTCTGTTCGTCGAGGAGAACATCCGGACCACGGCCCGCGCCCTGGCTGTCCCGCTCGGTCCGTTCCGCACCTGGATCGCGCTCCACGAGACGACCCACGCATTCGAGTTCGAGGCGCATCCGTGGCTCCGGCCGTATCTCGCCGAACGCCTGGAACGCCAGCTGACGCTGTTCGGACGCGACGCGCGCGGACTCGGGCGAGAGGCGCTCCGGGGCCTGGGCAGGTCCATCCGCGGCGAGGCCGACGGCGAGCATTGGCTCGAGCGGCTGATGGGCCCGGAGCAGAAGGCCCTGTTCCGCGAGACCCAGGCCGTGATGAGCCTGCTCGAGGGGTTCAGCGACTACGTCATGGACGAGGTCGGGAAGGACCTCGTCCCGGGTGTGGCCCAGATCAGCGAACGGTTCCACGACCGACGGACCAAGCGCACCCCGTTCGAGCGCTCGATGCTCCGGCTCACCGGCATGGACCTCAAGATGGAGCAGTACAAGAAGGGCGAGCGGTTCGTGCGGGCGATCGCCGATCGGCGCGGCAGCACCGCCCTCACCCGGTTGTGGGACGGCCCCGAGACGCTCCCGCGCGAGGGTGAGATCGAGGCACCCGAGCGCTGGATCGCGCGCGTCCTCGACGGGTCCGGAGGATGACCGAACAGACGGTCAGCCGGGCCGGACCCGGCTCGGGCCGCGGCGGTGCGCCGTCGGCGATCGCGCTCAGCCCGATCCTCTCGGCCCGCTACCGGGCGCGCGATCTCGAGCGGATCCGCGCGGCCGCGCCCGATGCGCGCCTCGTGATGGTCTCGGTCGAGGGACTGGCCGACGGCCCGCTCGATGACGTCGAGGTGATGCTCCGCGGCTGGCTCAGCTCGGACGCGTTCGACCGCATCCTTGTCCGCGCCCCGCGCCTCAGCTGGGTCCATTCGGCGACGTCGGGCGTCGAGCGGGCGCTGACGCCGTCGGCGCTCGAGCGGGGCATCGTCGTGACCAATGCGCGCGGCGTGTTCAGCCGGCCGATCGCCGAATACGTGCTGATGATGATCCTCGCCGTCAGCCGCCGGCTCCCGCAGCTCCTCGAGCTCCAGCGCGAGCGGACGTGGCAACCGCTGGAGGGCGCCGAGCTGCGCGACGTGACCGTCGGGATCGTCGGGCTCGGGTCGATCGGCCGCGCCGTCGGCACGCTCGCGACCGCGTTCGGCTGCCGCGTGGTCGCGGTCCGCCGCCGCACCGAGCCCGGCTCCGCCAGCGGCTCGCCCGACGACGCCGAGCCGCCGCTCGGCGAGCTCAGGCTCGACCGGGTCGGTGGGCCCGAGACCCTGCCCGAGCTCCTGGCGGAGTCCGACTTCATCGTCCTGGCGGCGCCACTGACGCCCGAGACGGAGGAGATGATCAATGCCCAGACGCTGTCACTGGTCAAGCCCGGCGCCTGGCTGATCAACGTGGCCCGCGGCCGGCTCATCGACGAGCGGGCGCTCCTCCGGGCGCTGCGCGACGGCACGATCGGCGGAGCCGTGCTCGACACCTTCCGCGACGAGCCGCTGCCGCCGATGTCCTCGTTCTACGACCTGCCCAACGTCATCGTCACCCCGCACACCGCCTGGTCGAGCGGTCGCGTCCTCGACCGCAGCGTCGAGCTGTTCTGCGACAACCTGCGGCGGTTCGCGACCGGGGAGCCGCTGCTCAACGTGGTGGACCCGAGCGCCGGCTACTGAACCCGGCGACAATCCCCGGATGCAGATCGCCATCGTCGGGCTTGCCGGCTCGGGCAAGACCACCGTCTTCAACACGCTCACCCGCGGTCACGCCGAGACCGGCGGCTTCGGCGGCGTCACCCTCAACGTCGGCGTCGTCAAGGTCCCGGATCCCCGGCTCGACGCGCTGGCTGCCATCTTCAAGCCGAAGAAGATCGTCCAGGCCGACGTGACCTACGTCGACCTGCCCGCGCCGCCGCCCTCGTCGGAGGGCCATATCGGCACCGAGGAGCTGCCCGCCGACCACCTCGGCCGACTCCGCGACTCGGACGCACTGCTCCACGTCGCGAGAGCCTTCGAGGACCCCGCCAACCCGCATCCCGACGGGAGCGTGGATCCCGTCCGCGACGTCGAGCGGCTCGACCTCGAGTTCCTGATGGCCGACCTGGCGATGACCGAGCGACGGATCGAGCGGCTCAAGACCAGCGCGCGTCACGGCACGCCCGCCGAGCGCGAGGCGGCCGAACGCGAGGACGTCGTGCTTCGCCGCATCCAGACCGGGCTGGAGGCCGGCAAGCCGATCCGCGATCTCGGTCTGGACACGGATGACGAGAAGGCCATCCGCGGGTTCCGGTTCCTGACCCAGAAGCCGGTCCTCGTGCTGCTCAACGTCGGCGAAGCCGATATCGCCGGTGGGCCCGCCCTCGTGGACCGGGTGAACGCGGCGTACCCGCACGATCACGCCCTCGTGGCGGCGCTGTCGGCCAAGATCGAGATGGAGCTCGGCGAGCTCGAGCCCGACGAGGCGGCCGTGTTCATGGACGAGCTCGGCATCGCGGAATCGGGGCTCGACCGGGTCATCGCCCTGTCGTACCGGCTGCTCGGGCTGGTGTCGTTCCTGACCGCCGGACCCGACGAGGTCCGCGCCTGGCCGATCCCCGACGGCTCGACCGCGGTCGATGCGGCCGGCGCCATCCACACCGACCTCGCCCGCGGCTTCATCCGCGCCGAGACGGTCCACTACGACGACCTGGTCACGCTCGGATCGATGGCCGAGGCGCGCAAGGCCGGACGTCTCCGCTCGGAGGGGAAGACCTACCGCGTCCGCGACGGCGACGTGCTGGAGATCCTGTTCTCCAAGTGATCAGTTCAGGCGGCTGCGCGGGTCGAACTCGGCGATGACCGTGTTGAACGCCTTGCCCTCGTCGAGATCCTGCTCGGGGTCGATGTCGTCATCGTCCTCGTCCTCGGCGGCGTCGGCCAGCTCGACCTCGGTCGAGACGAGGAAGTTCTCGGCGTCGTCGGTCGACACGTTGACCGCGGCCACCAGCCGGTCGTCGCTGACGTGGACGAACCCGTGGTCGCGCTCGAGCTCGACGGCGATGGCCTCGCTGAGCGTGTCGTGGATGAACGAGTCCTGGATCCGGCGCCGGATGGTCTGCACCAGCTCGAAGAACTCGTCCGGCTCCCATTCGGACTCGCTGACGACGAGGACGTCGGTGAAGACATCGTTGTCGCCCTCGTGCAGCTCGTAGAAGAACACGTCGACTCCATGATGCGGCTGGATCGGGCTTGGAAGTATACGGCCGGGTCCTCGTTCGCCCAGCTGGACGGGGGGCGATGAGCGGGCGGCGGATCGATGTCCTGCACGTCGGGTCGGCCAGCCGCGACCTGACGCCCGACGATCCGCGCGGCTGGCGGCTGGGCGGCGGGGTGACGTACGCGGCGCTCACGACCGCCCGGCTCGGGCTGCGGACCGCGGCCTATATCGGGGTCGACGAGCCGGCGGCGAGTGCACACGAGCTCACCCTGCTGGCGGACGCCGGAGTCGACCTGATGCTCGCGCGCCTCCCCGAGTCACCGGTCTTCGACAACCAGGAGAGGCCGGGCGGCCGTGTCCAGGTCTGTCACGTCGTCGGCGCGCCGCTCGCGGTCCCGCTGTTGCCGTCCTCGTGGACGGCCGCGCGCGCCTGGTCGCTGGTGCCGGTGGCGGGCGAGGTCGGTGACGAGTGGGCGAGGGTCATCCCCGACGATGTGCTGGTCGCGGTCGGCTGGCAGGGGTTCCTGCGCGACCTGGCCGCCGGCCGCGAGGTGGGTCGCCGCGCCCCCGGTCCGTCGGCGGTGGTCGGACGCGGGGATCTGGTCGGGGTCAGCCAGCAGGACCTCGAGCCCGGGACGAGGCTCGCGACGCTGGCGACGTTCCTCCGCCCGGGCGCGGACCTGCTGGTGACGCAGGGGAGTCGTGGCGGGCTGCTGGTCGTCGCCGGAGGGGACGGACCGCCCGAGGTCCTGCGCTACCTGCCGACGGCCACCGACCGCGAGGTCGACCCGACCGGCGCGGGGGACACGTTCCTCGCGGCCTTGCTCGCGTCGGTGTTGCGGCCGGCGATCGTCGGGCGGACGCGAGCCCGTCGCCGACCGGACCTGCGCTTCGCGGCCGCGGCCGGCTCGCTCGCCGTCGAAGGCCCGGGCCTGACCGGTGTGCCGGACCGCGCGGCCGTGCTCGTCCGGAGGGCGCGCGAACGGGTCCGCCGGGTGGTCGTCCCGAGCGAGACGTCACAGGTCGGGACGGGCGGCCTCGACCCCGACTGAGACCGCTCCTCGGCGCGTGAGCGTCCCCGGCCGCACCCGCGACTCCAGGGCGAGGCGGTGACGCAGGCGCCGGACGCGGCGGTGCAGGTCGGCCTCCAGGGTGGGCTCCGGCCGGCCGAGGCGGCGGCGGCGTTCGATGGTGTCGAGCCCGTGGAGCGCCGCCACCAGCGAGCCCGGCCGATCGCGCAGGCGGTGTTCGCGCAGCTTCGACACCTCGATCGCGGCGACGACCGCGATCCGCCCGGGGCCGCCCATCAGGCCCGACCAGGCCTCGACCGCGTCGCGGTGCCGCCCGACCCGGCGCAGAAGATGGGCGCGCTCGGCCAGGATCCGCTCCGCTGTCCACGGTGCGTCGAACTGGGCGGTCCGGGGCGGACCGAGCTCGACCGGGCGGCCCGGACGTCCGCCGTAGTCCGCCGGCCGGCGCGGCGACCACCACGGTTCCTCGGGCGGTGGCCCGGTGGTCGGTCCGCGCCGGGACCAGACGGATCGATCCGGTCGCGTGGCTGGCTCGGATCGCCAGGACGGCGCGGACGGCGCGGGCGGCGACGCGACCGGCCGGTCGATGGCGGCTTCCAGACAGTCGAGTGCCTCGCGCAGCCGCCGTTCCCGCGCGAACGCGCGGCCGAGCCCGGCCAGGTCTCCTGCCGGCGCCTCGGCCCGCACCGCGGGGTCGCCGAGGCGCGTCTCGAGATAGGCCATGAGCCGCCCGAGCGAGCGCACGTCCTGGTCGTTGTGACGGACGACCTCGGCCAGCTCGGTGGCGGGGGCGCCGGCCAGGAAGCGCAGATAGCGACCCGGGATCTCCCAGCCGTCCACGTCACCGACCCGGTGCAGACCGAGCAGCTCGGCCTCGGCGGTCCGCAGCCGGGCGTCGGCCATCCGATGCCGGAACAGGCGGCGCACGGTCGGGAGCAGATCGAGGTGGCCGGCATGGATCGGCGCGGAGCGACGGGCCATCCGGAACCGGGTGGTCAGCAGCGGCCAGTCGAAGCCGCGCCCGTTATAGGTGACCAGCCAGGCCGACGGCGGGATGGCCGCCTCGAGCGCGCTCAGCAGCGCCCGTTCCTCGGCGTGGTCCGGGAGGAGCAGCTGGACCTGGCGGAACGAGTCCGACTCCCACCAGCCGAGACCGATCAGGAAGGCCATCGTCCCGGCGGCCGTGGCGAGGCCGGTCGTCTCGGTGTCGAGGCAGATCAGCGGCACATCCGGTGGCGGTTGACCGGGCAGCGCCGCCAGTCGGCGCCGGTCCACGGGCAGCGGCCGGCTCGGCGTGTCGCGCCGGACGATGACACCTTCGGGGCCGTGGACGACCTCACCGTCGACCGCTTCCGCCAGGCGGGCGGCGAGGTCGTCGACACCGATCCGCGCGAGGCTTGCCGGCGGGGGCCTGGTCGCCGCCCGGTAGCGCGCGAGGCGGCGACCCAGCGTCGTCGAGCCGTCGATCACGGCGTGGCGAGGACGGTCGCGCTGCCCGATGGCGCGCCGAGCTCGGCGAGCAGCCGACGTGCCAGTGCGCGGGCGTCGATGTCGGGTTCGAGGCGTGGCCCCGTGCAGGCCGGGCAGCCCATGTCGCAGTCGCAGGCGGCGATGAGACCGGCGGCGGCCGACAGGAGCTCGGCATGGCGATCCCACAGCCGCTCGGACAGGCCGACCCCGCCCGGGACCGCCTCGTACAGGTAGATCGTCGGCTGCTCCGAGTGCGGCGATCGGACCTGGGTCACCAGGCCGAGGTCCCGCGGGTCGACCATCAGGTGGATGGCGGCGACGGTCTGGATCGCGCGGCCCGCGCCGAGCAACGCGATGTCGAGCTCGTCGCGGCGCCAGCTCGAGCGGGCGGCCTCGGCGGTCAGCCAGTAGGCCGTCGTCTGCAGCTCGAGCTCGGGCAGGTCGATCGGTCCCCAGCCGACGTTCTCGTCGGTCAGGAACTTGAGCTTCTTGAACAGCGTGACGAGGCTCGCGACCATGACCTCGCCATGGATGCGCCGGCCGCCCACCGCCTGCGCCTCGGCGAAGATCTCGAGCGGCTTGAGCGTGACGGCCCGGTTGGCATAGGTGTAGTGGTCGACGTCGACCCGGTGGACGTAGGCCTTGCGCTCGTGCCATTCGAGCCGGTCGACGTAGTACTGGACCGATTCGTGGATGTAGATCGCCCGCTCGTGGACGAGGACCTGGGCGCTGAACAGGTCGACCTCGCCGAGCACGCGCGGACGGTCGGGCGTGGTGTCGATGATGACCACGTTCTCCGGCGCGGCCGTGCGGAGCGAGATCTCCGATGCCGGGAAGTTCTCGCTCGACCAGTACCAGCGCCCGTCGCCGGCCTGCCGGACGTGGCCGGACTCCGCGAGGAAGGCGAGCAAATCGTCGGCCGGGGCGGGCCCGAAGATCTCCCCCGGCTCGAACGGCAGCTCGAAGGTCGCCGCGCGCAGGTGGGCGAGCAGGACGTGGAGGTTGTCCGGGTCGAGGCGCGCCTCCTCGGGCGTCCCCTCGAGCAGGAACTCCGGATGGTGGATGACGTATTGGTCGACCGGGGCACCCGACGCGACCAGGATCGCGACGCTCGTCCCATGGCGTCGACCCGCCCGCCCGAACTGCTGCCACGTCCCGGCGACCGAACCCGGGTAGCCCGCCAGGATCGACACGTCGAGGCGGCCGATGTCGACGCCGAGCTCGAGGGCGTTGGTCGCGACCACGCCGAGGATCTCGCCGTCGCGCAGGCCGCGTTCGATGGCCCGGCGCTCGGTCGGCAGGTAGCCACCGCGATAGCCGCGGACCCGGCTGCGCGGGCCATAGCTCTCGCGCAGCGACTCGCGCAGCCCGGTCAGCAGGATCTCGACGGCCACGCGCGAGCGGCCGAACACGATCGTCTGGCGCCCGGCGCGCAGGAACGGCAGCGCCCAGCGCTGAGCGAGGGTGAGGGCCGAGCTCCGGGCGCCGCTCTCCGGATGGAGGATCGGTGGGTCGACGAGGACGACGTGACGTTCGCCTGCCGGCGCGCCATTGCGGTCGACCAGCCGCACCGGGCGACCGATGAGCATCTCTGCCAGCTCGGCCGGGTTCCCGATCGTCGCCGAGCAGCAGACGATGACCGGGTGGCTGCCGTAGTGGGCGCAGATGCGGAGCAGGCGGCGCAGCACGTTCGCGACATGGCTGCCGAACACCCCGCGGTAGGTGTGCAGCTCGTCGACGACGATGTAGCGGAGCTGCTCGAACAGCTGGAACCACTTGGTGTGATGGGGCAGGATCGCCGAATGGAGCATGTCCGGATTGGTGACCACGACCTGCCCCGCGGCCCGGACGGCAGACCGGATGGGCGCCGGGGTGTCGCCGTCGTAGGTCGAGGTCGAGATCGTCAGCCCGGCCGCCGCCGTGAGCTCGCCGAACTCGGTCACCTGGTCCTGGCCGAGGGCCTTGGTCGGGAACAGGAGGAGCGCCCGCGCCGCGGGGTCGTCGGCGATGGCCTGCATGATCGGCAGCGCGTAGCACAGCGTCTTGCCCGACGCGGTCGGGGTGACGACGACCACATCTCCGCCGGCGTGGATCTCCTCGATCGCCTCGGCCTGGTGGCTGTACGGCCGGACGATCCCACGCGCCGCGAGCCCGGCGACGATGCGGTCGTCGAGCCAGGCGGGGAAGTCGGCATGTTCGGCGTCGCGGGCGGGGAGCAGGGCGTGATGGATCACCCCCCGCGCGAGCGACGGTTCGGCCAGGAGCGAGGCGAGGACGGCTCCGGGTTCGGCGGGGGCATAGGTGCGCATCGTCGTGCCTCGAGAACGAACGGATGTTCGAAACCGCGCGAGTCTAGCAGACACTCCACCGTGGGCGTGACAGGTTGGCTGTCACACGACGTCCGAGTTGACACGGTCCGGGAGCGTAGCTACGCTCGCGCGGATGCTTCGCCGGTTCTTCCCGACGCCGACCGATGACGCCCCCGACGAGATGGGATCGGCCCCGTCCCCGGATGGTGGCGCGCGCGCGGCGGGTGAGCCGGATCTCGCGACCCTCCCCATCGTCGGGCTCACCCGCCGACGGATGGCCACGCTGCTCGGGGTGGCGCTCATCGGCTGGGTCATCATCCTGTTCGCGCGTCAGGTGACCGATGCTGCCGCCGCGACCGGCCGGGCCGAAGCGATGGTCGCCGCGAACCAGGCCCGGCAGATCGAGGTGGCCGGTCTCGAGCACGAGCTGGAGGTCATCCAGGAGCCCGCCTTCATCGCCCAGCAGGCGCGCGGCTACGGGCTCGGTGGCGCCCACGAGATCCCGTTCTCCCTCGGCCCTGGTGCTTCGCCGCTGCCGTCTGATGCGCCCGGTTCGGCCTCGGTCCGGCTGGGTGCCCCGACATCGGTCAGCCCGCTCGAGCGATGGCTGACCCTGCTGTTCGGGCCTGGCGGCTGACCGTCGTTCAGGTCGCTGGTTCGGCCCCCGTCGCCGTGCCGGACATGGAACGGGGCCGGCATCCACCGGCCCCGCTGGTCGACTCGAGGCGTGGCCTCAGGGGTTCGTCGCCGTGATCGTGCCGAACGCGCCGGCCGACTCGTCGTCGGGACCGGCGGTGTAGTAGAGCGCGTTGGCCTCGCCGTCGTTGGTGACGTTGACACCGCCACCGAACTGGATCGCCCACAGCCCGTCGACGGCGATCGGCTCGTCGGTCGAGTCCGTCAGCGTGCCGTCCGGATGCCAGTCCTTGCCGTTCCACCGGAAGGCGTGGAGCTTCCCGTCGCCGAAGTTGCCGACGATGAGGTCGTTGCTGAACCGACCGAAGTCGGCCGGCGCCCAGGCCAGGCCCCACGGGGCGTTCAGGCCGCCGTGCGTGGCGACCCGGCCGAGGAACGAGCCATCGGTCGCGAACGCGTCCACGGCGCCGCGGCCCTGCCCGGCGCGCTCGTCGTCGCTGCCCTGCTGGGTCAGCGCATACGACACGAACAGCGTGCCGTTGAGGTTCGCGATCCCGAACGGGGCGTAGCCCCTGGGGAGATCCGGGTCGTGGAACGCGCCGGCCCATGTCTGCGACGCATAGGTGTGGTCGAAGACGTCGATCCGGCCGTTATGGAAATCGGTCGCGTAGAGGTACTGCTGCGCGCCGTCACCGACGTCGGCCGTCCCGACGGCGAGGCCCTTGTAGACCGCGTCCCCGGCGTGATCGTCATTGCGGATCTGGGCGTCACCGGTCAGCGTGAAGGCGCCCTGCCAGCCGAAGATGATCCCCGACTCGCCGTCGAACAGGAAGACGTCCCCGTCGAAGTCGCTGCTGACGCCGTTGAACGCAGCGCCGGTCGGCGCGCCATCCGGGATGCCGACGCGGGCCGGGACAGCCCCCGACTGGACCTTCGAGCCGTCGCCTCGGTAGAGCGTCGTCGAGTCCGTGCCGTTGTTGGCGACCCACCACGGCGAGGTCGGGGAGCGGGTGAGGCCCCACGCGTTCACGAGGTCGGGGTCGCTCCCCGGGCCGGTCACGAGCTCGGTCACGAGATACGAGTTGTCCGGTCTCGGTCCGGCTGGGTTCGGAGCCCCGGCGGCGACCGGAACGGCCGCGGCCAGGAGGAGGCCGATCGCGGCCCCCGAGGCGATGAACCGACGGAAGAGCATGGGGCACCTCTTCTCTTCGGGTGCGAGGCGGCCCGAGGCGATCGGGCTCGGTGGCACCGGTGCGCTCGGATACGCCGATACGGCCGCGCCGGTTTTGCCGGCGGCGATCCCGCCTGCGTTCGGATCGGCTCATGGCCGGAGGAGCCGGCTCAGTCCGGACTCTCGGGCCTCGGCCGCGATCTCCGACGCATGGCAGAAGCAGGCGCCTCCTGACCCGCGGCGTGATCGCGCGCCGGGCACAGCAGAAGGGTCGGTCTCGCGGCCGACTCTTCTATCCGTGGGCAGCCCCGAGGTCGAGGTTGCGAACCAAGAACCTCAGATCGGGACTGTGACGACGGCCGACGCGATCGTGGTGGCGACAGCGGCCGCAAGGATCTTCTTGCGCTTGTCCTCGTCCTTCACCCAGTCGACGACGACTGCGGCTGCTGCCTTCGCCTGCTCCTCCGACAACCCGGCGCGGTCAACCAATTCCTTGATCAGGTCGTCCATGTCACGCCTTTCCTTTCATCGACGCGGCTCGATCGGTCTGTGTCCGTTCTACCGCTCCCGACCCGGCTCCGCCAGAGTCGAAGAGCCCGATCTTCGAGGAGCAAGCCGTCGATCGACCGGGTCGGCCCGGGCAGGCTGGCCCAAGACGTGGGGACTGACCCTGACACGGCCGGGGAACCGCGCATGACGGAGCCGGCGGGTCATGTCAGCTGACGGAGCGCACCAACCGCCAGACGGTCCGGATATTCGGCCGCTGCCCGTACAGGAGGACGCCTGCGGAATAGACACGGGCAGCGACCCACAGAGCGACAGGGATCGTCGCAAGGAGGATCGCGATCGACAGCGCGACCTCCCATCCCGCGACATCGCCTCTGACGATACGGGTCGGCATGATGAACGGGCTGATGAACGGGATCTGGGAGAGGACCGCGACCCAGCCCGCCCGAACATCGAGGAGGCCGGTGCCCGCATATACCGCGACCATGTATCCGGCCATCGTGACCATCGTCATCGGCAGGACGGCGCCGTTGACGTCCTCCTGACGACTCACCAGAGAACCCGCCGCCGCGTAGAGGACGGCATAGAGCAGGAACCCGAGCACGCCGTACACGCAGAAGAGGACGAGCAGTCCCATGGTGAGTCCTTCGGGCAGCGTGACACCTTGACCCTCACCAAGCACGACCGAGGCGATGCTGCCCTGCAGGACGAGCGCAAGACCGCCGGCCACGAGGATGGCGAGATACTGCAGGGCGGCGGCCGTCCCGACGCCCAGAACCTTGCCGCCGAGGAGTTCGAAGGGGGTCGCCGCGTTGAGGATGACCTCCATCACACGCGAGGACTTCTCCTCGACCACACTCATCGCCACCCAGTTGCCGTACAGCACGATCATCATCAGGACGAGGAGCGTGATCCCGAAGGCGAGGAGGTACGACGAGCCCATCGCGGCGGAGTCCTGAGTCGGATCTGTCCGCGTGGAGTCGGGCCATTTGATCACGTAGGCCGCTGGGCCGAACAGCGCGGCCTGATCGGCTGGTGCGACGCCGAGGTGGTCGAGCCGATCAGCGACCGCGACAGAGGTCGCAGCCTGTTGGACGAGCTGAGCCGTGCGCCCTGTCGCAGGATCGTTGGTGTAGAGCGTGAACGCGAGATCGCCGTCGGAACCGCGCTCGATCGCGAGGACGGCATCCGCCCGACCGTCGATCACATCGGAGCGTGCCGCCGCGAGGTCGGTCGAAGTCGTGATCGTGACTGCCTCATGGGTCGACGGCGCCGCCTCGGCTGTCCCGGTCGACGGGGTCGCGTTCAGCAAGCTCCGAAGCGTCGGCACGGGATCGAAGCCGATATCAGTTGCGCCGACGTAGACACTGACTCGCTGCGTCGCGCTCCCCTCGATGTACTGGACGATGACTGGAACGAGGGCGATCGCAATGACCCCGATGACGACGAAAGCCGTTCCGAGAACGAATGTCCTTGTTCGGACTCGGACGCTCGCCTCGCGACGCGCGATGGCCTCGATGTGCGACATCGTGCTCATGCCTCCACCTCCGTGGGCGCCGCCAGGGTGCGCTCCGCCACATCGATCGCTCCGACGCGCTCGACGAAGACCTCTTCGAGCGAGGGGTCGGCCACTTCGAAGCGGAGGACCTCGTCGCCATGGCCGAGAGCCGCGCGGAGGACCGTCTGGGGATCGGTGCCATCGTCGACATGGAGCTCGGTGAAGTCGCGGCCCGGCCGTGTGACCCGGACGTGAGGCAACGATCGGAGCCACTCCAGCTCGCCGCCGGCTGCGGTGGCAACGCGGACGACCTGGTGACCGGTCGAGTGCTTGACATCTCTCGTCGAGCCCGCCGTCACGAGCCGTCCATGGTCGATGATCGCGACCGAATCGCACAGCTCCTCGGCCATCTCGAGCTGATGCGTACTGAACACGAGGGTCTTGCCGCGGTCGCGCATCTCGAGGAATGCAGCCTTGAGCAGGGCGACGTTGACCGGGTCGAGTCCGACGAAGGGCTCGTCCATGACGATCACGTCGGGATCGTGAAGAACCGTCGCGATGAACTGGACCTTCTGTTGGTTGCCCTTCGAGAGCGTCTCGGCCCTGCGGTCGGCGAGATCGCCGATCCGGAATCGCTCGAGCCAGGCCAGAGCGTCTGCGCGCGCCGTGCGCCGCGAGACGTCGTAGAGCGATGCGAAGAACACAAGCTGGTCGAGCACGCACATCCGCCCGTACAGGCCGCGTTCCTCGGGCATATAGCCCCAGGTCCGTCTCGGCCAGGCAGACACCACGCGATCGAGCCAGGCGACGGACCCCTCATCGGCGCGGAGCAGACCGAGGACGATCCGCATCGTCGTCGTCTTGCCGGCTCCGTTCGCGCCGAGAAAGCCGAACACCTCGCCGCGTCCGACCGTGAACGAGATCCCGTCGAGCGCCTGGACCTCCCCGAACCGCTTTTTCAAACCGTCGATGCGAAGACTCATCGTCCGATCCAGCTCCCATAAGACCGCGTCCCTGGCCCACGCACCGCGAAGCGTGAGAGCGTGGCTGGTGGGCGACAAGGGCCGAAAGTCGCGATGGTCGGAGGCCGACGAGACCCTCCGGCCGAGACTGGTCTCGATGGATACGGACGGGACGGATCGGATACGGAGCCACGGAATCAGCCCCGTGGGCCGTGCCTCCAGGAGGGACACGAGGGGCGCCTCGCCGGCCTTTGACGTAGGCGGTGGGTCGTCGACGGCGCCTCGTCGTCATCGCGGATGTGCCTGGCGAACGAGGCCAGTCTGGCTCGGATGTCCGGGGGTGCGGTAGAATCCGAGGCCATCCGGCTCGAACATCAGGGATGGACTGAGGATCCACTCAGGGATTCGAGCGAATACCGGCGGCGGAGTAGCTCAGTGGTAGAGCAGGGGACTCATAAGCCCTTGGTCGGTGGTTCAAATCCGCCCTCCGCTACCAACTCGTCCCCACGCTGCGGCCCTCCTGACCGGAGGGCCGTTTCGAATCCTTCACCTCGCGGCGCGCAACCATCCACCGGCGCGCCACGTCCGTACAGCTGTAACGAGACCCAGGACCTCCGTCACGGGGTGCTCCCGAGACTCGACGCTATACTCGCCGTACTGGCGACGCACGGCCGTCGCCTGCTCGACCCCGGAGGCTCCTCTTGAATCCCAAGTTCTTCCGCAACGGCATCGTGATGCTGGTGCTCGTGGTGGGCACCGCTGCACTGTTGTTCACGTGGATGCAGGGCACGACCCAGACCAACACCGTGGGCTACTCTGCGTTCCTGACCGACGTGCAAAAAGGCAACGTCGAATCGGCCACCCAGCAGGGCGACACGCTCACCGTCAAGCTCAAGCCGCCGACCGGCACGACCTACACCGTCACCGTCCCCAACATCCTGACCCAGGTCTATCCCGACATGCTGGCCGCGGCCAAGGCAGGCGGCCAGGATGCCAGCACCGTCACCTACAAGGCCGAGCCGGCGCCCGACACCTCGTGGCTCGGTCTGGTCCTCACCGCGGTCCTGCCGCTGGTCGTGATCGGTGGGTTCATCTTCTTCATGATGCGACAGGCCCAGGGCACCAATAACCAGGCCCTGAGCTTCGGCAAGAGCCGGGCGCGGATGTTCCTCGGCAACAAGACGGTCGTCACGTTCAACGACGTGGCGGGCGTGGACGAGGCCAAGACCGAGCTCCAGGAAGTCGTCGAGTTCCTCAAATATCCCGAGAAGTTCAACTCCCTTGGCGCGCGCATCCCGCGTGGTGTCCTGCTCGTCGGGCCTCCCGGCACCGGCAAGACGCTGATGGCCCGGGCCGTGGCCGGCGAGGCGGGTGTCCCGTTCTTCAGCATCTCGGGCTCGGAGTTCGTCGAGATGTTCGTGGGTGTCGGCGCCAGCCGCGTCCGCGACCTGTTCGACCAGGCCAAGCGCAACTCGCCGTGCATCGTCTTCGTCGACGAGATCGACGCCGTCGGCCGCCAGCGCGGCGCCGGCCTCGGTGGCAGCCACGACGAGCGTGAGCAGACGCTCAACCAGATCCTGGTCGAGATGGACGGCTTCGACACCAACACCAACGTCATCGTCGTCGCCGCGACCAACCGGCCGGACGTCCTCGATCCGGCGCTGCTGCGCCCCGGCCGGTTCGACCGCCAGGTCATCCTCGACCGGCCGGACATGAAGGGCCGGACCGAGATCCTCAAGGTCCACACCAAGGGCAAGCCGCTCGACAAGGGCGTCGAGGTCGAAGGCGTCGCCCGCCAGTCGCCCGGCTTCTCCGGCGCGGACCTGGCGAACCTCGTCAACGAGGCGGCCATCCTCGCCGCGCGGCGGAACAAGAAGGTCATCGGCATGTCCGAGTTCCAGGAGGCCCTGGAACGGATCGTCGCCGGCCCCGAGCGCAAGTCGCGGATCATCTCGGACGCGGAGAAGGCGATCATCGCCTACCACGAGGGTGGCCACGCCGTCGTGCAGCGGATCCTGCCCAAGTGCGATCCGGTCGCCAAGGTGACCATCATC
>DASYSM010000039.1:0-17143 GCA_036003325.1 Candidatus Limnocylindrales bacterium
GTACCGCCGCCGCTCGCGAAGGAGCGGCACGATCTGGGCGTCGAAGTGGGCCATCAGCCCCTCGTTCGGCCGCTCGTCGCGATAGGCGCGCTGGTACTCCATCCCGTACTTCTCGGTCAAGCCCTCCAGCTGACCGTGGCCGATCATCGGCAGGCCGGGCAGCGTCGCGAGGAGCGTCGCCGCCCCGAAGTACTTGTCGCCGGTCCCGAGCTGCTCGATCGCGGTCTCCTCGTCCGGGTTCGTCAGGAAGTTGACGTACCGGCCGAGGATCGCCGGGTCGAACTCGAGGGTCTCGCGGATCACCTTCCGGTAGCCCGCGTTGTTCTCGTCCCGGATCATGTGCATGAACGCGCTGTTGTAGACGCGGTGCATCCCGAGGGTCCGGACGAAGTAGCCCTCGAGCAGCCAGAACGCCTCGGCCAGCAGGAGCGTGTCCGGGACCTCGGCGGCGACCCGGTCGACGACCTCGCGCCAGAACTCGGCCGGCATCCGCCGGTCGAACTCGGCCTTGGGGATCGCGTGCTCGGCGCGCGACGGGATGCCGCCGCCGGCCCCGGGCTCCGGCCACCACAGCCGCTCGATGTGCTTCTTCGCCAGCACCATCGCCGCATCGAAGCGGATGATCGGGAAGCGTCGCGCGACGTCGAGGATGACCCGGATGACCTGTTCGCGAACGGCCGGGTCGAGGAAGTCGAGCTGGGCGGTGTCATTCCACGGGAAGCTCGTGCCGTCGTTGCCGTGGTAGACGTAGCGTTCGTCGCCCGTCTCGCGGTCGAACCGCTTGAACACGACCGCGGCGTCGCTGTCGTCCCAGTAGTGGTCCTCGAGGACGATCCCGACCCGCGGATCCGACGACAGGTCGGCGCCGGTGTAGCTGTATGCCGGGTAGGGCGGCTCCGGGAGCGACAGGAACCACTCCGGATGGTCGATGACCCAGCGGGAATCGATGCCCATGTGGTTGGGGACCATGTCGCTCGCCAGCCGGATGCCGTGCGCCCACGCGCGGTCGCGCAGCGCCGCATACGCGGACTCCCCGCCGAGGTCGGCCGCGATCGCGTAGTCATCGAGCGAGTAGGCCGACGCGACGGCATCGGTGTTGCCGCGCATCCGCTTGATCCGCTCCGACGCCTTGGAGCGCTCCCACAGCCCGATCAGCCAGAGTCCGGTGACGCCCCAGGCGGCGAGCGTCGCGAGCTCCTCGTCGGGGATCGCGTCCAGCGTCCGGATGTCGCGCCCATATGTCCGCGTCAGCTGGTCGAGCCAGACATAGGTGCTCTTGGCCATCAGCACGACCCGCGGCATCCAGGCCGAATCCGACGAGAACGCCTCGGCCTCCTCGGCGGCACCGCCGAACCACGGCGTCTCGGTCGGTCCCGCGCCCGCTCCGCCGAAGCGCAGGTGGAGCGACCGCTCCTCCTCGGCCAGGATCCCGATGGTCAGATCGAGCCGGCGGATGAGCGCGTCGAGCTCGGCGCCGAGGATGCCCCGCCAGCTCGCCCGGATGTAGCGCAGCTGGCCGGCCAGTGAGGTCGGGGAGTGGCGGGCCGGCATCCTCATCAGCTCGATCAGGGACACGCCGCCGTCCTCCATCGGAGGGCCGTCGGCGAAGGTCAGCTCGAGCCGCTCGATCGCGTCGCGGTAGCGGGTGGTCTCGACCAGGGTCGCATCGTCGATCAGCTGCCCCAGCAACGGGCCGACCGCCGGGTTCTCGTTCGAGATCCGCGTCAGCAGCAGCTCCTCGAGGCGCGTGAGCGCCGGCTCCGGTGCTGCGCCGGGCCCGGGGAACTCCTCGCCGAACCGGTCGAGCAGGCGTCCAGCGTCGGGACCCAGCCGGTCATCGAGGTCCGCCAGCGCGGCCTTCATCGCGCCCGGCCGGCGATCCGCCTCGTAGCGTGCGACAAGCAGGTGCCCGATCTCGTGGAGAAGCCCCAGGGCGCCGATCTCACCCGCCTGGACCGATGGCGAGCCGGCCGCTCGGACACCGTTCATCCTGCCGGCGAGGGCGCGGATGGCGGCCCGATCGGCGACCACGAGGTCGCCGTCGAGGCCGATCAGGGGCTCGTCGATCGCGTAGGTCTGGCGGGCCTCGCGGCGCACATGGAACCAGCGGACGTCGCGCATCGAGGAAGCATCGCATGGCCGCCGGGGGGTCACCGGGCGACCGGACCGCTCAGACGCCGGCGGCCTCGGCCGGTCGCGTGGCGGCCACGTGGTCGATCGCGCGGCGCAGGAGCTCGAGTCCGGACGGGTCGAAGTCGTACGTCCAGGGCCGGATCCGCTCGGGGCGGGAGAACGTCCGGTCGAGCCCGGCCGCCAGCGCTTCGCGCGACATCAGGATCACATCGGCGGTCCGCTCGACCAGCCCGAGGTCCTCCGGGGCGTCGATCAGCGCCGGGACGATCTCGACCCCGCTCGTGCCCGACAGCGCGAGCGTCTCGCGGATGTTGTCCGCGCCGCGATCCGAGACGCACACCAGCCCGACCCGCGAACCGGTCGGCAGACCGGCGATCTCGTGGACGAGCTCGACATAGCCGGGCCCGACCAGCATCGCCACGACCGGGACACGGCCGGCGACGAGGACCTGCGCCTCGTCGGCATGGAACGTGGTGGTCGCCACGAGGTCGTAGTGGAACCGCTCGAGCCGCTCGGGCAGGTCGTCGAGCAAGGCACCCTCGGCCTCGATCAGGCCCGGGAACTCGTCGACCAGACGCTCGGCATCGAAGCCGGCGTCGGCATTGGTGCACTCGGCGTAGAGGACACGGACGAGGGGCCCGGGCCGTTTCCGCTCGGTCGCGGCGGCGAAGGTCGCGGCGGCCAGCTCGTCGGCCGTGAAACCGGCGTGCGCTGCGCGACGAAGCATCTCGGAGACGATCCCAGCAAGGGCCTCCGTGCCGCGCTTCTGGGGTGGGCGGTCGGAGACATGGGTGCCGGCACCGTGACGACTCGTGACGTAGCCGGCATCGGACAAACGACGATAGACCGCCCGGATCGTGTTGGGGTTCACTCGCAGGGCCGCACCGAGCTCACGGACGGGCGGCAGACGAGCACCGGGCAGAAGCCGACCGGAGTCGATCTGGTAGGCGAGCTGCCAATAGATCTGGGTCGAGATCGGGACATCGGAATCGCGTTCGACATCGAGCGCGCCACCGCTGGTCCCACTGGCGGCCCCGGTCCGGCGATCGTTCATTGACATAGTGTTCTAGTCCAACGTACTGTGGGCCTTGGCCTAGTCAACTATAACAAGCAAGGTGGTACCCGATGATCGGGTTGGTGTTCTTCATCCTCGCACTCGCGGTCTTCGCGTTCCTGTCCGTCCGGTTCGGCGTCGACAGCCGGCTGGAGTCGACCGACCCGCGGAGCCCGGCCCATCCGACCGGCATCAGCTGATCTCATCGCCCGGGCCGTCCCGCGTCCGGCGGGACCGGCTGGCCGACCTCGATGAGCGCCCGCCGGTACAGCTCGGCGCCATCCACGCCGTAGCCCGGTGAGCTGAGCAGGCCCAGGTCCGCCACCAGCCGTCGCTCGAGACCGGCAGCGTCGCGGCCGCGACCCGCGATCCCGTCGGCGATCCCGTCCGCGACCCGGGCCGCCCGCGCTGCGCAGCGCAGAACGGCCGCCGTCTCCGGCCGTGAGGGGTCGTCCCAGTACCAGCCGTCGCTCGCGAACATCGCAAGTCGCCAGCGCTGCGCATCCATGAGCTCCAGGAACCGAGCCCGGTCCGCGTCACCGGCGTCCGATCCCAACCAGCGCGCGGCGAACGCGGCGGCCTCTTCGGCCCCGATGACGACCTCGACATAGTCGTCCCGCGCCGACCATGGATCGGGACTCCCGGCCAGCCCGGCCGCGACGATGTCCGTGACCGCGTCGACGCCGGCGGCCAGCCGCTCGAGCGCGGCACGCAATGGTCCCTTCCATCGCCCATCCGGCACGCACGGGCATTCGGCCGTCCAGCGCAGGACGCCGTGATGACAGCTCCATGACGTCCGGTCCACGATCTCGATGGAGCGGAACGGGTGGTCCGCCGGTTCGGCCAACGCCACCGCGAGCGGGACGACGTCGAAGCCACGCGGATCGCCGTCCGGGCGAGGCTGGATCAGGCGCTCGAGGAACAGCTCGGCGAACGTCTGATGGTGGCCGTACAGCTCGCCATCGGTGGCGATGACGACGGTCGGCGGCTCGTCGTCCGGGAGCGACCCGGGCGCCATCCTCGACTCGACGACGTCCTGGGCGAACCGGTCGGCGTCGGCCGTGGCCCGCGGCTCGAACGAGACGGCACCCGACAGGTCACCGTCGTAGAAGGCGACCGCGATGCTGCGGCCCTCCCCGAGCTCGACCCGGTGCGGCCGTCGCGTGTCGATGTGGGGGTCGCCCGACTGCCAGGGGGCCAGGATGGTGTGGCGGACGCCGAGGTCGGCGAGCAGTCGGAGCGTCGCCCGATCGACCGCCGTTTCCGGAAGCCACACGCCGAGCGCCGATCGGCCGAACCGCCAGGCGAAGTCGCGCAGGCCCCAGAGCACCTCGGTCCGGCGGTCGGCGGCCGAGGCCAACGGCAGGATCGCATGATGGAACGGCTGGGCGAGACCGTTGATGCCCCGGTCGCCGCCGAGGAACCCGCGGTACGCGACCGGATCATGGTGCTCCATCCAGCTCGCGAGGGTCGGGCCCAGATCCCATGACATGTGGGCGAGGTTCCCGCGCTCCGCATTGGGGCGGTAGCTCTCGGCGCTGACGCGCTCGGTCCAGTCGTGGGCCGGCGCGGCCGACGGGTCGGCCGGGATCCGGCCGCTGAACGGATCGGCCCGCGACGGCTGGTAGAAGTGGCCGTGGACCACCAGCCGACCACGACTCACGACGCGGTCGCTTGTTCGGCGAGGTCGCGGTCCGTCGCGACGGCCTGGGTCACGGTGACGGTCCAGCTGGCATCGGGGGCCAGCGCGAGGGGCCACGACAGCAGCAGGCCTGCGCCCTGGTAGACCCGCTCGAAACCGCCTTCGCTGTTCGAGACGGTCTCGACGGGAGCCCACCACGCGGTCGCGGGCTCCGAGACGGTCGTCGTCAGGGCGATGCCCACGAAGTCGTTGCCCTGGTCGAGCCGCGCGACCTCGATCGCCCCGCCGGCGCTGTCATGCGGCGCGCGGAGCCCGTCCACGTCCCACCAGGCGGCCGGGTTCGCCCCGCCACCGAGCAGCATCAGCGTCCACTCCACGCCGACCCTCGACTCGAGCGCGATCGCCGAACGGTTGTGGACCGTCACGGTCAGGACGAGCGTCGGAGCGCGCCGGTCGCCGCCGAGCTCGATCGTCTTGGTCACGTCGACCGCGGCGGGACCCAGCGGGCTCGTCACGGTCGCGGATCGCGTCGCGACCAGCCGGTCGAGGCCGAGCTCGGTGATCTCGAATGCACCATCGATGGCGTCGCCGAGCTCGGCCATCTCGGCGGTGGCCCACGCGTTCGCATCGACCGCCGGACCGAGGAAGCGGACCAGGCCCGAGCGTCGTTCGTACCGGTCGTAGTGGAGCCTCGCCGCGAGCCCTTCCTCCTTCATCGCCAGGCGCTCGTGGATCGACGCCGGCGCGCCGGTCGCATCGGTCGCGCCCTCGAGCGCCGCGGCATCCTCGTCGCGCAGCGTCTCGTGGTACGCCTCCGGGCGGCGGCGCAGGACGGCGCACAGGGCGTGGCGCACGGGCCGGATATCCCAGCCGCCGATGCCGGCGCCCTCGGCCAGGTCGACCGAGACGACCTCGCCCGCCGTCGCGAGCCGGACGTCATCGAGCCCGTCGAGGTCGAGATCGAGTCGCTCGTACGCGTGGAGGCGACCCGCGGCGTGGTCGGCGAGGTCCTCGGCCGCGATCAGGTGGGCGTAGGTCGCCAGGCGCATGTGCGCGATGTAGATCCCGCCGAACAGGCCGTGCCAGTAGCAATCGTTGGACTGTCCCTGATAGAGGTGGTCGGTCGCGAGCGCGCGGGCCGGGCCGTCGGCCATCGCGGCCACCTTGTCGGAGGTCCGGAGCATCTGCTTGTGGAGGTCGTTGATCTCGCGGTAGCGGACCTGGAAGTTGCGCCACGACGCGCCCCGCAGCCAGCGGACCTCGGGCCGGCCGTCGCCCTGGGCCGCGTGGAGCGCGGCCGCGAAGGCCCGGCTCTCATCGGGGGGCAGAGCCCATTGGCCCATCTCCGCATATGAGCCGGTCGGGACGTAGACGCGTCCGATCGGCTGGTGCTGCGCGAGCCAGTCGGTCGGGGTGGTGGTCGTCAGCCAGTCGGCGTTCTCGTCCAGCGCCGCGAAGAAGCGGTCGACCCAGCGGCGAGCCCCCCAGCAATGGTCCCAGGTCGTCGGCCAGGCCCCGAACTTCTCCCCGTCGTCGCCCATCGTGCCGATCCGCCGGCCGTCCTCGCTGGCGTGCTCGCGCAGGTACGAGATGACGTCGTCGACCTCGCGGAAAGGGATCCGGTAACGGAGCCCCTGCTCGGTGCCGAAGACACGCAGCCGCTGGCCCTGGTCGTCAGTGGTGTACGCGCCCCACAGGTCGTCCTCGCCGATGGCGGCCGCCCGGAAATGCGCGTCGTCGAGGATGGTCCAGTCATAGCCCGCGGCGACGAGCGAGGTCGGCAGGTCGGGCTCCCAGACGCGTTCGGCCAGCCACGCCCCGGCCGGGCGCCGCCCGAACAGCGTCTCGAGCTCGTCGGCCATCCTGGATGCCTGGCCGATCCGGTCGCGCTCGGGGAGCGAGGCGAGGACCGGTTCGTAGTAGCCGCCGCCCATGATCTCGACCTGGCCGCGCGCGATCAGTCCGCCGAGCCGGCCGACGAAGTCCGGGCGCTCGGCACGCAGCCAGTCGAGCAGGGGTCCCGAGTAGTGGAGTGACAGGCGGACGTGCGGATGGCGTTCGAGCGCCGCGATCATCGGCTCGTAGGCCTGTTCGAAGACCTCGGCCAGGACCCAGCCGAAGTTGCCGACCGGCTGATGGTTGTGGATGGCGAGCGCGAGTGCGATCCGGGGGGCCATGCCGCCGTCCCGGTCAGCCGGCCTCGGTCACGGCCGGCCGGCCCGCGGGCTCGTTGACCGGGACTCCCGCGGCTGGCAGGTACAGGGACTCGGTGTACTCGTGGAGCATCCGCGTGGTCGAGAAGCGCCACAGCGCGGTCGCCATCGCGCGGCGGGTGACCGTCAGCCAGCGCGTCGGCAGCCCCGACGCGTCACGGTCGTAGTAGGCCGGCACGATCTGCTCCTCGAGCAGCCGGTAGAGGTCCTGCGAATCACGCCAGTCCTGGGCCGCCTCATCGGGGTCGATGTCCCGGTCGCCGATGGCCCAGCCGTTGTCGCCCTCGTACCCCTCGTCCCACCAGCCGTCGAGGACGCTCACGTTCGGGACCCCGTTCTGGGCCGCCTTCATCCCCGAGGTGCCCGAGGCCTCGAGCGGCCGGCGGGGGTTATTGAGCCAGACGTCCACCCCCTGGACCAGGAAGCGCGCCACCCGCATGTCGTAGTTCTCGAGGATGTACACGCGGCCGCGGAGCTGCGGCGAGCGTGACCGCTGGAAGATCTCCTGGATGACCCGCTGGCCGGGCCGGTCGGCCGGGTGCGCCTTGCCCGCGAAGACGATCTGGATGGGCCGCTCCTCGTCGAACAGCATCCGCGCCAGCCGGTCGATGTCGCTGAACAGCAGGCCGGCCCGCTTGTAGGTGGCGAACCGCCGGGCGAACCCGACCGTCAGCACGTCCGGGTCGAGCGCGGTCTCGAGCTCGGCGAGGACCGCCGGCGATTCCCCGTGCCGGGCGAACTGGCTGCGCAGCCGGCCGCGGGCGAAGTGAGCCAGCTCGCGCTTCTGGCGCAGGTGCGCGTCCCATAGCTCGCGGCCGGGGATGCGCTCGAGCCGTTCCCAGAACCGGCCGCCCTCGGTGCTCTCGTCGAGGTCGTCGAGGTCGGCGCCGAGGTCCTCGAGCAGGTCGGCGATCGGCTCGCCGATCCAGGTCGGGCCGTGGATCCCGTTGGTGATGCCGAGGATCGGGCTGTCGGGGACGCCCTGCCAGGTCGCGTTGGCCGTCTCGGCGTGGAGGTGGCTGACCGCGTTGGCGCCACCGGTGAGGCGGAGCGAGAACGCGGTCATGTCGAACTCGGCGCGGTCGCCGTCGACGCCGAGACCGAGATCGAGCACCCGCTCGACCGGCACACCGCCGTCATCGAGGAGCGGGCCGGCGACGCGACGGACGAGATCCGCATCGAACCGCTCGTTGCCCGCCGAGACCGGCGTATGGATGGTGAACACGCTGTCGCGCTTGACCGCCGCGAGGGCGTCGTCGAGTGGCGTGCCCGCCGCGACATATTCGCGCGCCCGCTCGGCCAGCAGGAACGCGGAGTGGCCCTCGTTCAGATGCCAGACCGCCGGCGCCAGGCCGAGGGCCCGGATCGCGCGCACCCCGCCGATCCCGAGCACCAGCTCCTGGTGCAGGCGCATCTCGCGTCCGCGCACGTACAGGATGTTGGTGATCGGCCGGTCCGCGTCGTCGTTCTCGGGCAGGTCCGTATCGAGCAGCAGGACGGGGACCCGCCCGACCTGCGCGACCCAGACCGCGACGGCGAGATCACGACCCGGGAGCTCGACGGTCACGGTCAGCGGCAACCCGGACGCATCCTGCACGCGCCCGAGCGGCAGGCGGGTCAGGTCGTAGTCCGGATAGTCGTGCTCCTGGTGACCGTCCGCGTCGATGGTCTGCCGGAAATAGCCCTTGCGGTACAGCAATCCGACGCCGATCGCCGGGAGTGCCATGTCGCTGGCCGTCTTCATGTGGTCGCCGGCCAGCACGCCCAGACCGCCCGAGTAGATCCCGAGCGATTCGTGGAAGCCGTACTCCGCGCAGAAGTAGGCGATCGGTCCGGTCAGCTGGTCGGCGTAGCGACGCTGGAACCAGTGGCCCGAGCCGTTGGCCATGTAGGCATCGAACTCGGCCAGGACGTCGTGGTACTCGGCCAGGAACTTGGCGTCGTCCAGCAGGCGCGACCATTCGGTCGGGCCGCTGATCACCGGGATCGGGTTGCGGTAGCGGGTCCAGGCGGTCCGGTCGATGAGGTTGAACAGGCCGCGCGTCCGCGGGTGCCAGGACCAGTGGAAGTTGTAGGCGAGCCGCCGGAGGCCTTCGAGTCGTGGCGGGAGCGGGAAGCTGGCAGCCTCGATCGACGGCACGCGGACGGGGTCCATGAGGCGGCATCATACCCGGTCACCGTGCGGGGTGAACCGGTTTAGCTCGCACGGCGAAGGCCCCCAACGCGAACTGGGATCGTGGCCCTCGGGCGCCACGCGAGACTGTCAGAATCAGACCATGGGGATGCGCGTCGTGATGCTGGCCGCCGAGTGCGAACCGTGGGCCAAGACGGGCGGCCTGGCCGACGTCGTCGACGCCCTCGCCCGGGCGCTCGGGCGGATGGGCGACGGTGAGGTCGAGACTCCGATCGACGTGTTCCTGCCTCGGTACCGGGGCGTCCCGCGACCGGCCACGGTCGAGCGGACCACCGAGGTCCGCGTACCCGATCCTCGGTCGCCCTCGGGCAGCAGCCGTGTGACCATCCTCGACGTTCCTGCCGACGGCTACCGGTTACGGCTGGTCGACCACCCGGCCGCGTTCGATCGAGACGGCTTCTACGGTGACGCCGCGGGCGACTATCCGGACAACGCCTGGCGGTTCGGGCTGTTCTGCCGGGCAGCGCTCGAGGCCCTGATCCACGACGGAGCCGCCGTGGACGTGCTGCATCTCCACGATTGGCACACCGGGCCGGCGGCGATCTTCCGCGACGTTCGCTACGCGACCGACCCGGTCATCGGCGGTGCCGCCATCCTGATCACGCTCCACAACCTGGCCTATCACGGCTGGACGGAGCGCGGGGCGCTCGGCCAGCTCGGGCTGGCAGCCGGAGACGGGGTCGTCGCGGCCGACGCCGACGGGATCGACCTCCTGCTGGAAGGCATCGAACGCGCCGAGCTGGCCAACACCGTCTCGCCCGGGTTCGCGGCGGAAGCGTTGACGCCCGCGTTCGGCATGGGACTGGACGGGTCGTTGCGGGCGAAGGGCGACCGTTTCGTCGGGATCCTCAACGGGCTCGACACGACGGTCTGGGATCCGGCCACCGACGCGGACCTCGCCGCCACCTACTCGCGCGAGGATCGGACGGGCAAGGGCGCCTGCCGGGTCGACCTGCTGACCCGCCTCGGGTTCGACGCCAGGGACCCGGGCCCGGTCATCGGGATGATCGGTCGGCTCGACCCGCAGAAGGGGTTCGATCTCCTCGCCGACGGCGCTCCGAGCCTGCTCGGGCGCGGCGCGCGACTGGTCGTCCAGGGCAGCGGGCACCCGAGCCTCGCCGATCCGTTCAGGGCCATCGCCATCGAGCATCCCCGCCAGGTCGCGCTGATCGAACGCTTCGACCGCGTCATGGCGCGGCGCATCTACGCCGGCACCGACTTCTTCGCCATGCCGTCGCGCTTCGAGCCGTGCGGCCAGGGGCAGATGATCGCGCTTCGGTATGGGACACCACCGATCGTCCATCGGACCGGTGGCCTGGCCGACACCGTGGTGGACGAGACGACCCACCCGGGCGCCGGGACGGGGTTCGCGTTCGAGGGTGCCACCGTTGCCGGCTTGATCGGTGCGTGCGACGCCGCGATCCGGCTTCGGGCCGCCGGCGGCCCCGGCTGGGAGGCGTTGCTCGACAGGGGGATGGCGGTGGACTTCGACTGGGTGACGGGGTCGGCGCCGCGCTATGTCGAGGCGTATCGGCGCGCCGTCGGGATCCTGCGACGCGGTTAGCCCAGGGCGCGCAGGAGCGCGAGCGTCGTGGCCTCCGGGTGGGTGCGTTGCGGTGAGTGGGGCGCACCCGCGAGGGTGAGGCTGTGGTCGGCGCCGATCCGCGCCGCGAAACCCGGGATCGCCGGATCGGGCAGGAGGCTGCCGGTCGCCGGGTCGCCGCGGATGACCCAGACCGGTACCCCGTCGGCGGCCGGATCGGAGATGTCGGCGAGGCCGCCGTCCCAGTCGCCATTCTCGAGCAGGACCGACAGCGCCGCGGCGGCATCGAGCTGGACGAGGCCTTCCGCCTTCGCCTGGACATCCTCCGCCGACCAGGCGGGGTTGGCCGCCGTGAGGACGGCACTGGCGGTGGCGATATCCGGATAGACCTGCTCCGAAGGGTCGTTCACGAGCTGTGAGATGACCGCATGGGAGACCGCCGGCGGGTCGAGCAGGACGAGGGTCGCCGGACGGATGCGGGCGACGGGCAGCGCGGCCGCGGTCATCGCGCCCCAGCTGTGGCCGACGACCTGGAGCTCCGGCACGTCGAGGCCCGCCGCGCGCGTCCAGGCGGCGATGTCGGCGGCGGTCTCGCGAAAGCGGTGGCGACCGGCCCAGTGCCCGGTCGACCCGTGCCCCGGCTGATCGACGGCCACGACGCGGCGACCGGTGGCCGCGAGTGCCGGCCCGACACGCCACCACAGGCGCGCCGATGCGGTGATGCCATGGATGAGGACGAGGGGCCGGTCCGATGGCTCTCCCCAGGCGAGCGAGGCGAACGGGATCCCCGCGGCGCTGGTCGTCTGACGCACGCCCGGATCGGGCTCGCGAAGCGCCGTGGCGAGCCGCTCGGCGGCGGCCGGCGGAAGGTCCGCCAGGGTCGCGCTGATCGCGGCGGGCAGACCGGCGTTCATCCTCGGAACGTATCACAGCCACGGGCCGGCTCCGCCCGCGACGCACGTGGCCGCCAGCGCCCGCTAGGATGCAGTGGCACAGGCTCCCCGGGAGGCAGGTATGGCCAGACAGTTCGTGGTCCAGCTGAAGAACGAACCGGGCGCGATGGCGACCCTCGCCGAGTCGCTCGCGGCGCGCGGCGTCGACCTGCGCGCGATCGGCGGCGGGAGCATGGGCGACAGTGGCCACGTGATCATGACGACCGCTGATGACGAGACCGCGAAGGCCGTCCTCGACGAGCGCGGCTACACCTACATCGAAGGCGAATCCATCCTGGCCGAGGTCGACGACCGGCCCGGCGGGATGGCGCGCCTGGCCCGGGAGCTGGCCGATGCGGGCGTCAACATCTACGGCCACCTGTTCCTCGGCCGCTGGGGAGACGTGGCGACCTTCGCGTTCGTCGTCGACAAGCCGGACGTGGCGCGCCCGATCCTCGAGCGCAAGACCTGATCCCGCGGGCACGGCCGCCCAGGAGCCATCTCCGGCGAGATAGGCTATGCTGCGGGTCTTCGTGCTCGATGGGCGCTCCGGTCAGCGCCCCGGTTCCGATACCGTCTCGACCCCGATCCACACCTTCGCCCTGACCGGGCCCCGCCACTGAGCGGGAGGGCCTCGTCAGGAGTCTCGTCCCTTGTCATTCGATCGTCTCGGGCTGTCGCCCGAGCTCCTTCGCGCCGTGGCCCAGCAGGGCTACACCGAACCGACCCCCGTCCAGCAGCAGGCGATCCCGCTCGTCCTCGAAGGCCGCGACGTGCTCGCCGGCGCCCAGACCGGGACCGGCAAGACGGCGGCATTCGTGCTGCCGATGCTCCAGCTCCTGCACGCGTCGCGGCCGGCGGGGCCGCGGGTCATCCGCGCGCTGATCCTCACCCCGACCCGCGAGCTGGCGCTCCAGGTCGAGGAGAGCGTCCGGACCTACGGCGCTCAGAACCCCATCCGCTCCACGACCATCTACGGCGGCGTCGGGTTCGACCCGCAGGTCCGCGCCCTGCGCGCCGGGCCCGAGATCGTGGTCGCGACGCCCGGCCGCCTGCTGGACCACCTGGGACAGCGCACGATCGACCTGTCACGGGTCGAGATCCTCGTCCTCGACGAGGCCGACCGGATGCTCGACATGGGCTTCATCCGTGACATCCGCAAGATCCTCGCGATCCTGCCGCAGCGCCGCCAGAACCTCCTGTTCTCGGCGACGTTCTCGGACGACATCCGGCGGCTCGCGAACGACCTGCTCGACCATCCGGCATCGGTCCAGGTGACGCCGCGGAACACCCCGACCGAGCTCGTCACCCACGTCGTTCACATGGTCGACCGCGAGCGCAAGCGCGAGCTGCTCAGCCACCTCATCGCGACCGGGCGGATCGACCAGGCCCTCGTCTTCACCCGGACCAAGCACGGCGCCAACCGACTGGCCCTCCAGCTCGGCCATGACGGCATCAGCGCGACCGCGATCCACGGCAACAAGAGCCAGCCACAGCGGGTCCGCGCGCTGGCCGACTTCAAGGCCGGCCGGTTCACGGTGCTGGTCGCCACCGAGGTCGCGGCACGTGGTCTCGACATCGAGGCGCTGCCGCACGTCGTGAACTTCGAGCTGCCGATGGTCCCCGAGGACTACGTCCATCGCATCGGCCGGACCGGCCGTGCCGGGGTCGACGGCGACGCCGTCTCCCTCGTCTGCGTCGACGAGCTCAAGCTGCTCAGCGACATCGAGCGGGTCCTGGGCCGGGCGATCCCGCGCGAGACCATCCCGGGCTTCGAGCCCGATCCGCGGATCCGACCGGAGCCGATCCTGCGGGGCGGCCTTGGTGGGTCACGGCCCGGTCCGCGCCAGGGTGGGGGAGCATCCCGCCATGGGGGAGGGCAGCGGTCCGGTGGCGTCGCCTACGGCGCAGGCGCCCCACGACCCGCGTCCGCGCCACATGTCCCGAGCGCCGGACGACCCGCCGGCGGCCAGCACTCGAACAACCCGAGGCCCGGTGGTCCGTCGCGACCCGGTCACCGAGGCGCCGGTTTCGCGGGGCCGAGACGGCCCGGCCAGGGGATCGGCAACGGTGGGCCACGCCCGGCCGGCTCCGACGCCCGGACCGGACCCCGCTCGCCCGGTGGTCATGGAGGTCCACGGCCCGACCGGGGCGGCGCCTACGGCCACGGCCACGGCCAGCCGCGACCTGCGGGAGCCGGCACGATCCTGCCGGGCGAACGTCTCGCCCGCCACGGTGGCCGTTCGCCCGATTGACTCCGCGCGCGGACCCGGACATGGTCGTGCCGGGCGAGTGACTCGCCCGGCACGTTGACCACCCCGGCGGCTGACCCCGGAGGGATCTGCCTGTGATCGGTCAGTCCTGCCCGCCGTGCCCCTGTCCATGGTGCTTGGCGAGATGGGCTGCGTGCTTTGCCGCCTGATCCGGCTTGGCGCCGTGGGCCGCCTTGGCGGCCTCGCTGACGGCACCGCCGTGATCGCAGTTCTTGCCACCGACCGCGTCGGACTGGGCGACCGTCGAGACCGCCACGCCGTGAGCGTTCGGAGCTGGGTCGACGACCGGCGCAGCGCCGTCGGTCGGAGCGGCCGGGGCGACGACCGGGCAGACAGTGGGGGCGGTGTCGGTCGATGTCGGCGCGCATGTCGTGGTCGTGGTCGATGTCGTGATCGTCGACGTGTCGGTCGCCTGATCGCCGGAGTCCTCGGCCGCACCGTCGGCCGCGTCCCCGCTCGACTCGTCCGCGGACTCGGTCGTGTCTCCGCTGTCGCCCGCCTGGTCGCAGCCGTCGGTCGATGTCTTCGCGACCGAGCTCACATATCCCCCGTGGTTGCACTCGGTCCCGCCGACCCAGCCGCTCTGGGCCGCCTCGGAGACGGAGATCGCACCATCGCCGTCGAGATCCGCGGCGGTCAATGCGGCGGTGGCAGCGATGCCATCGGGCGTCACGGCGGTCTCGCACGTGTCGTCGATGCCGTTGCCGTTCAGGTCCACGAACGTCACGGACGGGGCGTTGTCGCCGGCCGGCAGCGTCGTGTCCTGCGTCCCGCTCGTCGTGTCGGACACGATCGTGGCGGCGGCGGCGATGCCGCTCATGGACAGGATCAGGAGCAGCGCTCCGCCGGCTGCCAGCCAGGCGGGTCGGGATCGGTGCAGCATGGCGCGGTCTCTCTCCTTCCCCCCGGACTGAGAATCGCTTGTTCCGGTGGCTCGACCGGACACGGGATGAGTCCCGCCCCGAGTATCGAGCGGCCCGACCGAGGGCCTATCCCGTACCTTCGTTCCTGGTCGATGGCACCTCGGCAGCCAGCGCGGTGCGGACCGCTGCCGCGCGGTGGGCAGAGACAGGGACTGGTGCGGTGCCGACCGTCACCGCCTTGAGGCGCGCATAGTTCCGCGTGCGAAGTCGGATGTGCCGGGCCGTCCCTCCGCCGGCGCGAACGGCCAGCCGCCGACGGGCGGCCGTGGGAGTGATGACATGCGGATCGTGACCGACGTCGGCGTCCCGGTGGTGATGCGCGACGGGACGACATTGCTCGCGGACGTCCACCGCCCCGACGGCCCCGGTCCCGTGCCGGTGCTGCTGATGCGTACCCCCTACGACCGCAGCATGGCGCTCGGGAACCACTTCTACGACGGCTTCCGCTTCGTCCGGGAAGGCTATGCGGTCGTGGTCCAGGACGTCCGGGGACGCTATGGATCGGAGGGCGAGTTCTACCCGTTCCGGAACGAGGCAGCTGACGGCGTGGACATGATCGCCTGGGCCGCACGGCAGCCGTGGTCGACCGGGCGCGTCGGGATGATCGGTGCGTCCTATGTCGGGACGACGCAGTGGCTGCCCGCCGCCGAGCACCCGCCGGCCCTGCGCGCGATCGCGCCGATCGTCACCGTGGCCGACTATCGCGACGGATGGGTCTACCGTGGCGACGCCTTCGAACTGGGGTTCTGCCTCCAGTGGACGCTGTCCCTGTGCGTCGATGCAGCCGACCGCCTCGTCGCGGCCGGCTCACAGCCGCAGGAGCTGGTCGAGCGCGCGCGCGACGCGCAGGACCGGATCGAATCGCTGTACGGCGGTCTGGACGCCGAGACCGAAGACCTGATCCGGATGCTCGCTCCGTGGTACGACGACTGGCGTCGCCATCCGCAGCGCGACGCTGGCTGGGCGTCGATCGCGCCCGACCTCAGTCCCGCCTCGGCCGTCGCGCCGGCCCTCGACATCGGCGGCTGGCACGACATCTTCGTGGTCGGGACGCTCGATGGCTTCAGGCTCCAGCGTCAGGCTGCGATCGCCGCCGGCCGGCCCGGTCCGCGGCTGGTCATCGGCCCGTGGTCGCACGGCATCTATACGGGGATGTACCCCGGGCGGCGCTATGGCGTCCGTTCGGCGATGGACGTCATGGGAGTCGCCGACGAGCAGGTCCGCTGGTTCGATCGCTGGCTTCGGGATCGGCCGAACGGCGTCGAGGAGATGCCGCCGGTCCGGGTGTTCATCATGGGCGTGGACCGCTGGCGCGACTTCGACGACTGGCCCCCGCAATCCGTCGTGCCGTGGACCCTGCACCTGCGTGCCGGAGCGCGTCTCAGCCCGGAGCCACCTCCTGCCGACGAAGACCCGGATGACCTCGTGTTCGACCCGCATCGGCCGGTGCCGACCCTCGGCGGCGGGACGCTCCTCATGGCCAGCACGCTCGGCGAGCGGGTCGGCCCGTCCGACGTTGCCGCTCTCGCGAACCGCGAGGATGTGCTCGCCTACCAGTCCGGTCCGCTCGGCGAGGCCCGGACGATCATCGGGCCGGTCCGGCTGACGGTCCACGCGACGGCCACGGCGCAGTCATTCGACCTCGCCGCCCAGCTGGCCGATGTCGGACCCGACGGCCGCTGGGAGCTCCTGGTCAGCGGGATCCAGCGGGTCCGGGATGGCGACTCGGCGACCGAGCGGATCGTCGAGCTCGGGTCGACCGCGGCGACGATCCCGCCTGGCCATCGGATCGGCCTGCTCCTTGCCGCCTCCGACTTCCCGCGCTTCGACCTGAACCCGGCCGCGACGGCCGCGGGCGGGACGACGATCGCGGTCGAGCACGCGACGCTGCGGCCGTCGCGTCTCGTCCTGTCGATGCTGCCCGACTGACGCCGAGGTTCCCGGCCGAGCCGGCACGTCACTCGCGGACCGTGGCACGCCCGTCTGTCCGCGGCCGCATGATCGTGGTATAGGTCTCGCCCGAGACCAGGGTGTACGAGTCGAACTCGACGAGCGACCCGTCGCCGGCGGGCATCCGGAAGCGCGATTCGGCGGCCCCCACGCTGGCCAGGATGGCGAGCATCGACGAGACCTGCTCGGTCGTGCCCGGGGTCACGAACTCCTGCCAGTAGTGACCGATGAGGGGACTGCCGAGCAACTCCTGCGCCGCATCGTTTGCCTCCAGGATGAGGGCCTG
>DASYSM010000040.1:0-22175 GCA_036003325.1 Candidatus Limnocylindrales bacterium
TGCCCGCCGTGCCACCCCGATCGTTCCTTGCAGGCACACATTTCTGACATCTGAGCGTGGATGCGCCGAGTTCTTCCACATCTTGTCGGAAGGTGACGGAAGCCACGCTCGTATATCCGGATCAGAGAGCGGCCGCCGGGCCCCTCGCCCCGTGCCGCGGCGGGGCCGCGCCTTAGGCCCCGGTCCCGTGCCGCGGCGGGGCCGGGTCAAGTCCCAGAACGTGGTGTGCCGCGGCGGGGCCGCCGTCGCCCCGCGCCCGCGCCTTCGCCCCGGCGCCCGCGCTTCGCCCCGGCGCCCGCCCCCCGCCCCCGCCCCCTGCCCCTTCCCCGAGATTCGGGCCGTGCTAGCCTCCGACGATGCCTGGACGCGAGCTTCCTGAGCGACCGCCGTTCGCGCTTCGGGCGCGGCTGCTGACGCCGCTGGCGGCCGGCGGCATGAGCCACGAGACGGACGCCCTCATCGACATCGATGCCTCCGGCAGGATCGCCTGGGTCGGGCCGGCTGCGGCCGCGCCACGGGACGTGCTGGTCGCCGCGGTCGACGTCCGCCCGTGGGTGCTGCTGCCCGGCATGGTCGACACCCACGCGCATCTGCCGCAGATGCCGAATGCCGGGGTCGGTTTCGCGCTCGACCTCCTGACCTGGCTCGACCGCCTCACGTTCCCGACCGAGCGATCGTGGTCGGACCCGGCCGTCGCCGAGCGGCTGGCCCCGGCCATCTTCAAGGCATTCGCGGCCGCCGGCACGACGACCGTGCTTGCCTACGGCGTGGTCTACCGGGCCGCGATGGACGCCGCGTTCCAGGCGGCCGAAGCGCACGGCATCCGGGCGATCCTGGGCAAGGTCATGATGGACCGGGTCACCTACGACCCGACCATCGACCCGACGACCATCCTCGAGCGATCCCTGCGCGAATCGCAGGACCTGATCGACCGCTGGCACGGCGCCGACCGCGGCCGGCTGGGCTACGCGGTGACGCCCCGCTTCGCGATCTCGTGCACGACCGAGATGCTCCGCGGATCGGCCGCGCTCGCCCGCTCGACCGGCGCGTGGTGGCAGACCCACCTGGCCGAGGACCCATTCGAGATCGCCGAGGTTCGCCGGCTCTTCCCGGACACCCTCGACTACGTCGACGTCTACGATCGCGCCGGCGGGCTCGGACCGCGGACCATCCTGGCGCATGCCATCCACCTCTCGGACCGCGAACTCGCTCGCCTGGTCGAGACGGGCACCCATGTCGCCCACTGCCCGGCCTCGAACCTGTTCATCGGGGCCGGCGTGATGCCGCTCGGGCGGTATCGTCGGGCGAAGCTGTCGATCGGCCTCGGCTCGGATGTCTCCGGCGGCCCCGACGCCTCGATCTTCTCGGTCATGCGCGTCGCCGCCTATGCGCAGATGGCACGCCGATCACTCGCCGGGGACGACGACGACGCGGCGGTGCTCGCGCCGCTCGACTGGCTGCGGCTCGGGACGCTCGACGGGGCCCGGACGCTCGGGCTCGACGACGTGATCGGCTCGCTCGAGACCGGCAAGGAGGCCGACCTCATCGTGGTCGACCCGGCGGAGGCGATGCCGCTCGCCGGCCAGGCGCCCGATGACGACCCAGCCGACCTCGCCTCCCGCCTGATCTTCCGGGCGCATCCCGACATGGTCCGGGGCGCATGGGTGCGCGGCCGGCGGTTGGCCGGTCCACGCGCCGCATGACGGCCCCGGAGCTGCGCATCGTCGGCGGGACCGTGGTGGACGGCACGGGCGCGCCGGGCCGGCCCGAGACGGTCGAGGTGATCGATGGGCGCGTCCGACTGCTCGAAGACGAGGCCGCCGCGAGCGCTCTCGCGACGCCAGCCGGCCGGACCATCGACGCGACCGGCAAGGTGATCGTGCCCGGCTTCATCGACCTCCACAGCCATGGCGGCCTGATGATCCTGGCCGACGGCCGCCACGAGCCCAAGGTCCGGCAGGGGGTGACGACCGAGCTCATCGGGGTGGACGGCAACGGCTTCGCGCCGTTCGCCCGACGCGAGGACCTGGAGGCGTTCGTCGAGCTCGACTCGGGGCTCGACGGCCGCCCGCCGATCGACTACGACTGGCGGTCCGTGGACGACTTTCTGACGCGCTTCGATGGCGCCGTCAGCCTCAACGTCGCGACGCTCGTCGGCAACTCCCAGCTCCGGATCGCGGCGCTCGGCTGGGACGACGTTCCCGCCGACGCGCGCGCGCTGGACACCATGCGCGGCCTGTTGCGCGACGCGATGGCCGAGGGCGCGTTCGGGCTGAGCACAGGCCTCGACTACCCACCGGGCTCCTTCGCCACGACCGACGAGCTGGCGGCGCTCACCGCCGAGGCAGGGCGCCACGGCGGCTTCTATCACACGCACGTTCGCTACCCGCTCGGCGACCGCTACCTCGATCCGTTCCGCGAGGCGATCGACATCGGTCGGCGAGCCGGGGCGCCTGCCCACATCACCCACTTCTACCATCGGGCGACCTATCCCGGCGGCCCCGGACCGATGCTCGCGCTGGTCGACGACGCGCGCGCGGAGGGCCTCGACGTGACCTTCGATACCTACCCTTCCGAATGGGCGTCGACGCGCCTGCTCATCCAGCTCCCGCAGTGGATCCAGGCCGGCGGACCCGGCCCGCTCAAGCAACGGCTGGCGGACCGTTCCGCGCGCGACCGGGTCCGTGCCGAGTTCACGGCCCGGGGCGCGTCGTATGCCAGCGCGGCCGGCTGGGCGGACGTCCGCCTCGGTGCCTTCCGTCGGCCCGAGAACCTGCGCTGGGAGAGCCATACCGTGGCGGACGTGATGGCCGAGACAGGCCACGACGCGCTCGACGTCATCTGCGACCTGCTGCTGTCCGAGGACCTCGGCGTCAGCCAGGTGACCAGCGGGCCCGCCGCGGAGACGTTGCGGCCGTTCGTCGCCCACCCGGTCGGGATGGTCGGCACCGACAGCACGTTCCTCGGCGACAAGCCGAGCCCGCGGACCTACGGCAGCTTCCCGCGGATCCTCGGCCAGTTCGTGCGCGACGAGGCCCTGCTGAGCCTTGAGGAGGCCGTTCGCAAGATGACCTCGGCGCCGGCCGCCCGCCTCGGGTTGCGCGATCGCGGCGTCATCCGCGACGGCGCCGTGGCCGACCTCGTGGTGTTCGACCCGGACACGGTCCGCTCGACCGCCACATACGACGAGCCGCGCTCCTACCCGATCGGCATCGAACAGGTCATCGTTGCCGGCACCCTCGTCGTGGCCGACGGTGTGCACACCGGCGCGACGCCGGGCCGGGGTCTGCGTCGAGCTCGCGACTGACCGAGGTCAGGCAGGCGACGGCGATCCCTCGGTCCCGTGGAGCGCCGGCGACGCGGCGACGGGGATGCCGGTCGCGAACCGCTCGTTCTGCCGCTGTTCCGCGAACATCCGCTCGTGCGCGCGCAGGACCGCGGCGGCCAGATTCGATTCGGGCCCGGGACTCGCCCAGCCGATCGACAGTCGCATCGCGATCGCACCCGACGCGAGCCACATGTCGCACGCCTCGCGGACACGCTCGATGTAGTTGATCGCCTCGACCTCGCCCGTTTCGGGCAACAGGACCCCGAAGCGGGACGGACCGAGCCGGGCGAGGTGGTCGGCCGCGCGTGCGTTGCGACTGAGAGCGTCGGCGAGCGCCGGCAGCACCCGCTCGCCCGCGCCGTGGCCGAGCGTGGCGGTCAGCCGGTCGAACCCGTCGAGCTCGATGATCACGATGGTCGCGGGGTGCCGGTAGCGGCTGACCCGCGCGTCCTCGTCGACCAGGATCCGGTTCCATTCGCCGACCACCGACAGGCCGGTCAGCGGATCCCGACTCGACGCCAGCTCGGCGGCGGTCGGCGCGGCGCCCATCGAGCCAGCGGTCGGCAGCGGGCGCGCGCCACCGTCGCCGGACGAGGTGGGCCTGCCGTGCTTGTCCCTGCGCCGGATCGACCGGACGGCGACCACGCTGAGCAGGACGAGATTCGCGACGACGAGGAAGACGATGAGGATGAGGACGTTCTGGTTCATATCGCTCATTCTGTCGTGATGGTCCGGCCGGCCGGTGAGGGGATGGATGAAGGTTCCATGAGCCGCGGAGCATAGCGGCGGGACCATCGATCGACCCTCTTTTCTGACCCTCCGGGACCAGTTCTCGGTGCGGGCTCGCACCGCCGTGGGCGGTCCGGGCGGAAGGGGTGGGGAGGGGTGGAGACGAGCCGTCGGAGCCGCCGTCCGGCCGAAGATGGGTCCTCCCCGGTGCTAGAGTCCGTGGGCATGGAGGACGGCCCTTGCCCGAGCTGACGACCCGCGCCGAGCCGGCGGGCGCGGTCGTGATCCAGCCGGGCACCGTCGCGCCCGGGCTCGCGCGGGGCGCCGCACCCCTGCGCCGCGAGGGACCGGCCAAGCTGACCGGTGCCGCCAAGTACGCCGACGACCTCGTCTTCCCCGGCGCCTGGTTCGGGGCGACGATCCGCTCGACGGATGCGCACGCCCGGTTCGAAGCGCTCGAGCTCGACCCCGGCTTCGACTGGTCCACGGTCGTGGTCGTCACCGCCGCGGACATCCCCGGCGACAACGTCGTCAGCTCGATCAAGGCGGACCAGCCGATCCTGGTCCCGGTCGGTGGCGAGATCCAGCATCACGCCGAGCCGCTCGCGCTCATCGCGGCACCGGATCGCGCCACGCTGCGGGCCGCCCGCCACGCCACCACGGTCGTCAGCGAACCGCTCCCGGCGGTGTTCGACCCGCTCGCGGCGGACACCTTCTTCGCGGCCTACGAGCTGGCCAGCGGCGATCCCGACGCGGCATTCGCCGCCGCCGACCTCGTCCTCGAGGGCGAGTATCGGGTCGGCCACCAGGAGCAGCTGTACATCGAGAACAACGCGATGATCGCGGTCCCGTCGGGCGATGGCGGGGTCACCGTCCACGGCTCGCTCCAGTGCCCGTACTACATCCACACCGCGCTCAAGCGCGGCCTCGCCATCGATGACCGCCAGGCGCGCGTGGTCCAGGCCGAGACCGGTGGCGGCTTCGGTGGCAAGGAGGAGTACCCGTCGATGATCGCCCTGCACGCCGCCCTGCTGGCGGGCAGGGCCGGGCGTCCGGTGCGGATGATCTACGACCGCCACGAGGACCTGGCCGCGACCACCAAGCGGCACCCGGCGATCGTCCGCCACCGGACCGGGGTGACCCATGACGGCCGGCTCATCGCCCAGGACATCGAGGTCGTGATGGACGGCGGTGCCTATTGCACGCTGACGCCGGTCGTCCTGTCGCGCGGGGCGATCCATGCCGGCGGCCCGTATCGCTGCCCGAACGTCCGGATCCGTGCCCGCGCGGCCCGCACGAACACGCCGCCCAACGGCGCGTTCCGCGGGTTCGGGGCGCCACAGACCGAGTTCGCCGCCGAGACCCACCTCAACCGGATCGCCGAGGCGCTGGGCATGAGCCCGCTCGACATCCGGCGGCGGAACGTCTACGCGGTCGGCGACACGACCCCGACCGGCCAGGTCCTGCGCGGCAGCGTCGCCGGGGAGGAGGTCCTCGAGCGGGCGGCCGAGGCGGGCGAGTTCGAGCGCCTGCGCGCCCGCCACGACGTGTCCCGGGGCCGACGGACGGGCGCCGGGATCGTGCCGGACTCGCCGCTGCGGACCGGGCGAGACCGCACCGCCAGCGGCATCGGGCTGGCTCTTGCCTGGCACGGGGCGGGGTTCACCGGATCGGGCGAGGTCCACCTCGCCTCGGTGGCGTCGGTCGAGCTGACCGCCGATGGCCGGATCGACATCCTGGTGGCCTCGACCGAGATGGGGCAGGGGACCAAGACGATCTTCCCGCAGCTCGTCGCGGACGCGCTGGGCGTTCCGTTCGAGGCGGTCGACATCGCGCCGCAGGACACGGCCTTCGTGCCCGATTCGGGTCCGACCGTGGCGTCGCGCACGGCGATGGTCGTCGGCGGGTTGCTCATCCAGGCCGCCACGCGCCTGCGCCACGATGTCGAGCTGACCACCGGCGGGTCGTTCGCCGACACCTACCGCGAGTACGCCCGGGAGCGCGGAGGGATGCGTGTCGACCAGAAGTTCGAGCCGTATCCCGGCGTCGGCTTCGACGACGAGACCTACCGCGGCGACGCGTACCCGGCGTTCGGCTGGGCGGCCTGCGTGGCGAGCGTCGAGGTCGACCTCGACACGGGCGAAGTGAGCGTCCGCGATATCGTCGCCGCCGACGATGTCGGACGGGTCATCCACCCCGTCCTGGCCGAGGGACAGGTCGAGGGTGGGACGCTCCAGGCGGTCGGCTACGCCACCATCGAGGAGATCAAGCTGCGCGACGGCCGCTATCTCAATGACCGGCTCGCCACGTACATCATCCCGACCTCGCTCGATGCGCCCCGGATCACGACGATCCTGGTCGAAGCCCCGTACGACGGGGTGCCGCACGGGGCGAAGGGGGTGGGGGAGCTGCCGATGGACGTCGGGGCACCGGCCGTCGTCGCGGCGATCGCGGATGCGACCGGGGTCTGGATCAGCGACCTGCCGGCAAGTCCGGAACGCATCCTGGCGGCCATGGCGGGCGTCCCCGAGGCCGCGCCCCTCCCGCCCGGTGCGTCCGAGCCGGCGCGGCGATGAGGCCGGATGACGCCGCCATGACGCCGCCATGACGACCGTTCGCTTCACCGTCAACGCGGCCCCGGTCGAGCTGGACGTGCCCGGGATGCGTCGGCTGCTCGACGTCCTGCGCGAGGAGCTCGGCCTGACCGGTACCAAGGAGGGCTGCGGCGAGGGCGAGTGCGGCGCCTGCACGGTCCTGCTGGACGGCCAGCCGGTGGACTCGTGTCTGGTCCCGGTCTGCCAGGTCGACGGGGCCGCCGTGGCGACGGTCGAAGGTCTGGCCCCCGGCGTGGGCGCTCTCGATCCGCTCCAGACGGCGTTCCTCGAGACGGGCGGTGCCCAGTGCGGGATCTGCACGCCCGGCATGCTGATGGCGGCGCGGGCCTACCTTGACGCCGGCGGGGGCCCCGACGACGCGGCGATCCGCGATGCGATCGCCGGCAACCTGTGCCGCTGCACCGGGTACACCAAGATCGTCGAGGCGATCGCGCGCACGGCAGCCGGTCCGCGGGGCGGATCACCATCAGGAGGCGACGCATGAGCTCGGACCCGGACCGTGTCGCGGTCCCGACCAATGGCCGTCGGCCGCATCCGGTGCCGGCGTCGGATGCCACGGCCGCGACGGCAGCCGACGATCGGACCGCAGCGGCGAGCCCGGCCTTGCCCGGCGGGCTGTCGGCCCAGCAGCTGATGGTCGGCTTCGGCATCGTCGCGTCGCTCGTGGCGATCGCGGCCGGGCTGGCCCGCCGGCGCGTCCGCCGCTGACATCGATGGCCGTCGAGCCACCTGTCTCGAGCCCGCGCGACCTTGCCGAGGCGTACGCGCTGCTGGCCGCCGGCCCGGCGCGACCGATCGCGGGTGGGACCGACCTCATGGTCGCCCTGACCGGTGAGCTCGGCCAGCCGCCCGATCGGATCGTCGACATCTGGCGGCTCGACGCCCTGCGCGGCATCGCCATCGACGGCGACGCGATCAGCCTCGGCGCGCTGACGACGTACACGGACATCAGGCGGTCGGCCGTGTGTCGCGAGCATCTCCCCGGGCTGGTCGAGGCGGCCGCGACGATCGGTGCGGCCCAGATCCAGAACCGCGGGACGCTCGGCGGCAACGTCGTCAACGCCTCGCCCGCGGGGGACACGCTGCCCGTCCTGCTCGCAGCCGATGCCTCGTTCGTGGTCGGCTCGACCCGCGGTGAACGGACCATCGCGGCGAACGAGTTCTGGCCCGCCTACCGGCGCACGGCATTGGCCGACGACGAGCTGCTGCTGCGCATCCGCATCCCGCTGATGGCAGGTCGCGAGCTGCGCTTCCGCAAGGTCGGCACGCGCCGCGCTCAATCGATCAGCAAGGTGGTGCTCGCGCTCGGATGGCGGGATGACGGTGGGGCCTCGCCGTGGACCGACGTCCGGCTGGCCCTCGGGTCCGTGGCGGCAACCCCGATCCGTGCCACCGCCACCGAAGCCGCCCTGGCGGGCCGTTCGCCAACCCCCGAGACGGCCGACCGGGCCGCGGAGACGCTCGCCGCGGAGCTGCATCCGATCGATGACGTCCGCTCGACGGCCGAGTATCGCCGCCTCGTCGCCGCTCGGGTACTGCATCGACTCATCCGCGAGGCGGGCGGCTGGTGACCCCCGCCCAGCCATCTGCGACCCTCGACATCGATGAGCTCGATGTCATCGCCCCGGGTGCGTTCGCCGCTGCCGTCGCGCCCCTGTTCGAAGGCGCGCGCGGCTTTCTCGGTCGCCTCGCGCTCGCGCGGCCGTTCGACTCGGTCGATGTGATGTTCGAGCGGGCGCGCGAGATCGCCCACGCGATGCCGCTCGACGAGCAGCTCGAGCTCATCGATGCCCATCCGCGGCTCGGGGCGGCGCCCGCAGCCGTGTCCGACCTGTCACGCGTCGAGCAGGCGTCGGGCGCGGACGACCCGGCGGTGACCGCCGAGCTCGAGCACCTCAACGCGGCGTACGAGGCCCGGTTCGGCTTCCGCTACTGCGTCTTCGTCGCCGGACGGTCGCGGCTGGCGCTCCTCCCCGCGTTTCGTGCCGCGCTCGACGCCGACCGCGTGACCGAGATCGAACGCGCGCTCGACGCCGTCGTCGACATCGCCCGGGCCCGGTATGCGACCCTGACCGCATGATCGAGCTGAGCGCCAACCGCTACGGGAAGGCGGCCATCCGCCTCGTCCGCGTCATCCATCGACCCGAGGGTGACCGGATCCGCGACCTGACCGTGGCGATCGCCCTCGAAGGTGCGTTCGAGGCGGCCCACACCGATGGCGACAACAGCTCGGTCATCGCCACCGACACGATGAAGAACACCGCCTATGCCTTCGCCAAGGACCACCTCGACGGCGCCATCGAGACGTACGGGCGGGCACTCGCCGAGCACTTCCTCGCCGAGAGCCAGGTCGACACGGCGGCGGTCAACATCCGTGCCCACCACTGGCGTCCGATCGAGCTCGAGGACCAGCCGGCCGGGGCCTTCGTCCGGGGCGGCGAGGGGACCCGGGTGGCGACGGTGACGGCGACCCGCGGCGGCACGACGGTCGAGGCCGGGGTCGAGGACCTGGTGGTGATGAAGACCCGCCGGTCGAGCTTCAGCGGCTTCCCGCGCGACAGGTACACGACGCTGCCCGAGACGGACGACCGACTGATGGCCACCAGGCTCACCGCGATCTGGCGCTACGGCTCGCCCGACCTCGATGCCGATGCCACGTTCGAGGCCGTCCGCTCGACCCTGCTGGAGGTGTTCGCCGAGCACGACAGCAGCTCGGTCCAGGCGTCGATCTGGATCATCGGCCGCGCCATCGTCGAGCGGCACGAGGAGGTCGAGTCGATCCGGATGGTGCTGCCGAACCTGCATCACTGGCTGGTCGACCTGTCGCCGTTCGGGCTCGACAACGACCGCGAGATCTACACGCCGACGACCGAGCCGCACGGGTTGATCGAGGCGACCGTGAGCCGCGGCGGGGGCTGACCGATGCCGCCGCCGGGGGTCGAGCTTCGCCGCGACCCCGTACCGGGCCAGGAGCGCGTCCTGACCGAGGACGCCCTGGCGTTCATCGCCGACCTCGACCGACGGTTCGGGAGGTCGCGGATCTCGCTGATCGAGCGTCGCCAGGACCGACAGGTCGAGCTCGATGCCGGCGTGCGGCCCGACTTCCTCGTGGCCACGCGCGACGTCCGTGAGTCGGATTGGACGGTGGCGCCGGCACCAGCCGATCTCGACGACCGCCGGGTCGAGATCACCGGGCCGGCCGAGCCCAAGATGTTGATCAACGCGCTCAACTCCGGCGCCCGGGTGTTCATGGCCGACCTCGAGGATGCGCTGTCCCCGACCTGGGCGAACGTGGTCGGTGGGCAGGCCGCGCTGATCGACGCCGTCCGCCACACCATCAGCTTCGACACGCCCGAGGGCAAGGCCTACCGGCTCGGCGACAAGACGGCGACCCTCGTCGTCCGGCCGCGCGGATGGCACCTCGTCGAGTCGGGGATGCTGGTGGACGGGATCCCGGTCTCGGCCAGCCTGTTCGACTTCGGGCTGTACCTGTTCCACAACGGCACCGAGCTGATCCGACGTGGCAGCGGCCCGTACTACTACCTCGCCAAGCTCGAATCGCATCACGAGGCGCGGCTGTGGAACGAGGTGTTCATCCACGCCCAAACGGCGCTCGGGATCCCGCGCGGCACGATCCGGGCGACCGTCCTGATCGAGACCATCCTGGCGGCCTTCGAGATGGACGAGATCCTGTACGAGCTTCGTGAGCACGCCGCCGGGCTCAACGCGGGGCGTTGGGACTACCTGTTCAGCGGCATCAAGAAGCTGCGGTCGTGGCCGGCGCTGACCGTACCCGACCGTTCGCAGCTGACCATGACGGTGCCGTTCATGCGCGCCTACACCGAGCTTCTCGTCCGCACCTGTCACCGTCGCGGCGCGCATGCGATCGGCGGGATGGCGGCGTTCATCCCGAACCGGCGCGATCCGGCGGTGACCGAGGTCGCCATGGCCCGTGTCCGCGACGACAAGGAGCGCGAGAGCCGCGACGGGTTCGACGGGACGTGGGTCGCCCACCCCGATCTCGTGCCGCTCGCGACCGAGATCTTCGACGCGGTCCTCGGCGCGGCGCCGAACCAGAAGGGGCGGCTGCGCGATGACGTCGTCGTCACCAGCGACCAGCTCCTTGCCCTCGGCGTGCCGGGCGGCGCGGTCACCGAGGCGGGTGTCCGCGCGAACGTGCGGGTCGCCCTGGCATACCTGGATTCCTGGCTGCGAGGGGTCGGCGCGGCTGCCATCGATAACCTCATGGAGGATGCCGCGACGGCCGAGATCTCGCGCTCGCAGCTGTGGCTGTGGCGAACACGGGCTGTCGAGCTGGCCGATGGGCGGGCGGTCTCGGCGGCTCTGTACGAGACGATCCGGGATGAGGAGCTGGCGCGGCTCGGCGGGGCGGGGGAGGGGCGCTTGTCCGAGGCGGCCGCGCTGCTCGATCGGCTGGTGCTCGACGATGACTTCGCCGAGTTCCTCACGCTGCGCGCGTATTCGTCGCTCGACTGAGCATCAACGATCGAGGTCGCCGCTCACGATAAGACCCGGTCCGACGATGCACGTGGACTGCATCAGCCGCTGAGACTGCCGCGCTCGACGAATCGGCCGGCGCCGCGGGTCCCCACGAACCGCCCGTCGCGGATCACCGAACGGCCACGCACGAGGACGTCACGGACGGCCCCTGTCACGGCCAACCCCTCGTACGGGGTGTAGTCGCTCGTGTGGTGGAGATCGGTGGCTCGGATGGTGCGGCGCGCGGCCGGGTCGAACAGGACCACGTCAGCGTCGCGGCCGACCTCGAGGGCGCCCTTCGAACCGAGACCGAACCGACGGGCGGGCGCCGTCGCCAGGAGATCGACCATCCGCTCGAGTGTGATCCGGCCGGCCGCGACGCCTTCGCTGTAGAGGATCGTCAGCAGCGTCTCGATGCCGGGAGCACCGTTGCTGATCTGGTTGAAGGGCGCGCCGTTCGCGGCTTCGGCCTTCTCCGTGTCGACTCGATCTGGCACGTGGTCGGTCGCGACGAGGTCGAGCGAGCCATCGGCGAGACCGGCCCATAACGCGTCACGATCGGCCGCCGGCCGCAGCGGCGGGGAGATCACGAACCGGGCGCACGACACGGGGTCGGGGTCGTCGTAGCGTTCTTCGGTGAGGACCAGGTAGTGCGGACACGTCTCGGCCGAGACGCGCACGCCGGCCGCTTTCGCGCGCCGGACCTCCTCCAGCGCGGCCGCCGACGAGAGGTGGACGACGTGGACCGGGGCCGCGCTCATCCGAGCGAAGGCGAGCGCCCGGGCCGTCGCCACTGCCTCGACATAGCTTGGTCGCGTTGTAGCGTGGTAGCGAGGTGATACGTCACCACGCTGCAACGCTGAGGCGACGGCGGCATCGAGCAGAACGGGATCCTCGCAGTGCACCTGGAGCATGCCGCCGTGGCGGCCCATGACGCGCATCGCTTCGAACAGGCGATCGTCGGGGAGCCGGAAGTCGAAGACCATGAATGCCTTCGAGGTCGCGACGCCGGCGTCGATGGTGGCGGGCAGCTCGGCGATCGGGTCGTCGGCATGGCCGCTGATGGCGAGGCTCAGCCCGATGTCGATGGCGCTGTCGCCGTCGGTCGCGGCCCGCCACTCACGGACGCCGGTCTCCAGCGACCGTTCGGCCGCCGCCGACGAGCCGGTCCCGGGGTTGTTGAACGACAGGAAGGTGGTCGTGCCACCGAACGCGGCCGCCACGGAATCCTGGAAGAAGCGGTCGGGATGGTCGTCGTTGGCGACCCGCGTGTGGGTGTGGACGTCGACCGCCCCGGGGAGGACGAGCAGTCCGGTCGCGTCGATCACCTGGGCAGCCGCAGCTGCCGGACCCGACAGGTCGGGCTCGATGGCGGCGATCCGGCCGCCCTCGACCGAGAGGTCGGCGCGTCGGGACTCGCCGGCGGTCACCACGGTCCCGCCCCGGACCACGAGGTCGGTCACGACCGCGCCACCGCGATCCTGATGCCGCCGACTGGCATCAGCGATGGCGGGTGCGAGTGCGCATGGCGCCGCGCACCCCGCGGCCCGTCACTCGACCTCGCGGATCGAGATCGACTGGGCGCCCTCCCACAGGCAGCGCCGGCCCACTTCGCGCAACCGATCGTCCCAGCCGTCGTCGGCCACGACGGTCGCGAACACGTTGGCGGCCAGCTGCCCAACCTTGGAGGCCGTGATGCAACCGCCGTACGGGAAGAAGATCTCGCACTCGCTGATGCCGCCCGGGTAGATCGCCAGCGTGCCGGGCGCCGGATGGGAGGTGTGGTTCTCGTACTCGAGCCCGGGCCGGAAGTCGCCGAACGGGATCCAGGTCGATTCGCCGGTCCAGCGGCAGTGGATGAGCTTCGCCTCGATCGGCAGCATGTGCCGGATCGCCTCGATCGTCCGGGGCGCCCCGGCCTCCCATCGGGCGCTAAAGTGGAGGTCACCGACGTCGATCTGCAAGGTTCCCATCCACGGAGGATAGCGTGGCCCAGGGCGCGAATCAGTCGGCTCCGACCATCTCGACCCACGTCCTCGACACCGAGACGGGTCGGCCGGCTGCGGGTATCCACGTGACCCTCTACCGGCTGGTCGATGATGGCCGCCCGATGCGGCTCACCCAGGCGATGACCGACGACGACGGCCGGATCCGTGACCTGCTCGAGCGGCCGCTGGCAGCCGGCGACTACCGGCTCGAGTTCGGGCTGGGGCGCGGCGGCTTCTTCGAGCGGATCAGCCTCGACCTGCACATCGCCGATGTCAGCCGGAGCTATCACGTCCCGTTGCTGATGGCGCCTTTCTCGGTGACGACCTACCGCGGCAGCTGACCCGGCGCGCCGCGGCGCCGGTCGTGACAGGCTAGCTGTCACGGCTCCCCGTCAGTCTCCGGGCCATGGAAGCCCTGACCCTCCCGCCCCTGACCGTCGTCGCCGGCTCGGAACAGTCGCCCGCGGCGCCTCGCGTGCGCCTGGACGGCGACCGTATCGTCGTCGAACGGCTGGTCATCTCCGACGCCCCGCTCGCGGCGTTCCTCGCGGAGAGGCCCGCGGACGATCGGCCGGACCTCGTCGGGCGCGCCCTCCGGATCGGCCTGCTCGCGCTCCAGGATGCCGGAGTCACGGTCAACGTCGATGTCGTGCGGGCCGAGTTCGAGAAGCTCGTCCGCCAGGCGGAGTCGGTCAACGAGAAGGCCGCGCTGGCCCTCGAGCAGACCCTCCGCTCGAACTTCGCCGACGGCGACGGCCGGCTGCCACGCACGCTCGAGAAGTTCCTCGGCGATCGCGGCGCGCTGCGGACGATGGTCGACGAGCTGTTCGACGAATCCAAGCGCGACAGCGCCATCGGCCGCATCGGATCGATGCTCGAGCGCTACTTCGACGGCGACGCCTCGAAGCTGGCGACCCTCCTCGACCCCACCCGGCTGCACTCGCCGATGCACCAGTTCCGCCAGGAGATGACCGACGGCTTCCGCTCGCTCGAGGAGCGCCTCGTGGCGATCGAGGCGGCCGCCTCGGCCCGTGGCGCGGAGCGCGCCAGGTCGGCCGCGAAGGGTGGCGATTTCGAGGACCTGCTCGAGGGCATGCTGGCGGACCTCGCGCGCGGCGCCGGCGACCTGCTCGATCGGACCGGGACGGAGGCAGGCGCCGTCATGAAGTCCAAGAAGGGCGATTTCGTCCTGACCCTCGATGCACGGATGTCCCGTGGCTGCGACGTCCGCGTGGTGATCGAGGCCAAGGACCGCCCGATGTCGATGCGGGCCATGCGCGAGGAACTGCGCGAGGCGCGGGAGAACCGTGGCGCGGCGGTCGCGCTGGTCGTCTTCACGCCGGCCCACGCTCCGGCGGGCGTGGCCCCGTTCAACCTCGTCGGCGACGACGTCTACTGCGTCATCGATCCCGACGATCCAGACGCCGCAACGCTCGAGGCCGCTGTCCGGCTCGCGCGACTGCTCGCGCTCGCCTCCCTCGTGGAGCACGAGGTCGAGGTGGACGCCGCGGCCATCGGTGCCGCCCTGACTGCGATCCGAGAGCAGCTCGAAGTCGTCCGCACGCTGAAGTCGCAGTTGACCTCGATCATGACCAGCACCAAGTCGGTCTGGACGGGACTCGACACGATGCGCACGAGCATCCTGGCGCGGGTCAGCGAGGCGGAAGGGGAGCTTCGCGCCCGGTCCGGGTGAGTCGTGGGACCTTCGGGGCGGTAGTCGGACTGGACAGCGGGGTGCAGCATGGATGGATGCACCGCGTCCTTGCGTCCCTGGTGCTGGCCGTGCTGCTGGCCGGTACCGCAGCCATCCAGGTCAGCGCCGCCGGCCCAGCCCCATCGCCGCCAGACCGTCCGACGACCGCCGGCAGCAGCATCGACGCCACCGATCGCTACATCGTCGTGCTCCGCACCGGCGCCGACACGACCGCGATCATCGACAAGGCGAGCAGGCGCGACGGCGTCAAGGCCGATCGCACGTTCCGCAAGGCGGTCCACGGCTTCTCCGCCAAGCTCGACCCGCGACAGAGGCTCGACCTCGCGGCCGACCCGAACGTCCTCGCGGTCGTCCCCGACGAGGTCATCCATGTGGCCGCCCAGACCGTGCCGACAGGTGTCTCGCGGATCTTCGGCAAGTCGAACCCGATCGCCAAGATCGACGGCGTCGATCAGCGCGTGGATGCGGACGTGGCGATCGTCGACACCGGGATCGCGTACCATCCCGACCTCAACGTCGCGGGCGGCTACAACTGCTCGACCTCGGATCACACCGCCTGGCGTGACGTCGAGGACCACGGCACTCACGTTGCGGGCACGGTCGGCGCGATCGACAACGGCAGCGGCGTCGTCGGCGTGGCCCCCGGTGTGCGCCTGTGGGGCGTCAAGATCCTCAATGACAAGGGCGACGGCCTGATCTCCTGGTACGTCTGCGGCCTCGACTGGATCCTGGCCCAGCGCGACCCCAAGGACCCGAGCCGGCCGCTGTTCGAGGCCGTGAACATGAGCGTCACCAAGGCGGGCTCGGACGACAAGAACTGCGGCCTGACCAACGACGACCTGCTCCACCAGGCGATCTGTCGCGTGGTCGCGGGCGGGATCACGGTCGTCGCCGCCGCCGCCAACGACAGCCACAGCGCGACCCACAACATCCCGGCCAGCTACGACGAGGTGATCACCGTCTCGGCTCTCGCCGATACGGACGGCAAGCCGGGCGGCCTCGGGGGCAACGCGTGCTACTCGTGGGGCGGCTACGACAAGGACGACACGTTCGCCGACTTCAGCAACTACGGCTACGACGTCGATCTCATCGCCCCGGGCAAGTGCATCAAGTCGACCATCCCGGGTGGCTACGGGACGATGTCCGGGACGTCGATGGCGGCGCCTGCCGTGACCGGCGCGGTCGCCCTGTACAAATCCAGCCGCCCGAACGCGACGCCGGCCGAGGTTCGCGAGGCGTTGCGCTATCTCGGCAACCTGAACTGGAAGACCTCGACCGACCCGGACCCGACGCACGAGCCCCTGCTCGATGTCTCGCGGCTTGGCAACCTCGGGACCTTCACGCTGGCCCCGGCGCCCGGTGACCCGCCCGCGGTCGAGGCCAACGGCTCGGCGACATCGATCCCGTTCACGGTGGACCGCAGCTCGACCTTCTTCGAGCGTGTCGGGTTCAAGGTCACCTCGCTCCCCGACGGCTGGACCGCGGCCACCCCGGCGAGCCTGATGGGCTGGACGGCCGATGACGGGCACGTGGCCGTGACCGTCCCGAAGGGCACCCCCGTCGGGTCGTACGCGATCGACATCCAGGGCACCAACCAGGGCCGGACCGAGAGCACGACCCTGACGGTCGACGTCGTCAGCGACCCGCCGACCGCCAAGCCACCGGTGACCTCGCTGGTGTCGGGTGTCGCGATGTCGCAGACGTCGACGGCGGTCCGCATCGGCTGGCCGGCGGCGACCGACCCGCACAGCCCCATCGCGAGCTACCAGGTGCAGGTCAGCAAGAACGGTGGCGCGTGGGGCGGGACCGTCTCGCGATCCGCCGCGCAGCTGCGTGAAGCGACGTACACCCTCGCATTCGATGCCACCTACCTGTTCCGCGTCCGGGCGATGGACGCCGCCGGCAACTGGAGTCCGTGGGTCGACGCCGTCAGCACGAGCCGCGTCCATCCGTATGACGACCGCAGCTCCAGTCTGTACCGCGTCGGGACCTGGTCGCCGGCGTCCAGCTCGAGCGCCTACAGGTCGACGCTGAGTGGGGCGACGAAGGGCGGCACCAAGATCGGCATCGTGTTCACGGGCCATTCGGTGGCGGTCGTCAACCCGATGAGCGCCCACATGGGCAAGGCGAAGGTCTGGGTCGACGGTATCTACAAGACCACGCTCAACCTGAAGACCAGCACGTCGAAGAGCCGGCGGGTGCTGTACGCGCAGTACTTCCCCACGGGCGGCACGCATCGCATCTCGATCTCGGTGGTCGGTGGCGGGACCTATCCGCTCGTTCGCCTGGATGCATTCGTCGTGTCGAGGTAACCGGCGGCAAGGTCGCTGCTTGCCTCGATAGGCTATGGTCATCGTCCCGACGTCCCGGCCGGGTGAACCGGGCGCGATCGGCGAGAGCATCGAGGTCGGCATGGCGCGTGCGATGTGGAAGGGGGCCATCCAGTTCGGATTGGTCACCATCCCGGTGAAGCTCTATCTCGCAACCGAGTCCAAGGGCATCAGCTTCAACATGCTCCACAAGACCGACCTGTCGCGCATCCAGATGAAGGTCTGGTGTCCGGTCGAGGACGAGCCCATCTCGCGGGCTGATACGGTCAAGGGCTACGAATACGCGCCCGGCGAATACGTCGTCATCACCGACGAGGATCTCGAGAACGTCCCGCTCAAGACCGTCCGGTCGATCGAGATCGAACAGTTCACCAAGGCCGAACGCGACGACGCGGCCGTCCGGTTCGTGAAGAGCGCCTATTACCTCGAACCCGACAAGATCGGCCGCAAGGCGTTCAACCTCCTGAAGTCGGTGCTCGAGGAGGACGGCCTGACGGCCATCTGCAAGGTCGTGATCAAGGACCGCGAGGCCCTGGCCGCGCTCGATCCGCTCGGCGACACGATGCTCCTGACCACGCTCCACTGGCCCGACGAGATCCGCTCGACATCCGAGCTCGAGCTCGGCGACGAGACGTACGACTTCAAGCCGGCCGAGCTGGCGATGGCCAAGCAGCTGGTGTCGGCGATGACCGCCGAGTTCGACCCGGCGCAGTACAAGGACGAGTACCGCGAGGCGCTCGAGACCATCATCCAGGCCAAGGTCGAGGGTCGCGAGACGGTCGCGGTCGAGGCGCCCGAGGAGAGCGGCAAGCTGATCGACCTGATGGCCGCCCTCGAGGCATCGGTCAACGCGGCCAAGGCCGCCCGCGAGGCGAGCCCGTCGAAGCCGGTGTCGGTGTCCGAGGCGAAGGCCGCCAAGGCCGCGAGCGCACGGGGCACCGGGACCTCGAAGCCGGCCGCCAAAGCGAAGGCTGGGCACGAGGAGGCCGACGAAGAGGAAGAGGCACCCGCCAAGCCGGCACGGAAGCGCAAGACGGCCTGAGCGCGGCGGGAGGGTCGGGCCCGCGGGACGGAGCCGGGCCTGCGGGACGGGACCGCGCCTGCGGGACGGTGCCGGCCAGCCAGCTCTCGGCCCGATTCGGCAAGACTTCCGGTCCGATCAGGCCCGGCCGGCCCGCCGGCCCGCGCCGGCCCCGCGCCGGCCGAACTAGCCGGCTCCGCGCCGGCCCCGCGCCGGCCCCGCGCCGGCTCCGCGCCCGCCGAACTAGCGGGTAACAGTCTCCGTCAGACTATCTGACACACGTTCGGGCCGATTTCTGCCACCTAGTCTCCACCAGACTGGTAGGCAGCGATTCGACCGGTCACCCCGTCGATCTCGCCTCGATCCGAGCGTGGACTTGGGCCCGTCGAGAGCGCGACGGCCCCGTTTCGACCGATTTCGTTGCCTACCAGTCCCCCGGAGACTATTTGGCAGGAACGCGGTCACGTAGGCGCCGGGCGGGGCGGCGCCGACCGGGCCGGAGGGGGCATCGACCACCGCCTCGCCCGCCAGCTACCTCAGTACGGCCGCGCCACCAGTACGCCGCCGTCGACGACCAGGTTCTGCCCGGTGATCCAGCGGGCGGCCGGCGACGCCAGGAAGAGGCACGCGTCTGCGACGTCCTCGGCCTCGCCCAGGCGGCCCAGCGGCACCCGGGCCAGCCAGCGCTCGACGCCGTCGGGCCAGGCCTTCTCGATGCCCGGCTTGCGGATCAGACCGGGCGACACGGCATTCACGCGGATGCCGGCCGGACCGAGCTCCTGCGCACACGAGCGGGTGAACGCGACGACTGCGGCCTTCGCGCTGTTGTAGTGGCTGTGGTCGCTCGCCGGGTTCGACGCCGAGATCGAGCCGATGTTCACGATCGCGCCGCCGCCCCGCTCGCGCATCACGGCGGCGGCGGCGCGGGTGGCCAGGAACATCGATTCGAGGTTGTCGCGGAACATCACCTGCCACTCGTCGAGCGAGATGTCCGCCAGCGGATGGAGAGGGAAGTTCTGGCCGGCGTTGTTGATGAGGATGTCCACTGGTCCGAGTCGGTCGTCGGCCTCGGCGAAGAAGCCCGCGACACCCCCCTCGGTATCGAGCTTCGCCGTGATCGCCACCGCGGTGCCGCCGGCGGCCTTGATCCTGGCGACGACATGTTTCGCCGCCTGCCGATCGCGCCGATAGTGCACGACGACCCGCGCCCCGGCAGTGGCGAACCGCGTCGCGATCCCGGCCCCGATGCCCTGGGATGCTCCGGTCACGATCGCGACGCGACCGGTCAGGTCGAGCAGGTCCTGCGGGTGCGGGACATCGGTGGGCATGTGATGCCAGTATCTCGCAATGCCCCTCGAGGAATATCGCCGCAAGCGCGACTTCGCGAAGACCCCGGAGCCGGCACCGGCCGCGGTCACCGGCTCGACCGGCCGGTTCGTGGTCCAGCGCCACCGGGCGACCCGGCTGCACTACGACTTCCGGCTCGAGATCGAGGGCGTGCTGGTGTCCTGGGCGGTCCCGAAAGGCCCGACCCTCGACTCCTCGGTCCGCCGCATGGCCGTCCACGTCGAGGACCACCCGATCGAGTACTTCGACTTCGAGGGCGTCATCCCCTCGAAGCAGTACGGCGCCGGTGACGTGATCGTCTGGGACTGGGGCACCTGGGTACCGGAGGCGCCCACCCTCGACGCCCGCAAGGCCGTGGCGGACGGCGAGCTCAAGTTCGTGCTCGACGGCCAGAAGCTCAAGGGCCGCTTCACGATCGTTCGCACCAGCGGCCGGCGGCGCAAGGGCGATGACCCGTCGGCCCGCGCCTTCGAGGACGACCAGGGCGACCAGTGGCTGCTCATCCACAAGGCGGACGCGGCCGCGGTCAAGGGCTGGGACGCGGAGGACCATCCGCAGAGCGTCAAGACCGGCCGCACCAACGACGATGTCAAGGCGGACCGCGACGCCGTCTGGAACGGCCAGGCACCCGCCGCGACCGCCGAGATCGACCTGACCGGCGCGGTCGAGGCGCCCATGCCCCAGAACGTCGACCCGATGCTGGCCACCCTGGCGTCCACACCGTTCTCCGACCCGGACTGGCTGTATGAGATCAAGTGGGACGGCTTCCGTGTCCAGGCCGTCATCGAGAACGGGAAGGTCCGTACGTGGACGCGCAGTCTCAAGGACGCCGAGACCTATTTCCCGCGCCTCCTCTCGCCACCGTCCTGGATCGACGCTCGCCAGGCCATCGTCGACGGCGAGGTCGTCGCGCTCGACGACGACGGCCGGCCCGATTTCTCGCTTCTCCAGACCAAGCTCGGCCAGGCCGGCGTCGGCGGGCTCGTCTATCAGCCGTTCGACCTGCTGTACCTGGACGGCCGCTCGCTGCTCGAGGTCCCGCTCGAGGATCGCAAACGGCTGCTCCGAAGCGTCATCCGCGACCATCCGCGTGTCCGCTACGCCTCGCATGTCGAAGGCGAGGGCCTCGCGTTCTTCGAGGCGGCCAAGGCCCGCGGCCTGGAGGGGATGGTCGCCAAGCTGCGGCGCAGCCGGTACGAGCCCGGCCGCCGCTCGAACGCGTGGCTCAAGTTCAAGATCCGGCCCGAGCAGGAGCTGGTCATCGGCGGCTGGACACCGGGGGAGGGGAACGCCAAGGACCTCGGAGCGCTCGCAGTCGGCTACTACGAGGACGGCAAGCTTCGGTTCGCCGGCAAGGTCGGGGCCGGGTTCACGGGCAGCGGTCGCCAGGAGCTGCTCAAGCAGTTGCGGCCGCTGGTCCAGGATGGCCCGCCGTTCGACCCGCCCCCGCCGAAGGACTACAAGGGTCGCTGGGGCGGCGACCTGGGAGCCGTGACCTGGGTTCGGCCGGAGCTCGTGATGCGGGCCGAGCTGGGCGGCTGGACGCGCGACGGCGTCGTCCGCCAGGCCGCCTACAAGGGTCTCGAGACGGATCGCGACCCGACCACCGTCCGGCGCGAGAGCGCGGTCGCCACGACCAGCGCGGTCCGAGCCGCCGAGGTTGCAACGCCCGCGACCCCCGATCCCGCCGAAGATAACGGCATGCCCGCGCCGAAGACGCCGAAGACCCCGAAGACGCCGAACACGACGAAGACGACGAAGACATCCACGCCGAAGAAGTCGCCCACACCCGCCGACGTCCCCGACGCCTGGGCCGTCGGCGAGGCCGAGCTCGAGGCGCTCGAGGCGCTCGGCAGGGAAGGCACCTGGCGCGTCGGTCGCAACGAGCTCAAGCTGACCAACCTCGACAAGCCGCTGTTCGACGCCGAGCCGCCGGTCACCAAGCGCGAGCTGATCGCCTATTTCGCGCGGATCGCGCCGACGATGCTGCACCACCTCGCCGACAGGCCCCTCAACCTCCAGCGTTTCCCGAACGGGGCCGGCGCGCCCGGGTTCTGGCAGAAGGACATCCCCTCGACCGCGCCCACCTGGTTGACCCGCTGGCACGAGACCGGCGTCGACGGGCGCACCGACCGCGACGCCAACGACCACCTCATCGCCGACCGCGCTGCCACGCTGTGCTGGCTCGGCAATCAGGCCAGCTTCGAGATCCACGCCTGGACCGGCCGGCTGCCCGAGCCGTGGCGTCCGACGTTCGCCTACATCGACATCGACCCGGGCGAGAAGACGACGCTCGAGGAGACCCTCGTCCTGGCGCGCCTCTACCGGACAGCGCTCGGCCACCTCGGCGTCCGCGGCTATCCCAAGACGACCGGCAAGCGCGGCATCCAGATCTGGATCCCGATCGAGCCGCGCTACACGTTCGAGGACACCAGCGGCTGGGTGGAACGGGTCAGCCGCGCCGTCGGCTCGACGGTGCCGGACCTCGTGTCGTGGGAATGGGCCAAGGGTGCGCGCAAAGGCAAGGCCCGGCTCGACTACACCCAGAACGCGAGCATCAAGACGCTCGTCGCGCCGTACGCCGTCCGGCCGGCGCCGGGCGC
>DASYSM010000041.1:0-35080 GCA_036003325.1 Candidatus Limnocylindrales bacterium
CTCTCGATGTCGGCGTCGTCAAGCCGAGGCCGGACGATCAGCTCGCCGATGACGTCCATCGCCCGCTCGGCCTCGCGCAGCGGGACGCGGACCCAGTAGACGGTCGATTCGCGGTCGGTGGCGGCGTTGAACGAGCCACCGACGCCCTCGATCGCCTCGCTGATCGAGCGGGTCGACGGATAGGCCGTGGTGCCCTTGAACGTGAGATGCTCCATGAAGTGGGCGACGCCGACCTGGCCGGCGGTCTCGAGCCGCGAGCCCGCCAGCACGTAGGCCGCGACCGACACCGACCGCGCCGCGGGGAGCCGGGCGCTGATCACGCGTGGTCCGGCTGGCAGCGCCGTCCGTTCGAACATCCGGGCGATGGTAGCCGATTACGGCGAAGCCCCGGCCGGACGACCGGGGCTTCGACCGATACGAGACCGGTCAGGAGGCCGGCGTCGCGATCAGCGTATTGAGCCAGGCCTGCAGGAAATAGACCACGAACATGGCCGACACCACCCACATCAGCGGATGGATCTCGGCGACCTTGCCGCGGGCCAGCTTGATGACGACCCAGGTGATGAACCCGGCGCCGATCCCGATCGTGATGTCGTAGGTCAGCGGCATGAGGATCATCGTCAGCAGGGCCGGGATGCCGTCCTCAGGGTTGCTGACGTCGATGTCCTTGACCTGGGTGAACATCAGGTAGCCGACGAGGACCAGCGCCGGGGCGGTGGCCGCGTTCGGGATGATGCTCGCCAGCGGCGACAGGAAGATCGCCAGCAGGAACAGGACGCCGGTGACGATCGAGGCGAACCCGGTCCGGCCGCCCTCGGCGACCCCGGCCGCGCTCTCGATGAAGGTGGTGTTGGAGCTGACGCCACCGGCGCCGCCGGCGATGGCGGCGATGCTGTCGATGAACAGCACCCGCCCGACGCCCGGCACGGAGCCGTCCTCGTTGGCCAGCCCGGCCTCCGACGCGACGCCGGTCACGGTGCCCATCGTGTCGAAGAAGTCGGTCAGCATGATGGCGAAGATGGTCAGGGCCGCGGCCACCGGTCCGAGCACGGTCCAGACGTTGGTCACGTCGAACTGGCCGAGGGTCGCGAAGCTCGGCGTGGCCGAGAACCCGGTCGGGATGGTGGCCACCCCAAGGATCAGGGCGACGATGGTGATCACGAAGATCGAGATGATCAACGCGCCACGCACCTTGAGCACCCACAACACCATCGTGAACAGGAGTCCGGCCAGGAACAGGAACTGGGCCGTCGTCGTCGGGAAGACCGGGCCGACGACCGGGACGCCGCCGACCGGCGTGGCGATGAACCCGCCGTTGACGAAGCCGATGAACAGGATGAACAGGCCGATGCCGGCCCCGATGGCGCGCTTCAGGGCGAGCGGCACCGCGTTCATGACGGCTTCCCGGAAGCCGACCACGACCAGCAGGGTGACGACCAGGCCCTCGAGGACGATGACGCCCATCGCGCCCTGCGGGGTGAGCCCGCGCGCGGTCAGCGAGAAGGCGACGATGCCGTTGATGCCGAGGCCCGCCGCGATGGCCAGCGGGTAGTTGCCGACCACGCCCATGGCGATGGTCATGATCCCGGCGATGAGAGCCGTCCCGGCCGAGACCGCGGCGATGCCGGCCGGATCGAGCTTGAACCCCGCGCCGAGGATCGCCGCGTTGACGAAGATGATGTAGACCATGACGAAGAACGTCGTCAGGCCGGCCCGCGCCTCGGTCGCGATGCTGGTGCCACGCTCCTCGAACTTGAAGAACCCGGCCAGACCGCCGGTGGATGGGGCGGGCGGCGGTGCCGTGCTGGGCTGCGCTTCGGCGGTCACCTGGATCGGATCCTCCTCGCCCGCTGCGACGTGCCGAACCACGGGGCAGGCTCGGGGCACGCCTGTGTCACGTGCGACCTTCCCTCGCGGCCGCACCCTCTTGCTCCCCCCGGACCGGGACGCTCCCGGCCCTCCGGACCTCCGCTACTCGTCCTCGCGGGCTTCGAGGCCGAGCAGCTCCATCTGGACGAAACCGCTGGTGTCGAACGACAGCTGGCGTGGGGCGAATGGCGACTCGTCGGTCCCGCCCGGACCGATCGGTGCGAACTCGACGATCACCCGTTCGTCGCCCTGGACGAGCGCGTAGACGAGCAGCTGGTCGGGCCGCGTCTCGAACTCGAGGTGCTCGAACGAGTCGATGTTGAGGGTGATGGCGAGAGGCGTGAAGTAGGTCGAGGTGTCATCGGCATCGACGACGATGCGCTCCATCCAGCCCGTCCCGTGCGCGACGACCTCGCGTCCACGCAGGTAGCGATAGGTGACCGTCTGCTTCAGCAACGGACGGAGCAGGTGGAGCATGTCCGTGCGGCTGGTCACGACGCCCTGGTTGACGAAGAACTTGGCTGGGGGTGGGCTGGGCACCCGGCGTCTCCTCAGGTGGGCTTGGGGGGACGGACGCGCCGATGGTACCGCACGGCGACCGCCGCGGACACACGATTTTCGCGCCGGGACCGTCGCCGGACCCCCCGACCCGGCCGCGTATCATCCACGCCATGCTGCTGGCCATCGACATCGGCAACACGAACCTCAAGACGGCGCTCTTCCGCGCCGGCGCGATGCTCGGCACGCGACGCGCGGCGACGGATCCTCGCGCGACCGCCGACGAGATCGAGCTGCTGATCGACGGCCTCCTGCGACTCGATGGCATCGCCGCCGCCGATCTCGACGCGATCGCGCTGGTGTCGGTCGTGCCGGGTCTCGCTGCGGCCGTGGAGTCCATCGCCGGCCGGCATTCGACACCGCTCCTGCTCGCGACCGCCGGCAGCGTGCCGATCGCGGTGCGCGTGGACCGGCCGGACGAGGTCGGTGCCGACCGGCTGGTCAACGCGCTGGCGGCGGCCCGGCTCCATGGGACGCCGGCCGTCGTCGTCGACTTCGGCACCGCGACGACATTCGACTGCGTCGCCGCCGACGGCGCCTATGTCGGTGGCGCCATCGCGCCCGGGCTCGAGCTCGGTCTCGACGCGCTGGCGGGACGGACCGCCAAGCTGCCACGGGTCGAGCTCCGTGTCCCCGACCGGGCGATCGCGCGCGACACGGTCAGCGCCATCCAGTCGGGCGCGGTCCTCGGCTACCAGGCACTGACGGCGGGCCTCCTCGAGCGCATCCGACGCGAGCTCGCCGACGCCGACGGGAGCCGGCCGGAGGACGTCCACACCATCCTGACCGGCGGCCTGTCCGGGGCGCCATGGGTGCGCGGCCTCGACGGGATCGAGGCGATCGACCCGGACCTCACCCTCAAGGGCCTGGCCATCCTCCATGCCGAGGTCGGTGGCGGCGAGCCGCTCGAGCTGGGCCTCACGTGACCGATCGGGCGGACGGGCGGTCGGGACGGCTGTCCGGTCGGTTGATCGGGCTCGGCGTGACCGGCTCGATCGCGGCCTACAAGGCGGTCGAGCTGCTGCGACTGCTGCGTGCCGAGGGCGCGGACGTCGTGGTCATGCTGACCCCCGCCGCGGCCCGCTTCGTCGGCCCGCTGTCGTTCGCGGCGCTGTCGCGCCACCCGGTCGAGACCGAGCTGCTCGAGCTGACGAACGACGGTCGGATCGGCCACATCGTGATCGGCGACACGGCCGACGCGCTCGTCGTGGCGCCCGCCACGGCGCACTGGCTGGGAGCGATGGCCGGCGGCCTCGCCGGCGACGTCGTGACCGCGACCTGCCTGGCGACCTCGGCCCCGGTCGTGGTCGCCCCGGCGATGGACGGCGACATGTGGACCCATCCGGCGACCAGCGCGAACGTCGCCCGCCTGCGCGGATTCGGCTATGCGATCGTCGAGCCGGCGTCCGGCCCGCTGGCGTCCGGGCAGTCCGGGGTCGGGCGGCTGGCCGAGCTGCCGGCCATCGTCGACGCGGTCGTCGCGGCCGTCGCCGATCGCCCGGTCCGTGCCCCGGACCCGGCCGCCCGGCCGCCGATCGTCGAGCCGGCCCGTGATGCCGACCTGGTCGGCCGGCACGTCGTGGTGACCGCCGGCGGCACGCGTGAGGCCATCGACCCGGTCCGCTTCATCGGCAATCGCTCGACCGGACGGATGGGCGCGGCCATCGCGGCAGCCGCCCTCGACCGCGGCGCCCGGGTCACGGTCATCGCCGCGAACGTCGAGGTCGGGCTGCCCGCCGGCGCCGACGTGGTCGAGGTCATCTCGACCGCCGATCTCGACGCCGCGCTGCGGGCCACCACCCGCTCAGCGGATGGCTCGGCCGGCTTCGACGCGCTGGTCATGGCCGCCGCGGTCGCCGACTTCCGACCGGTGGCCCGCGCCGAGTCGAAGGTCGCACGCGAGGAGGGGCTGACCCTCGAGCTGGACACGACGCCGGACCTGCTCGCCGCGATCGCCAGGATCGTCCGGGGCCAGGATGTGGCCGGCGCCGCGGTCGGCGAACCCCTCCGGCCCGCCCCGATCCTGGTCGGCTTCGCGGCCGAGACCGGCGGGCTCGACCGGGCCGCCGACAAGCTCCGCCGCAAGGGCGTGGACCTGCTCGTCGCCAACGACGTCGCCGAGCCGGGCTCGGGCTTCGGCACCGACACCAACCGGGTGTCGATCTTCGCGGCGGACGGTTCCCGCGAGGACCTGCCGCTCCAGTCGAAACGGGCGGTCGCCGATATCCTGCTCGACCGGGTGGCCCGCCTGCTGGACGAGCGCGACGCCGCCGCGCAGACTGGTGCCACGACCGAGCCCGAACGGGAGCCAGCATGAGCGCCACAGACCAGACCATCCGCCGACTGACCGTCAACGACATCGCCAAGCTGTACGCCGACGGCCAGCGGATCGCGATGCTGACCGCCTACGACTACCCGACGGCCAAGCTCCTCGACGAGGCCGGCATCCCGCTCCTGCTGGTCGGCGATTCGCTCGGCCGGGTGATGCTCGGCTACGAGAACGAGATCCCGGTGTCGATGGCCGACATGCTCCACCACACCGCCGCGGTGGTCCGGGGCGCCAGGCATGCCCTGGTCATCGGCGACATGCCGTTCCTGTCGTACGCGACGCCCGATGCCGCGATCGCCAACGCCGGCCGCTTCCTGGCCGAGGCCGGCGCCCAGGCGGTCAAGCTCGAGGGTGGCGTCCGCAGCGGTCGGATGATGGAGGCGGTCGTGAAGGCCGGCATCCCGGTCATGGGCCATATCGGCTGGACGCCCCAGGCGGCGAACGCGACCGGCAAGGTCCGGGTCCTCGGCAAGAGCCGCGACCAGGGCCGGGCGCTCCTCGCCGACGCGCTCGCGGTACAGGAGGCGGGAGCCTTCGCCATCGTCCTCGAGCTGGTGCCCGAGCAGCTCGCCGCGGCGATCACCGAACGGCTCAGGATCCCGACCATCGGCATCGGGGCCGGCCCGGGCTGCAGCGGACAGGTCCAGGTGGTGACCGACCTGCTCGGGCTCGACGCGTGGCGTCCGCGTCATGCGAAGGCGTACGCGGACCTGCGCGGGACGATCCTCGAGGCGGCGCGCGCCTACGCGGCCGATGTCGAGGCGGGCAGCTTCCCGGCCGCCGCGCAGACCGTCCGGATGGACGAGGCCGTGCTCGACGACATCCTCGGGCGCGGCAGCCCGGACCGGCCGGCCGGCACGATCCCGGCCGGCGGCATCCCGCTCGACCGCGACCTCTGAGCGCCCTCCCCTCCGCAGGCCCCGCTCGCGTGACCCGGATCGTCCGGACCCGGGCCGACCTGCGCGCGGTCCTGCGCGACGTGCCACGCCCGATCGGCGTGGTGCCGACCATGGGCTGGCTCCACGATGGCCATCGGGCGCTCATGCAGCGGGCCCGCGCCTCGGATGCGACGGCCGTCGTCACCATCTTCGTGAACCCGCGCCAGTTCAACGTCGCCGACGACTTCATGCGCTACCCGCGGAACGAGGCGCGCGACCTCGCCATCTGCGAGGCCGAGGGCATCGACATCGTGTTCGCACCCGACGCGGCGGAGATCTACCCGCCCGGCTTCGACACGGTCGTGACGGTCGGCGCGGTCGCCCGTCCGCTCGAAGGCGCCGCCCGGCCCGGCCATTTCGACGGCGTCGCGACGGTGGTCGCCATCCTGTTCGACCTGGTCGGCGCAGAGCACGCCTATTTCGGCCAGAAGGATGCCCAGCAGGTGATGGTCATCCGCCGGATGGCCCTCGACCTGGCCGTCGGCACCGAGGTCATCGCCTGCCCGACCGTGCGCGAAGCCGACGGGCTGGCGCTCTCGTCACGCAACGTCCACCTCTCCCCCGCCGAACGCGCCGCCGCACCGGCGCTCCATCGAGCGCTCATCGCCGCGCGCTCTCGCTGGGAGGCCGGCGAGCGATCGGGTGACGTCCTGCGGGCGGCGATGCGCCATGAGCTCGACGCGGAGGCGCTGGCCTCGATCGACTACGTGTCGGTGGCCGATGGCGGCACGTTGGCGGAGCTCGACCGGGTCGACGGCCCGGCCCTCCTGTCGCTGGCCGTCCGGTTCGGCGACACCCGGCTCATCGACAACGAGCCGCTGCCGGGCTGAGCGCGGTCCGATCCGATCGCGCGCGCCGTCCGCTCAGAAACGAGCGTCGCGCGCCACCTCGAGCACCCGGTCGATGAACAGGTACTCCCACAGGAGGGCCTTGATCTCGGCGATCTTGCCCGCGTCGGCCGGGTGTGTCTTGACCAGCAGGTCGTGGAGCTCCGACGCCACCACGTACGTGTCCTCGGCCACGATCATCGCGAACAGGTCCGCCTGCCGGATCGCGTCGAGGATCGCGGGCGCCGGGCGATAGCCGCCGCTCAGCACGATCCCGAGGGCCCGGTCGGCGTCGCCGGCATCGTCGGTGCGGGCCGTGACGAGCGCACCGATGACGTCGATCCGGTCGCCCGGCACGATGACCAGGCTGCGCCTGCCGATCCGTTCGAGCATGTGCTCGGGCTCCATCGCCCCGATGGCGATGCCGCCGATGACCTGGTCGAGGTCCGGCCCGGCATGGATCGTCTCGCCGTGCAGCCCCTCGACGACCATCGCCAGCGTCGGGTTCGACAGGATCGGTCGATAGGGCAGGACGCCGAGGAGCGGGATCCCGTGACGGGCCAGGCCACGCTCCAGCGTCCGGGCAAGGCCCGGCTTGGCGTCGAGGTCGACCTTGTTGACGATCGCGCCGGCGACCGTCACGCCGTACCGCTCGAACAGCGAGGCGTTGAGCACGATCTCGTCGATCGGGCGGCCGACGCCGCCCTCCGACACGATGACGGCGGGCGCGCCCAGCATGCCCGCCACGGTCGCATTCGACAGCCCGATGACCGCCCCGACCCCCGCGTGCCCCGTCCCCTCGATGAGCAGGATGTCACGGTCGGCGAATGCCGCGTGGGCGGCGAGGATCCGCGCGGGCAGGTCCTCGACGACCTCGCCCTCGATGTACGCCTGGGTGAACCCGCGCGGGATGTGGACCGGGCTCATCTGGCGGAGCGGCTCGCGCAGGCCGAAGACCTGCTTCATGAGCACCGCGTCCTCGTCGGCCGGGACGCCGTCCTCGATGATGGTCCGCTGGCCCACCGGCTTCAGGAACGAGGTCGACAGCCCACGCCGCTGGAAGCCATCGAGGACACCGAGACTGACCGTGGTCTTGCCCCGGTTCTGCCCCGTCGCGGCGAGATAGACGTGACGCATGTCGTGTGGACACCCTCCCCGGTCGATCGGCACCCGCGCCGGGAGGTCCGCGGCGGGCGGCGCGACCCATCGGCCCGAGGCTTCAGGGGCGGCTGGCGGTCTTGCGCTCGATCAGCTGGATCGCGTCGCGCAGCCGGGCGAGCGTCTCGGCCTCGACGGCGTCTGGCTCGAGATAGGGCCCGAGCCGTTCCATGATGTCGGCCACCAGGCTCAGGAACACGCTCGCGTCGGCGACGAAGAACTGCGGCTCGTTGTTGTAGCGGACGAGCGTCAGCCGGCCCTGCAGCACGCGCCGGTCCTCGACGTGGGCGATCTGCGTCGCGAAGTTGTGGCCCTGGATGCCGTCGGGGTTGTTCAGGAAGTTGAGCGCGTTGTCGATGGCCAGGCCGAACCGGGCGCGCCAGGCGACCAGCCGCTCGTGGACCTCCGACGGGATGCGCACCTCGGCGACCTCGTCGAACACCTCGGGTGCGACGGTCAGCAGGCCGACCAGGGTCGTCCCCGCCCGCGGGCCGAGCATCACCTGGAGGCTCCGCTCGAGCGTGAACACCTCCGAATCGAAGCGCGGGCTGGTGATGACGTCGGTCAGCAGGTCCTCGACGTTGTCGAGGACGCCCGGCTCGGCGACCGCGTTCGACAGGTGGAGGATCTCCTCCTTGAACAGGAACTTCTCTTCGTGGTCGAGCATGGCGGGAACTGTAGCATCGGGCGCGGTGAGCCCCCGGCCTGAGCGGCCGGGGGCTCGCGATCGGCGGCGTCTCAGGCGGCGCGGCTGGCGCGCCTGGCCTGCGGCACCTCGATGAGGCGTCCCGTCCGGACGTCGTAGACGTAGCCGTAGATGGCGATGCTGGCGGGCACCAGCGGGTGGCTCCGGATCCGCTCGACGTCATCGGTCACGCTGCCGGCCTGATCGGCGATGGTCAGCCAGTCGATGTAGGCCGCCTCGGACGAGCCGGGCCCCGTCCCGACGTCGTAGAAGCCATCCGGGCCGAGCGCCGCGGTCTCGAGGCTGTTCGCCAGGAGGCCACGGATCACCTCGTCGGTGAAGAACTCCATCCCGCAGTCGGTGTGGTGGATGACGAACCACTCGGCGGTGCCGAGCAGCTTGTAGGAGATGACCAGCGAGCGGATCGCGTCGTCGCTGGCGCGACCGCCGGCGTTCCGGATGACGTGGGCGTCGCCCTCGGCGAGCCCGGCGTACCTGGCCGGATCGAGTCGGGCGTCCATGCAGGTCAGGATGGCGAACCGCCGGGCGGGCGGCAGTGCGAGGTCAGCCTTGGCACCGAACGACTCGGCGTAGGCGGCGTTGGCGGCGAGGACTTCGTCCAGGACAGTCGACATCGGTTGCGCTCCACGGATCAACGGGCTCGACCGCGACGGTGTCGGGTCTGGCCGGTCGACCACCGGACCCGATCGGGTGCTGCGACGACCGTCGTCCCCGGAAACGACAAGGCCGCGGCTCCTGCTGGAACCACGGCCCGTGTCCTTCGGCGTCGAACCCCGGTGTCGACCCGTTCGGTCGAGGAAGCGTCAGACGCGTGTCTCCGGACGGCGGGGCCGCCCGGGACAACAGCACGCGCCTCGGATGACGCGCATGACCGATGGCTGGCTGTTCACCGGCTGACGATACCCGTCCCGTCGGGGATGAGGCAACCGTCGCGCCCGAAACGAAACCTACGGGTACAGCCCACGCATCGTCATCGCGTCGGCGACCCGCTCGACGGCGAGCAGGTAGGCGGCCGTCCGCATGTCGCAGTCGTCGCGCTTCGCGATCGACAGCGTCTCCCCGAACGCCTTCGTCATGATGCCGCGGAGCTTCTCGTTGACCTCCGCCTCGCTCCACTGGTCCCGGTTGAGGTCCTGGACCCATTCGAAGTAGCTGACGGTCACGCCGCCGGCGTTGCACAGGATGTCGGGGATCATGAACACGCCATTCCCGGCCAGGATCACGTCCGCGTCGGGGGTCGTCGGGCCGTTGGCGGCCTCGGCCACGAGCTTGGCCTTGACCCGGCCGGCGTTGCGGTCCGTGATCTGGTTCTCGAGCGCCGCCGGGATGAGGATGTCGCAGTCGACCTCGAGGACGTCGGCGTTCGAGACGTCGGTCGCGCCCGGGAAGCCCTGGACCGTACCGTGCTCGCCCTTCCAGGCCACGACCTTCGCGATGTCGAGTCCGGCCGGATCATGGATGCCGCCGGTCGAGTCGGACACCGCGACGACGGTCGAGCCCTCCTCCGCGATGAGGCGGGCAGCGATCGACCCCGCGTTGCCGAAGCCCTGGACCGCGACGCGGGCCGTCGTCAGGTCCATGCCGAGGTGGCGCGCCGCCTCCACGATGGTGTAGACGCAGCCACGCGCGGTGGCCTCGTTGCGCCCCTCCGACCCGCCAAGGCTGATCGGCTTCCCGGTGACGACGCCCGGGACCGTGTACCCCTGGTGCATCGAGTAGGTGTCCATGAACCAGGCCATGACCTGCGAGTTGGTGTTGACGTCCGGGGCCGGGATGTCCTTCTCGGGCCCGATGAGGACCTCGATCTCGGTGAAGAAGCGCCGGCTGAGCCCCTCGAGCTCCTTCTGCGACAGCTTCTTCGGATCGACGATGACCCCGCCCTTGCCGCCGCCGTACGGGATGCCGACCACGGCGCATTTCCAGGTCATCCACATGGCGAGGGCCTTGACCTCGTCGAGCGACACGTCCTGGTGGTAGCGGATGCCGCCCTTGGCCGGACCGCGACCCAGGTTGTGCTGGATGCGATAGCCGGTGAAGACCTGGACGGATCCGTCGTCCATGTGGACCGGGAAATGGACGGTCAGCTCACGGCGGGGCTCGCGCAGGACGCGGCGCATGCCGTCGTCCAGTCCCAGGCGGTCCGCGGCGAGATCGAACTGACGCTGCGCGACTTCCCAGGCGCTGATGCGCGCAGCGACGTGCTCGGTGGTCATGGGATGGTTGTCCTCACGTGTATTCAGGCGGCGTGTCGGCCGCCGTCGGTTCGGGCCGTCTCCCGGACGACTCCACGGGGCGCGCTGCGGGGTCGATCGACCGTGGCTGGCAGGCGCGCGACTTCATCTGCCACCGGAGTATAGCCGTGGGGGCCGTTTCGGCACCGGCCGAATGGTACCGGTCCGCAACGTCACCGCAACCATGCGGCAACGTCCGATCGTCGATCAGGAGCGATACAGGATGGCCGCCCCGACGCAGCCGGGCCCGACATGCGGTCCGACCGACGCGCCGACGAGCCCGATGGTGACGCCCGACGCGTCCAGCCCGGGCATCCGGGCGAGGATCTCGTCGCGGAAGGCCTCGACGTCGGGGCTGACGGTGTGCAGGATCGCCAGCCGTTCGATCGGCCGCTCGATGATCAGCTCGATCAGGCGCTCGCGCGCCTTGGAGCGCGTCCGGACCTTGTCGACCGTGTCGACCTGGCCGTTGGCGACCGCGATGATGGGCTTGACCGACAGCAGCGTGCCGATGGCCGCCTGCGCGCCGCTGATGCGGCCGCCCTTCTTGAGATAGTCGAGCGTCTCGAGAGCGAGGTACACGCGCAGGTCACCGGTCCGCGCCTCGAGGCGCCGGGCGATCTCCGGCGCCGGGAGTCCCTGGTCGGCCAGCTCGACGGCCATCCGGGCGAGGATCCCCTGCTCCATCGACGCACCCTGCGAGTCGACGACCTCGATGTCCCGGTCGGGCAGCATGTCGCGCGCGATCTGGGCGCTCTTGATCGCGGCCGACAGCGTGCCCGCGACGCTGATCATGACGATCGCCTCGGCACCGGCCGCGAAGGCCGCCTCGTAGGCCTCCTTGTACTCGCCCGGCGAAGCCGCGGCGGTCTTCGGGAACGGTGCGTCGGGCGCGACCATCCGCTCCCAGAACTCGACGGCCGACATGTCCACGCCGGCCCTGTACGTGTCGGAGCCGAAGGTCACCAGCAGCGGCACGATCGAGATCCCGTCGCTCGCCGCCCGTGCCGGATCGAGATCCGAGGCGGAATCGGTGAAGATCGCGACCTGGCGCAAGACCGTCCCTCCTGTCCGCGATCTCGATGTCGCGGCTGTCGTGGGCATGATACGGGCGGGTCCTCGTGGCCGGTCCGGTGGTGATGCCGAGCCGCTACCCTTGGCGCATGGACCGATCGCTGCGAGCCGTCCTGCTCGGAACGTTCACGCTCCGCTTCAGCACAGGGCTGACCGGCTCGATGCTGGCGTTCTACCTGGCCCACCTCGCGGACCACGGCGGGCCGTCGGTCGACGGCTTCGTCGTCGGCCTGTATGCGGCGACGTTCTACCTGGCCGAGCTGGTCCTGTCGCCGCTGTTCGGCATCATCTCCGACCGCTACGGCCACCACCGGATCATGGTCTTCGGACCGGTCTTCGGCGCGACGGCGGTCATCCTCACCGGCCTCGCCCCGGCATTCCTGGTGTTCGGCGCGATCGTCATGCTGCTGATCCTGGGCGCGACGCGCATCCTCGAGGGCGCCTCGAGCGCCGCGAGCGTGCCGTCGATCCTCGGCTACATCGCGATGGCCACCGCGGGCGACGAGACCCTGCGCGGCAAGACCTCGGCCCGCTTCGAGGCGGCCACGCTGGCCGGTCTCGGGCTGGGCGCCATCGTCGGGGTCAAGCTGTTCGAGTTCTTCGAGAACCTCGGGATCGGCCCGGCCGCCTTCTTCCTCAACGCCGCGTTCTACGGGGTCTCGTTCCTGATCTACATGTTCGGGGTCAGCGATCCGCCCGGCGAGGCCGAGGCACGGGCCGGCGAGCACGTCCACGTCGACCGCTACCTCGCGCTGATCCGGTCGTCGCACGTGCTGCTGCTGGCGCCGACCTGGATCGCCATCAACGCGGCCCTTGGCGTGTGGCTGAGCCAGTCGGTCTTCCAGCTCGCCAAGGGCGACGACCGGTTCCCGAACCAGGTGCTGATGGGCGGCTTCACCGCCAACCAGATCACCATCGGCGCGATCATCATCGCCGCCATCTTCGGAGCCGGGCTGCTGTACTGGGGCGACCGCTTCAAGACGTACCGGCGGACGACCATCATCGGCTATGGGGTCATGGGCGGTGCCGCCCTGGTCGTGGCGGGGCTGGTCGTGAACCACTTCGCCACGACCCAGCCGGTGCTGGCGATCGTGGCAGCGGTCGTCGCCGCCGGCGGGCTGTTCGTGCTGGCCGGTGCGACGCCGGCGGCGATCGGCCTGCTGGCCGACATGTCCGAGCGGTTCCCGACCGACCGCGGCGCGATCATGGGTCTCTATTCGGTCTTCCTGGCGATGGGCCAGATCACCGGGTCGCTGATCGGCGGGGTTGCCGCCGACTGGCTCGGCATCGACGGGATGTTCATCGCCACGCTCATCCTCATCGGCATCGCGACCGTGCCGCTGTCGCGCCTGCGGGCGCAGGAGCACACGCTGACCGACCCGGGGAGCGGGGGTCTGGCCAGCGAGGCGTCGACGTGACGGAAGGCCCGTCGGGCCGTATGCGATACTCGCGGCGCCGGTGGCGGGCTGCGCTCACACGACGCCGCCACCGGTCCCGACGGCCGAGATCCACAGCCCGGAGCCACCCGTGACCTCGAACGTGAGCCAGAACTACCCGTACACGAGCGAGACCGAGGCGGACCGCCGGGCCGCGATCGCGTCGCTCGTCGCCGAGCGTGACGGGCTGGCGGCCAGGATCGCCGCCGAGGCGTCGCCACCCGATGGCAACCAGCGCTGGTGGGTCTGGAAGTGCCCGACGACGGGCTGCCCGGGACTCCTCCACGTCGCCGGCTACGCGCTGGACAGCCACGCCGTCTACGTCGTCTGCGACGGGACCTGCGGCAAGACGTTCCTCCGCTGACCGCGGACAGCCCGGGCGGACCGCCGACCGTCGCGTCGCCGCCCGCCATCGACCCCGACCTCGCGGCCGTCCGGTCCAGCCGTCGACAGCTCGCGACCGACGCCATCGGCATCGGCGTGTCGGCGGCCGGCTTCGGGTTCGTCTACGGCCTGTCCGCCCGGCAGGCGGGCCTGTCGCCGGTCGAGGCCATGGCGATGAGCACGATCGTGTTCGCCGGCGCCGCCCAGTTCGCCGCCGTGGGCTACGTCGCGAGCGGGCTCGCCTGGCCCGGGATCATCGTCCTGACCGCGCTGCTCAACGCCCGCCACCTGTTGTACTCCGCGGCGCTCGCACCATGGCTCCGGCCCGTACCGTTCGCCCGGCGGGCCGGGATGGCGCACCTCCTGACCGACGAGGCATTCGCACTGTCGATCAGCCACTTCCGCAGGATCGGCCGGGCGGACGAGCGCGGCTACTGGCTGGCGGCCATCGGATCGACGTTCATCCCGTGGAACCTCGCGACCCTGGCCGGTGTCCTCCTCGGCGCGCAGATCCCGGACCCGGCCCGGTTCGGGATCGATGTCATCTTCCCGGCCGCGATGATCGGCCTCGCGGTCGGACTCATCACCGGTCGGCGCGAGCTGGTCGCGGCGATCGTCGGGGCCGGCGTCGGAGTGCTCGTCGCGCTCGTGTCGAGCCCCGCCATCGGGATCGTGTCCGGCGGTGTCATCGGGCCGCTGGTCGGGCTGCTCGTCCCGGCCTCGCTCGCGCACGAGACCGCACCGATCGACATCGCCGCCGCGGGACCACCCGGTCCGTGAGCACCAACCTCGTCCTGCTCTCGGTCCTGATGTTCGCGGTCACCTACCCATCGCGCGCCCTCGGATTGCTGACCCCGGGTCTCGACCGCCTGCCGAAGATCGCCTTCGACTACCTCCAACTGGTCGGGCCGGCGGTCCTGGCGGCCCTGGCCGCCGTCAGCGTGATGGTCGTGGTCGGCGACGACGACGTGCCGGCCTTCCACATCGGCATCGAGTGGGTGGCGGTGTTCGTCTGCCTCGTCATCGTCGCCCGCCGGCGAAACCTGCTGCTCGGTCTGGTCGCCGCGGTCGCCATCGTGGCCATCGCCCGGGCCGCCGGGCTGGCCGCCCTCCCCGCCTGAGCGTCAGCTCCGGCAGGCGTCGACCTCGATCTCGATCAGCAGGCTCGGGTCGATCAGCGCGCCGACCTCGACCATCGTGGCGGCCGGCCGGATCGCGCCGAACACCTCGCCGTGGACCGCGAGGATCTCGGCCGAGCGGGCGATGTCGGTGACGAACATCCGGGTGCGCACCACCTCTCCCAGCGAGAACCCTGCGTCGTCGAGCGCCACTTTGATGATCGACAGGGCCGCTCGCGCCTGGGCGGCGATGTCACCCGGGTGACGCGACCGGCCATCGGCGCCGGCGTCGGTCGTGCCGGCGACCCAGCACGAATCGCCGACGACGATCGCGCGGCTGTAGCCGCCGGCCATCTCCCACGGACCGCCCGAGGAGATCCGCCGCCGTTCGGTCATCCCGGACGGGTCGCGTCGCCCGATGCCGCGTCGGCGGCGACGCCGTCGGCCCGTTCCGCCCGCCAGGCGAGGACCTCCGGATCACCCGCGATCGCGACCAGCAGGCCGGCCAGCATCGTCGTCCGCGGCACGATCGAATCGACGTCGAGGTACTCCGCCGGCGAATGGTCGTTGCCGCCGATCGGACCGAGCCCGTCGAGGCTCGGGATCCCCAGCCCGGAGGTCGTGTTGGCGTCCGACGCGCCCCCCGTCGAGGCCTCGCCGACGTCGAAGCCGAGCGCCGCCGACACCGCCCTGGCGTGGTCGACGAGGCGGCCGCTCCGCTCGAGCCTCTCCATCGGCCACCAGCGGGCCATCGGCTCGAAGTCGACGGTCGTGTCCGGGATCTCGGTCGCCTCGGCGATCCGCCGGACCTCGGCCTCGGCGCTCTCGAGCGCGTCGCGCGTCACCGCCCGGACGTCGACCTCGAGCGAGCACCTGTCGGCGACCACGTTGGGACGCGTCCCGCCGCCGATGAGGCCGACATTCACCGTCACGTCCGGCCAGCGCCCGTTGAGCTCGTGCAGGTCGCGGACGATCCGGGACGCCTCGAGGATGGCGCTGCGTCCCTTCTCGGGCTCGACGCCGGCATGGGCTGCCCGGCCGTGGACGACGATCCGCAGGTCGAGGATCCCTTTCCGCGCCGAGACGATGTCGCCGTTGGCGCGAGCGCACTCGAGCACCAGCGCGACGTCGCTGTCGAGGGCGACCTCGCGGATGTGCGCGGTCGAGGTCGGCGAGCCGATCTCCTCGTCGGGATTGGCGATGAACACGACGCGCTCGAACGGCAGGCCGCCGCGCTCGGTGATGATCGCCTTGAGCGCATACAGGCCCGCGAGAAGGCCGGACTTCATGTCGGTGACGCCCGGGCCGTAGGCCACGCCGTCGTCCACCCGGAACGGCCGCTCGGCGGCGGTCCCCGGGTCGAACACCGTGTCCATGTGCCCGATGAGGAGGGCCCGCGGACCACCGGCCTGGCCGTGGAAGCTGGCGATGACGGTGGCACCCAGGCGACCGGACGGGTCCGGCCGGGTCTCGATCTCGGCCCCGAGACCGGCGAGGAAGGCCGTCACCCATCGGCCGACCTCGTCGACCCCGGCCGGGGTATAGCTGCCGCAGTCGATGTCGACCAGGCGCCGGAGGTCGTCGAGGTAGGCCGGCAGGTCGGCGGTGACGACGGCGCGGAGCGCGTCGAGCTCGATGTCCGACGGGGTCGGGAGCGTCTCGGTCGAGGCGGTCATGGGCGCAGTCTAGCCGCTGGCTCCTTGCTATCCTGCCCGGACCGTGCGACTGGTCGAGACGCGCCTGCTCGAGGGTCCGAACGTCTACCGGCTCGAGCCGGTGGTCAAGCTCGAGGTCGCCATCGGCCGGCGCCGCACGTGGTACGGGCAGCGCGATCCCGGGCGGCACGCGCTGGTCCACCTCGGCGCCGCGGTCCCGAGTCGCGAGTGGCCGGACGGCGTCGCCGCGCTGGCAGCCTGGATCCGACGCCTGCGCGTCGACCACGGCGAGGGTCGCGGCGGGCTGACGGTCCACCGCTCGTCCGATCCGGGCCACTGGATCGTCACCTTCCCGTGGCTCGGTGCCGAGCGCGCGCTGACTCTGACCGAGGCGGCGCTCGCCCTCGTCGAGCGCGACGTGTCGCCGTCGCGGACCGCTCGGCTGACCGGCGCCCAGGACCGGCTGCTGACCCGCGTGACCGACCGGATCGTGGCGGCCCGGGCGACGCCGCCCGAGTGGCTGCGCGACGCCGATCGCCGCGTGCCGGCGGTGTCGATCTCCGGGACCAATGGCAAGAGCACGGTGACGCGGCTGATCACCCACATCCTGCTGCTGGCCGGGCGCCATGTCGGGACGACCACCTCCGACGGCATCCTGTACGACGAGCGGATGGTCGAGCCGGGCGACTGGACGGGTCCCGGTGGCGCACGCCAGGTGCTGGCTCGACGCGACATCGACGTCGCCGTGCTGGAGACGGCACGCGGCGGCATCGTCCTGCGCGGCGTCGGCTACGAATCGAATGACGCCAGCGTGCTGACCAACGTCTCGTCGGATCACCTCGACCTGCAGGGCATCCACACGCTGCCAGAGCTGGCCGAGGTCAAGTCGACGATCTGTCGCATCACCCGGCCCGACGGCTGGGTGGTGCTCAACGCCGATGACCCGCTGGTCGCCGCGGTCGCCCGTCGGGTCCGCGCCCGGGTCGCGCTGTTCACCATGCTCGGGGACGAGTCCCGAGTGGTCCGTCGCCACCGGGCGCGCGGCGGACGGGCATATCTGGTGCGGAACGGTTCCATCGTCGAAGCCGACGGCGGTGAGGAGACCCCGATCGTCGAGGTCGGCGCCGTCCCGATCACCATCGGCGGACTGGCCCGTCACAACGTCGCGAACGCGCTGGCGGCCGCCGGCGGGGCGCGCGGTCTCGGCGCGACCATCGACCAGGTCGGTCGCGGGTTGGCTCATTTCGCGCCGGACACGGAGCGGTCGCCGGGGCGGCTCAACCTGTTCCGCGTGGGCTCGAGGGTCGTCATCGTCGACTTCGCGCACAACGAGGCAGGGGTGGGTGCCGTGCTCGACGTGGCCGAGGGGATCGCCGGCGGCGCGGCCGGACGAGCGGCGCCGATCACGACGATCATCGGGACGGCCGGCGACCGGCCCGACGACACGCTGCGCGGGATCGGCAGGATCGCCGCGCAACGGTCGCAGCGGGTGGCCATCAAGCAGACCCTCAAGTACCTGCGCGGCCGGACGGCGCAGTCCGTCGTGGGCGAGCTGATGGTCGGCGTCGTGGCCGGCGGCTTCTCGGCAGAGGACGTGCCGATCTACGACTCCGAGACCACCGCCCTGCAGGCCGAGCTCGATGGCGCCGCCGGGGCCAGCGCGCACGGCGGGCGATCGACTGCGCCGCGGGTCATCGTGCTGATGTGCCACGAGGACCGCGACGGCGTGTTCGCGCTGCTTCAGCGGCTCGGTGCGCGGCCGGTGGACGTGGCGACCGAGCTGACCGAGCTGGTCCCGCGACTGCAGGGGCGGCCTCGGCCGGCCTGAACGGACCGTCCCCGCCCGACGTCGCAGGCGTCCGGCGACCGCGCGCGCCGCCGGACAGCACGAGAGCCGGGCCGTCGGGCCCGGCTCTCGCTGTGTCGTCCGGCCCGGTGGCCGGACTACCTGATCAGTGGAAGAACGTGCCTCCGTTGACGCTCCCGCGGCCGGTGACGTTGTCATAGCCCGGGACGGTATGGATGGTCAGCCCGGTCGTGAAGTCGAACGACCGGAAGATGTAGGCGTAGCCGTCACTGGCATCGACCGAGTTGACGAAGTTGGATCGGACGACGCCGGCGTTCGCGACATGCAGGATGTCGTGGTACGCCCCTGCCGGCAGGCTGTAGAGCAACGGATTGGCGAAGCCGATCGCGTGTCCCTTCAGCTGCTGGAGGTCGGCCATCATGCCGGCGAAGATCGGCGACGACAGGCTCGTCCCGCCGATCCGATACTCGGAGTACTTGGCGGTCCCATCCGGGAATGTCTGGGTCTGTCCGATCAGGAAGCCGGTATTCGGGTCTCCGAGGGCGGACACATCCGGGACGACCCGCATCTTGGTCGAGCCATTGGCCTTCGACATGGCATCCGGGACGACACCGGCCTGATAGGCGGGCTGGGCGAAGATATGGCTGGTGCCACCGCCGCCGCCGTACAGGTACGCACCGGGAGGTGCGGGCGTCCAGGTGTTCGTGTCCGAGTCGTACGTGCTCGTGCCGGACTCCCAGCCCGTCTCGAGCGCGATGGAGTCGTCCTGGGCGATGCCGATGCTCGTCCCGCCGACCGCGGTGACCCACGGATCGGAGGCCGGGAAGTCGGGGGTGGCCGCGGCCGCGTTGGCCGGATCGCCACCGGTCTCGTCGCCGTTGTCGCCGGACGAGAAGTAGATGCCCACCCCTTCGGCCGCCGCCTGGATGAGGATGTCGTGGACGGGCTTGACGAAGCCGGTCGGCAGCGCTTCGCCGTTCCAGCCGTAGGAGTTCGTCACGATGTCGGCGAGGTGCCGATCGACGACGTGGTTGAGCGCGGCGTCGAGGTCCTGATAGTTGTTCGGGGCACCGACGTAGATGACCTTGGCATCGGGCGCCATGCCGTGGACGGCCTCGATGTCGAGCGTCTCCTCACCGGACCAGCCCTGCGGATCCTGGCGGTTGTTCTGTGGTCGGCGGTAGGTGCCCGGAGCGACGACCTGGCTGAACTGGCCGGGCTTGAACGCTGGGACCCCATGCCGCGAGGACCACGTCTGCACGTCGCTCACGATCGTCGGCGACGCGTAGGCATCGATGATCGCGACGGTCACGCCGGCTCCGGTGAGCTCGCTCGGCACGCCATAGGCGCCGCGGACCTGCGACGCCGTGTAGCCGCACGGCGCGTAGGGGGTCGGGCTGCCATAGATGTCCGGCAGCGACGTCCCGTTGGCGGGCGTGCTCGTGTCGATCTCGTCCCAGTAGGTGGAGCATGGCGTGCCATTCACGAACGCGTCAGGCGGCGGCGCGACGGGCTGGCTGGTCGGCCGCACGAGGGCTGCGCTCTCGTCGAGTCCGGCGATCGCCTCGACCGTCCCGGCCAGGCTCGACGGGATGCTGATCGCGCTCTTCGGCGAGCGCAGGGTCATCCCGTTGACGCGGTAGTTCCCGAATGTCGTCTTGAACGCCGCCGCGGCCTGCGCGACGGTTCCTTCGGCGGCGACGTACAGGCGGTTCGACGGTGTGTAGTCGACCGTGAACCCCGCGCCGCGCAACCACGACTGGACCGCCTGGACCTGTGCCTGGCTCCGGCTGAAGCGCTGCCGGAACTGGGCCGCGGTCAGGTATTTGCCGTACGAGGCGCTCTTGGGGTTGGACACGGCAGCTGCGACGGCCGCCGCACCGGACGGATCCGACCAGCCGAGATAGACCCGGAAACCGAGCCGGTCCGTGCCCGCCGTGGCGGACTTGAAGTTCGCCGCCTTGGCCCACGAGGGCACCTGGCCGGCGATCGTCGCCCGGCCGCTCGAGGCGGCGCTGACCGTCCCGCCGACGAGGCCGGCGATCAACAGTCCGGCCATCGCCGCGACCGCTGCGCGCTGCATCAACACTCTCACGCGACACTCCTCCTGTTGCGTTCTGGAGCTGGGGGGCTCCGACAAGTCGGCTGACTGTACAACTCGGGACGGACGCGGACATTGCAGCGACCGACGAATGGTGCGTGAGCGCACCGAAATCCCCCTGTGGGCTCCCTGGCCCGAGCGCGATCGCGACCCTAACCCTCCGGCGCCTCGAGCTCACCGGGGTCGGCGAAGGCAGTCCCGCCGCGGGTCGTCCCGGCGGCGGCCATCGCCTCGCGATAGACCGCGATCGCATCGTCCACGCAGCACACGACGAGATCGCCCGGGATGGCCCGTCGCAAGGCGGCCCGGACCGCGGTCATCTCGTCGAGGACCTTCTCGAAGCGCACCGCCCGGCCCGCACCCTCGCCCTTGGCGGCCCGGATGCCGTCGAGCACGTTGGCGGCCGTCTCACCCGCCGGCCGGCCGCGCAGGTTCTTGTCCTCGCGGACGATGATCTCGTCGAACGCGCCGGCCGCGATCGCGCCGTACTGGCGCTGGTCCTCGTCGCGCCGGTCGCCCGGGATGCCGATGACGCCGATCGCCCGGCCCGACCGGACGCCGGTGGTCGCCGCACCGAGCCGGCCGGGCTTGGTCGGGGTCTCGACCATCATCCGGCTGACGAAGTCCGCCAGCTGACGCATGCCGTCGACGTTGTGGCAGTAGTCGATGACCACACGCACGCCACCGACGTCGATCAGGTTGAGCCGCCCCGGTGCCTGGAAGAAGGACGTCGAGAAGGTCCGCAGCCCCTGCCGGATGTCGTGGAGGTGTGCACCGGTCGCCCACGCGGCTGCGGCGGCGGCGAGCGCGTTCGCGACGTTCATCCGGGCGCGGCCGCCGAACGTGGCCGGGATCAGGTGGGTGTACAGGACCGGCATCGTCCGCGAGCCGAGCCGGAGCACGATCAGCTCGCCCTCGGGCGTCGTCTCGAGGCGGAACGCCGCGCCACCACGCGACGTGTGGCCGTCGACCCGGTCGTAGCCGTCCTCGCCCTTGGCCGTCGCCATGCTGAACAGCACGACCCGGCCGGCGCAATGGCGGCCCATCCGGTAGACGTGGCTGTCGTCGGCGTTGAGGACCGCCGTGCCGGACCGCGGCACCGCCTCGACCACGACGCCCTTGACGTTGGCCAGCTGGCCGATCGAATCGATGCCGCCCAGACCGAGATGGTCGCCGGTGACGTTGGTCACGACGGCCACGTCGTTGCGGTCGTAGCCGAGACCCTCGCGCAGGATCCCGCCACGTGCGACCTCGAACACGGCCGTATCGACGGTCGGGTTCTGGAGGACCATCAACGCCGACTTCGGCCCCGACATGTCGCCCTTCTTGATGAGCCGGCCATCGATGACGATCCCGTCGGTCGAGGTCATCCCGACGCGCCGGCCCATCAGCTTCAGGATGTGGGCGATCATCCGGACGGTCGTGGTCTTGCCGTTGGTCCCGGTCACGGCCACGATCGGGATCCGCGCCGAGGAGCCGGCCGGGAACAGCGAGTCGATGACCGGCCGCGCGACGTACTGCGGCTCTCCCTCGGTCGGGTGGGTGTGCATCCGGAAGCCGGGCGCGGCGTTGACCTCGACGATGGCACCGCCCGTCTCGCGCACCGGGGTCGTGATGTCGGGGCAGATGAAGTCGATGCCGGCCACGTCGAGGCCGACGATCTGGGCTGCCGTCTCGGCGATCTCGACGTTGTCGGGGTGCGCCTCCATCGTCCGGTCGATCGACGTGCCGCCGGTCGACATATTGCCGGTCAGGGCGAGCTTGACCCATGTCCCGTCGGGCAGGATGTCGTCCATCGTGTGGCCCTGGGCGCCGACGAGCGCCTCGGCCGCCTCGTCGACCTTGATCCGGGTGAGCACCTTCTCGTGGCCGATGCCGCGCCGTGGGTCGCTGTTGGCGATGTCGACCAGCTCGCGGACGGTGTGCTCGCCGTCGCCGGTCACCGACGCCGGAACGCGCTCGGCGATGGCCGCGACCTTGCCGCCGATGACCAGGCAGCGGTAGTCGCTGCCGGCCACGTAGGTCTCGACCACGACATCGCCGGCTCGGCTCTGCGCCACGGCTCCGTGGAACGCGGCCCGGACGGCGTCCTCGGAGCGCAGGTCGAGGTGGACGCCGCGGCCGTGGTTGCCGTCGAGCGGCTTGACCACGCACGGATAGCCGAGGCGCCGGGAGGCGGAGACCGCAGCCTCCTCGCTGTCGACGACCTCGCTGCGCGGCACGGGCAACCCGGCCGAATCGAGGAGTCGATTGGTCAGGCTCTTGTCCGACGCGATGTCGACACCGATGGCCGACGTCCGCGAGGTCATCGTCGCCCGGATCCGTTGCTGATGGACCCCGTGGCCGAACTGGACCAGCGAGTGGCGGTCGAGCCGGATGAACGGGATGTCGCGGCTGACCGCCTCGTCGATGAGGGCCTGGGTCGACGGCCCGAACGCCTGCCGCTCGGCGAGCCGGATGAGCCGCTCGAGCTCGGGCGCGAAGTCGAAGAAGACGGCTGGATCGTCGGGGGCGACCAGGTGGTTGACCAGCGCGACGGCCATCCGGCCGGCCTCGAGGCCGACCGCCTCCTCGCGGTACTCGTAGATGCAGTTGTACTGGCCGGGCTTGCCCGCCGCCCGCGTCTTGCCGTGACGGACGTCGGTCCCGGCGAGGTTCTGGAACTCGAGCGCGACGTGCTCGGCGATATGACCGACCCATGTGCCGTCACGCAGACGGGTGATGAAGCCGCCGCGCCGGCCGAGCGAGCAGGCGTGGTCCTCGAGCGTGGGCAGCAGGGCGACCAGCGCGTCGGTGAAGTTCGGCAGGAGGTTGGAGGGGTACCGCTCGAGCACGCCGAGGTCGACCAGCAGCCGGATGACCGGCTCGCGCGCCCAGTAGTTGGGACCGCGCAGGACACGGGTCTCGAGGATCCGCAGGGTCGGTGCCGGACCGTCGCTCGACCCGGCGGCGGCGCGTCGGCTCCCGCGCTTCGAGCGCGTCGCGGGCGTGCTGCCGGCCACGGTGTCGGTCACGGGATCCTCCGCTAGCTTGATGCGGCCTCGCCGCCGGGGAGCGCGTGCAGGGTCGGCGTGGCGACGCGCTCGCGCCGGCGCAGATCGAAGCGGTAGCCGGCGGGCAATGAATGGAGGACGACCCCGCTGATCATCAATGGCCGGTGGCCGTGGACCTCCCAGGCGTCGGTCTCGGAGCGCGAGCCGTCGACCACGGTGATCGAGCCCCGGCCGATCACCTCCATGACATGATCCGGGCCGACGACGCCTGCGGTGTCCTCGTCCACCCCGAGCCCGAGCAGGCTCGGGTTCTGGGCGATGAGGCTGAGCAACCGGCCGAGCCGGTTCCGCTGCTGGAAATGCTGGTCGATGATCACCCCGGGCAGGACACCGAGTCCGGCGGCGATCTGCGCCATCCGATGCTTGGGCGTCGCGCCCGATGTCCCGAATGCGATCATGTGGCTCGACATGGCCGATGCCCCGGCCGACGTGCCGGCCACGACCGCGCCGTGCTGGAAGCGGTCGAGGACGGCGTCCGCCAGCAGCGTGCCACCGATCGTCGACGACAGCCGCAGCTGGTTGCCGCCGGTCAGGAAGACACCGGTCGCGTCGCGGACCGCGAGGACCGCTGTCTCGTCGTTGGCCTGCGGGCGGGTGACCGCGTGGAGCGGTCGGACGGTCCTGACGCCGAGCTCACCGAAGATCGCCCGATAGCGTTCGCCCGCCTCGAGCCCGAGCGAGGACGCGGTGCTGATGACCGCGATCGTCGCGTCCGACCCGCCGGCCAGCGCCACGAACCGGCTCAGGATGACCCGGTCGCGGACCTTGTCCTCCGCGCCGCCGATGATGATGACGGTCCCGTCGGCCACAGACGCCGTTCTCCCTCGTGAGGCTTCCCGAGAGGATAGCCGACCCGGCCGGGTCGAGACCGTGCCGGACCACCCCGCCCGCCGAGGCCGTGGTGATACTCTCCACGCGGCCGAGGCCACACGAAGGAGGTCGGGATGGCGGCGCGGTGGTCAGTCACTCGGGCGCTTCTCTGGATCTTTGCGATCAGCGCCTTCATCGGGACCCTGCTCGGCCTCGTGCTCGGGCTTGACCTCGTCGCCCATCCACCGGACATCCCGGACACGGTCGATCTGCCCGGCAGGCTCGAGGCGATCCGACCGTATCTCGAGGCACGCTGGCCGCTCGACCTGGCGACGAACCTGGCCGCCATCGTGGCGTTCGGTGCCCTCGCACTGCTGGCGGACCCCCTCGCGGCGCTGGCCGGAAGCGATGACCGCGCGGGGCTCCTGCGCGTGTCGATCATCGTCAGCGCGGTCCTCGCGCTGGCCGGGGCACTGATCTATGTCGGCGCGACGCGGGTGACGATCGACCAGGCCTATTGCGATTGCGGCTTCAAGACCGAGGAGTCGATCAGCCAGTTCTGGGCGATCAGCATCATCCAGGGCGCGACGGACTGGCTGTCCCACGGCTCGAGCGTCTTCGCGGCGATCGCGCTGGTCGCCGCGGGGAGCCTCATCCGTCGCCGCGGGCTGCCGCCGTCCTGGCGCTGGCTGGCCTGGGCCGGTGCGCTCGCGCTCATCGTCGGCATGGTCCTGGGCGAGGTCGTCGACGGCCCCATCGGTGACCTCGTCAGCGCGGCCGCGACCGGGATCCTGCTGCCCGTCTGGGCGCTGATGCTGGCCGTTCGGCTCGACCGGCTCGACCCCGCCGAGGGCTGACCGCGACGGCGGCGACATGACCCAGTCGGCGCCGCCTCCCGGCCTGCAGCCCGTCCCGGGCACGGCCCGCGGACGCGGTCGCATCCGGGTGGACCTGTCGGACGTCGTCGATCGCGGCACGCGCCGCCGGGCCGGCGTCTTCCGGCGGGCGTTGCGCCGCGAGGTCTCCCGCCTGCGCGACCCGCGGCGGATCGCCGCCGTCCTCCTGCTGAGCCTGACGTTCGCGCTGATCCTGTCGGGACTGATCGCACGCGGCGAGGCGGGCGGCGCGGACGCTCGGGCCTATTGGGCCGGCGTCCGGATCTGGATCAACGGTGGCGACCCGTACCACCCGGTCGGCCCGTTCCTGCCCTACGTCTACGCCCCGTGGATGCTCCCGATGTTCGCGCCGTGGGCGATGCTGCCGTGGGACGTCGCCTGGTTCGTGTGGCGGGTCGGGACCATCCTGCTGCTGCTCTGGACGATCCACTGGGCATACCGGCGACGGCCGCTGACGACGGCGGTCATCGTCGCCGCGCTGGCCTTCCCGTTCGCCGCCAACCTCGACACCGGCAACATCAACCTGCAGCTGACGCTGATGCTCTGGGCGGCGCAGTTCACGGGGCCGCGGCTCGGCGGCCTGCTCTGGGCGCTGGCCACCTGGATGAAATGGGTGCCGGTCGTGTTCCTGCCGATCCTGCCCCGCAAGACCTGGCCGTGGGGGCTGCTCTGGCTGGCCGTCTCGGTCGGGCTGAGCCTGCTGACCCTGCCGCTGACGATCCTCCAGCTCCAGGCCCTGTTCGGGTTCGGCGCGCGCCCGATCCGGCTCGACTACGTCGTCTATCTGTGGGCGACCGTCCCGTGGTTCTACCGCAAGGCCGACCCGTTCGACTTCCTCAGGCCGGTGACGTGGCGGCGCTGGGTGTCGGACGCCCGCTCCAGCTTCGGCGAGGCACGCACCTAGCTCACGGCCGGCGCGACCGCGCCCTCGCCGGCCGCGAGTGGACCGTCCTCGCGGCGTCGCTCGTCGACCGGCCGGAGCAGCAGCGCACCGATGCCCATCAGGACGACCGCCAGCCACAGCGCCGCCCGTGGCCCGGACGGATCGAGGCCCGGGCCACCGACCAGGTCCATCAGCGTCCCGCCGATGGCGATGGCCAGGACGCCGGCCGATGCGGTCGCCACGTTCGACAGGCCCATGTACCGGCCGGACGAGGCCTTCGGGATGATGTCGGTCATGAGCGCCCAATCGACCGACAGGAACATCCCCGCCGAGATGCCGTAGAGCAGCGCGCCGGCGAACGCGAACGGCAGGCTGGGCGCGCTCGCGACGGCCCCGAGTCCGATCGCGCTCACGGCACAGCTCGCCCAGATGACGCGCTTCCGCCCGACCCGGTCGGAGATCCGCGCGGCCGGCACGACCGCGGCAACGGTCCCGACCGCGACCAGCGCGACGAGCGGGATGAAGACCAGCCCCGAGTCGTGCTCGTCGAGGCCCATCGTCCGCGCGAGGTAGAACACCGCGAGGCTGGTCAGCACGGAGCCGCCCATCAGGATCGCCAGACGCGAGGCGACCAGCCACAGGAAGCTGTGCTCGCGCAGGATGTCGGTGCCCCACGCCTCGGCCGCGATCGAGCGCCATGGGCGACCCTCGCGCGACTTGGGCGAGGGCCCTTCGCGGACCCGGACGACCACCGACAGCATCGTCGCGACTTCCAGCACGCCGATGGCGATGAGGCCGATCTCGTACCGGTGGAAAGCGGCCGCGAGCGCACCGATGGCGTACCCGGACACGACGCCGAGGATCTGCATCATCCCGACGAGCGCGCTGGCGGTCCCGACCTGGGCGGCCGGCACGAGATCGGGCACGTACCCCTGGAACGGCCCCTGCGCGAAGTTCGAGCTGAACTGCAGCAGGGCGACGAAGGCCGCGATGGCGATGAGCGTGTCGCTGTAGGCGATCCCGACCAGGAAGACGAGGTCGAGCAGCGAGCCGATGAAGATGTACGGCTTGCGGCGGCCCCAGCGCGTGATGGTGTAGTCCGAGATCGAGCCGATCGTCGGCTGGACGATGACCGCGATGACCGCGCCGCTGATCGAGACCAGGAAGAGCGCCCGTCCCGCACCGGCCTTGTCGACGAGCCCCGCAAACTCGAGTCGGCTGGCCATGATGTAGCTGAGACCGGCGAAGACTGATGACAGGCCGAGCCAGTACAGCGAGATCCGGACGAGCTCGCGGTTCGGTAGGCGCGTCACCGGGCGGCCGGTCGCGAGGTCGACCCGAGGGTCGATCGTCATCCGGCGTCCGCGCTCGATGCGCTCCCGTCGGGATCGAGCGAGACCGATGTGCCGGGCCGGACGAGCCGCCGCTCCGTCGCGCCCGGCGCGGCGAACCGGAAGACCGACCGGTCGAGCGAGTAGAGCCCGGTCGACACGATGCCGATCCGCCCCAGACGGAAGGCGAAGACCGGGTTCTCGACGTTGCCCGCGTAGTGATGCGGCATGCCGTCGGCGGCGAGGAGCGCGAGATTGGCCTGGCCACCGAACCGCTCGTGGAGGGCGCACAGCAGCCGTCCCGCGGGCACGTCGTCGCGCCAGGCGTCCTCGAGCCAGCGCTGGCCGACCTCGCTGTCGGCACGACCATCGATGCGCCCGCCCGCGCGGTACTGCGCGCGGAGCCGCCGGTAGTCACGCAGGTCGCCGTTGTGGCTGAACGCGAAGCGGCCGGCCGGGTCGGCGAACGGCTGCGTGTCGGCGAGGGTGAGGGTCGACAGGCGCGACGGGCGGCGCAGGTGGACCAGCACGGTAGTCGTCTCCGTCCGCCCGACCGCCGCGCGACCGGGGTCGTCGCGAAAGGCCCGGATGTCGCGGTACGAGGCGAGCCGGCCGTCGGTCGCGCGCCAGGCCGCACCCCAGCCGAAACCGGCCAGCCCGAAGCGCTCGAGCCGCTCGGTGAACGCCCACAGCTCATCGAGCCGGAATGGCTCCGCGGACCGGGCGATGAACTGCTCGCACATGCGCCGCGATCATACGCGGCGGGTCGCCGACCTCTTCCGCTGCGACCGGGTGATGCCTACCGTTGGCAGCTCGGACACCAGTAGGTCGTGCGCGGGATATCGGTGCCCTGCTGCGCGCTGACGATGGGTGTCCGGCAGCGGCGGCACGGGCGGCGGGTGCGGCCGTAGACGTAGAGCGGACCCGGCGCACGACGATCGCCCATGGTCGTGACGCGTTCCGGCCCACCGGTGGTCGTGGCGTTCGCGACCAGCAGCCGGCGGCCGGTGTCGACCAGCCGCCGCAGCGTCGCGTCGTCGAGCTCGGCCATCGTCGCGAACGGCGACACCCGCTCGATCCACAGGATCTCGCTCTTGTAGACGTTGCCCAGCCCGGCCAGCGCGCGTTGGTCGATGAGCGCCTCGCCGATCGGGGTCCCTGCCCGAGCCGGATCGCGCAGCCGGCGGACCGCCTCCTCGACCGCGAAGTCGGGGGCGAGGACGTCCGGCCCGAGCCGGCCGAGCGATGGGTGGAGCGTTTCGGCACGCTGCTCGAGGAGCTCGACGACCGGAGCATCGAAGCAGACGGCGACCGCGCCCGGGACCTCGAGGACGAGACGCGCCCGGGCCGCCGGCCGGCGCCACGCCTCGCCCGGCCGGTAACGGTGCCACGAGCCGTTCATCCGCAGGTGCGTCCGGATCTCGAGCCCGTTGTCGAACCGGATCAGGAGGTTCTTGCCGAGGGACTCGACCGCGGTGACCTCGTGCCCGACGATGCGGGCCACCTGCGGGACCGGCCCGGGTCCGCCGGTCCGGGCGGCCGTGACCCTCCGGCCGACGAGGTACGGCCGCAGGCCCGCGGCGGTCCGGAAGAGCGTGTCGCCTTCGGGCACCGTCGGACGCTCAGACCCCGGCGCGCGGCGGTCGCAGGACGAGCCCGCGGTAGCCGGCGACGAAGCCGGCCTCGAGCAGCGACGGCCGGAACGAGGAGGCGGCGACCTCCTCGCCATCGACCTTGCGGATGACGAGCTCGCGGACGCGGCCGTCGGTGACGAGCGACCCGAGGGCACGGAACGAACTGACCGCCACGGCCGGGTCGTCGGCGGCCGGGAGCGTCTGGAGGGTCGAACCACCGCGTTCGAGATAGACCGACGCGACGCCGTCCACGAGCACGATGTAGGCGCCCGCGGCGCGCTGGAGCGGCCGCCGGTCCGTGTCGCCCCGGCGGGGCCATGCGAGCGCGGCACCGTACGGGTTGGCCGGATCCGCGGCGGCCAGAAGGTGGACCGCCCCCGTCGTCGGCGGATCGGCCGGATCGCGGGCTGCGCGCAAGCGGTCCAGTGCCCCGGCCAGCGCGAACTGCGCCGCGCCGAGCCCATCGACGAAATAGCCGCGCCGGATCCGGCCGGCGTCCTCCATCGCGCGCAGGACCGGATAGACCGCCGCGAAGCCGCCGTCGATCCCCTCGGTCGCGACGGCCTCGCGGGTCAGCACGCCGTGACGGTCGAGCAACGCCAGGCTCTGCGCGTGGAGCCGTTCCGTGGCGGTCGACCGGCCGAGCTCCGGGGCGACGAGCGACCAGCGCCCGGCCGCCTCCGGCGGACCCAGCGCGGTCAGTCGCCCGCGTCCGCTGCCCGCGCGGCGAGGGCCACTCCCGGATCGCTTCCAGCGCAGGGCCCGGAGCGGCGCGAACGTGTCATTGGTCACCTCGCCGGCCCAGACGAGGTCCCACAGCGCATCGAGCACCTCCCGGTCGGAGGTCCCGCGCGCGGCCGCGAAGAGCTCGCGATAGAACGATGCCCCGCGCGCGGCGAGGTGCTCGCGGATCGCCACATGACGCGGCTCGGCCGGCGACGCAGCGCCGTCGGGCGATCCGACCGGGCGGAGGATCTCGCGACCGGGCCGGACCAGGGCGATCCGACCGTCGTCGCGCCCGAGGCTCCCCCGCCCGACCCAGGCGACCTCGCCCAACGCTCCCAGCTCGTCGAGCAGGCGGGGCTGGTAGCCCGGCACCCGTGCCGGCAGGACGTCCCGCTCGAGGACCGAGGCCGGGATCGGCAGCCCGGCCAGCTGGTCGACGACCTCGGCAAGCCGTTCCAGGGCGGCCGTCGAGCGAAGCGGCGGGCGACCCTGGCCGACCGCGGCGACTCCCTGCCACTCGGGCAGGAAGCGCGCCAGCGCGACGGGGTCGACCGGCTCGACCTCGCGCCGGAGCCGGGCGAGCGAGCGGCGCCGGAGCAGCCTGAGGACCTCGGGATCGCACCATTCCCGCTCCGCCCCGCCCGGCCGGAACTCCCCGCGCAGGAGCGAGCCGGCGGCCAGCAGCCGCTCGAGCGCGTCGCCGACGACACCGACCGGCAGCCCCCAGCGCTGCGCCGGGTCCGGTGTCAGGAACGGCCCGTGGGTCCGCGCGTAGCGCGACAGCAGCCCGTCCAGCGCCCCGGCGGCCGGACCGAGGAACGCCGCCGGCACGCCGACCGGCGCGGTGATCCCGATGCCGTCGCGGTAGCGCGCGACGTCCTCGATGGCGATCCAGCGGTCGTCGCCCGCGATCCGCGTCCGGACCGCCCGGCGCCCGGCCGCGAGCTCCTCGAGCCACGGACCGGCGGCGGTCGCCCCGCCCTCGGTCCGTGCCGCCACCTCGGCTCCGGACAGGTCGCCCAGCCGGCGGAGCAGGTCGTGGACCCCGTCGAGCGTCGATGCCCGACGGTCATCGGCGAGCGCCTGGAGGCTCAGCTCGAGATCGGCCAGCGCGTCCGGATCGAGCAGCTCGCGCAGCTCCTCCTGGCCGAGCAGCTCGCGCAGGAGGTCGCGGTCGAGCGTGAGCGCTCCTGCCCGCCGCTCGGCCATCGGCGTGTCGCCGTCGTACATGTAGGCGGCGACGTAGTCGAACATCAGGCTGCCCGCGAACGGCGAGGCGCGGACGGTCTCGACCCCATGGACCGCGATCTCGCGCCGGGCGACGCCGCCGAGGATGTCGCGCAGGCCGGGCAGGTCGAACACGTCCGACAGGCACTCCCGGTACGTCTCCACCAGGATCGGGAACGAGCCGTAGCGCGAGGCGACCGCCAGCAGGTCCGCCGAGCGTTGGCGCTGCTGCCAGAGCGGGGTCCGGGTCCCGGGCCGCCGGCGTGGCAGGAGGAGCGCCCGCGCGGCGTTCTCGCGGAACCTGCTGGCGAACAGGGCGGACGTGGACAGCTGCCCGACGACGAGGTCCTCCAGCTCGTCGGGCTCCGGGAACAGCAGCGCCTCGATGCCGTCGAGCGGGGCGTCGCCCTCGGGCAGCCGGACGGCGATGCCGTCGTCGGACCAGATGGTCTGGACCTCGAGTCCGAGCCGCTCGCCGATCCGCGCCTCGAGGGCCAGCGACCACGGGGCGTGGACGCGGCCGCCGAACGGGCTGAGGATGCACAGCCGCCAGTCGCCGAGCTCGTCGCGGAAGCGCTCGACGACGATCCGCTTGTCGGTCGGGAGCGCGCCCGTCGCTTCCCGCTCGTCGTCGAGATAGGCGAGCAGGTTGTCCGCGGCGAGCTCATCAAGGTCGTGCGTCTCGCGCAGCCGCGTGGTCGCCGCGCGCCGGCCCGCGGCGCCGCGGGCGAGGTCGCTCTCCAGCTCACCGACGAAGGCCCCGAGAGCCCGTCCGAGCTCGGCCGGCCGGCCCACGGCGTCACCCTTCCAGAACGGCAGCTTGCCCGGGACGCCCGGTGCGGGGCTGACCGTGACCTGGTCGCGGCCGATCTCCTCGACCCGCCAGCTGCTCGCCCCGAGGACGATGACGTCGCCGTGCATCCCGGCGCGCAGCTCGTAGACCATCTCCTCGTCGAGCTCGCCGACCCGGCGCCCCGGCGTTCCCGCCTCGCCGACCATGAACACGCCGAACAGCCCGCGATCGGGGATGGTCCCGCCCGAGGTGACAGCCACCACCCGCGCGTCCCGGCGGCCTTCGACCATGTCCGTCACGCGGTCCCACACGACCCGGGGCTTGAGCTCGGCGAACTCATCGGATGGATACGCGCCGGCGAGCATCCCGAGCACGCCCTCGAGCACCTCACGTGTCAGCGTCTCGTACGGGAAGGCGCCGCGGACGACGGCCAGCAGCTCGTCCACCGACCAGCGGTCCATGACCGTCATCGCCACCAGCTGCTGGGCGAGGACGTCGAGCGGGTTGCGCGGGATCTGGGTCGACTCGATCGCGCCCTCGTGCATCCGGCGCGTGACGATCGCGCACTCGAGCAGGTCGCCGCGATACTTCGGGAAGATCACGCCCTTGCTGGGCGCGCCGACCTGGTGCCCGGCCCGGCCGATGCGCTGGAGGCCGCGGGCGACGCTGGTCGGGCTCTCGACCTGGATCACGAGGTCGACGGCGCCCATGTCGATCCCGAGCTCGAGGCTCGACGTGGCGACCAGCGCGGGGAGTCGCCCCGCCTTGAGCTCCTCCTCGATCTGGACCCGCTGCTCGCGGGCGATGCTGCCGTGATGGGCGCGGACCAGCTCCTCGCCGGCCAGCTCGTTGAGCCGCTGCGCGAGCCGCTCGGACAGCCGCCGGCTGTTGGTGAAGACGATCGTGCTCCGGTGGCTCCGGATGAGCTCGAGGATGCGCGGATGGATCGACGGCCAGATGCTGGTCCGCATGTCGCCGCGACCGGATGCCGGACCGCCAGGCTGCTCCTCGAGCGGGAGGATCTCCCCGAGCGCCGACATGTCATCGACCGGGACGACGACCTGGAGATCGAGTGGCTTGCGCGCGCCGGCATCGACGATCGTCACCTCGCGCCCCGGTCCGACCCCGCCGAGGAACCGGGCGATCGTGTCGAGCGGCCGTTGCGTGGCGGACAGGCCGATCCGCTGCATCGCCGGGGCATCGGGGCGCGCGCCGTCACGGAGCGCCTCGAGCCGCTCGAGGCTCAGCGCGAGGTGCGCGCCACGCTTGGAGCCGGCGATGGCGTGGACCTCGTCGACGATGACGTGCTCCACGCCGCGCAGGATGTCGCGCGCCGCGCTGGTCAGCAGCAGGTACAGCGACTCGGGTGTCGTGATCAGGATGTCCGGTGGGTGGCGGGCGATCTGCCGCCGGTCCTCGGCGGCCGTGTCGCCGGTGCGGCTGGCGACCGAGATGCGCGGCACGGGCTCCCCGAGGCGGTCGGCCGCCAGGGCGATGCCGGTCAGGGGTGCCCGCAGGTTCCGCTCGATGTCGTAGGTCAGCGCCTTGAGCGGCGAGATGTACAGGACGCGCACGAGCCCCGGCTGCTCGCGGGTCGGTGGCGGGCTTGGGTGGGTCGCGAGCCGGTCGAGCGTCCACAGGAACGCGGTGAGGGTCTTGCCGCTCCCGGTCGGTGCGTGGACCAGCGTGTGCTGCCCGCTCGAGATCGCCGCCCAGCCGCGGACCTGGGCGTCGGTCGGCGCCGCGAAGCTCGACCGGAACCAGTCGCGGACGGCCGGGGAGAACGGGGCGAGCGGGTCGGCGAGTGCGGCGGTGACCACGGGCCACGGAGTGTAGCGCGCGGGCTCCATTTCGACCAGATGTTCACAACATCCAGGTCCCGAGCAGAATGGGCCGAATGGCCCCCCGAGGGGGCCGCTTGGCGCTGTCGCCGAGCTGGGTCCTTGGCTTGAATGCACACAGGTCAACAAGCACCGTCACGTGGACGGCGGATGACTTGAACGGAAGGGAAGGCAATCTCATGGCAACCAAGCGAAACATCGCAGCGGTCCTCGGTGGAATCGCCGCGGTGGCGCTCTTCTTCATCGTCAACCCGTGGTTCGCAGTCGACCCGAAGAGCACGGCCGATCAGATCGTGACCGTGACCTTCTGGGTGTCGTTCCTCGCTCTGCTCGTGGTCCTGTTCGAGATGCGGAAGGATCCGGGCGGCGAGACCATCGAGATCGAAGGCCCGGCGTTCACCCGGTTCCTGTTCGGCAACTCGCGGGCCGGCCTGTTCTGGCTGCCCATCCGGCTGTTCGTCGGGTTCACCTGGCTCGAGGCCGGATATCACAAGTTCAGCGGCACCGGCTGGCTCGACGGCGGTTCCGCGCTGCAGGGCTATTGGCAGCACGCGGTCGCGATCCCGGCGCAGGGCGCCGGCAGCCCGGCCATCACGTTCGAGTGGTATCGAACCTTCCTGCAGACCCTCCTCGACAATCAGGCCTACACCTGGTTCGCGCCGCTCATCGTGTTCGGCGAGATGGCCGTCGGGATCGGCCTGCTGGTCGGCTGCCTGACCGGTGTCGCGGCCTTCTTCGGGGCCCTCATGAACATGTCGTTCCTGCTCGCGGGCTCCGCATCGGTCAACCCGGTGCTGTTCACCCTCGCCGTCGGGCTGATCCTCGGCTGGAAGGTCGCCGGCTACTACGGCGTCGACCGCTACCTGCTCCCGATGCTCGGCACCCCCTGGCATCCGGGCGCGATCCGCGGCAAGCAGACGACACCGCAGACAGCGACCGCCTGATCCACCTCATCTCCGGCGGGTCCCCCAGCCCGCCCGAGCGGAACCTTCGCCCCCGGTCCGTCCACGGACCGGGGGCGCTCGTTTGCGTGACCCACGGTCAGGGTCGGTCGGCCCCGCGTGCCCCCGCCGACAGACACTGCGGTGACCCGCGGTCACCGAATCGGGAGCGTTGGTCGAGGGTGCCTTCATCCGCAAGGGCCTCGGTGACCGGCGGTCACCGAATCGGTGCGTTCCGTCTCGCATGCACTCGCCGGCGACGCGAATCGGTGACCCACGGTCACCGCCGGCGCACATTCGTGGGATCACGCGATGTCAGTCGTCGAAATCGGTGACCGTCGGTCAACGACGGATCGCCAAACCAGGGGAAAGCGACCGGAAGCGCAGAAAACGGTGACCGCCGGTCACCACGGGCCGGGCGCCACCGTCCTCGGCGGCGACGCCCCATGGCCACGACGCCACGGCCGCCCACGCTGGCCACGCCGCCACGGCCGCCGCGACCGCAACGACAATCACGCCGGCTACGCCCGCGGCCATGACGCCCACGATGGCCACGGCCACGATATCCACAGCCGCCACGAGAGCCGCGACGTCCACCGCAACCACCCGCCGGCGACCAGCAGGTGATCGCGAGATGATCCGCAGTGAAGGGGTCCTCGTCATCCTCCGTGCATGCCCGGACGCCCGTACATCACGCCCAGAAAGTCGGTTCGGACGACCAGCGGTCGGACGTGCAGAGAGATGCGCCTGTCGA